>CAJTKW010000003.1:41788-57296 GCA_910577035.1 uncultured Acetatifactor sp.
GCAGAACGCCAACAGTGAGGTGGCCTATATCGGCATGGGGAAGAGCTCCATGCGGGAGGGGGATTATAAGCAGGCCATGAAATATTTTCAGCTGGGAAACAGCAGAAAATATTATACCAGAGCCTTTGAATTTTACCGGAAGGAGCAGATGCAGACCAAGTTCCCCAAGTATATGGGGGCGGCTGTGGTTTTGGCGGTGATCGGACTGCTGGCAGTGACGGGCAGAAAAATAAAGAGATGGGTAGGTGAGGTAAAGTGCAGAGATATTTAAAGTCTTTAGGTTATGGTTTCCATGTAATCACACATCCCTTTGACGGCTTCTGGGACTTAAAGCGGGAATCAAAAGGCACGCTTTCCGCAGCCCTGACCTTTGCAGTATTGACGGTGCTGATGCTGGTGATGCAGAAGCAGGGAACGGCATTTCTGTTTAATAGGAACCGTCTGGAAGAGGTGGACATGATGGTGGACATCGTTACGGTGGGATTGCTCTTTATCCTCTGGTGTGTCTCCAACTGGTGCCTGACCTCTCTGATGGACGGTGAGGGAAAGATGCGGGATATTGCCATCTTCACGGGCTATTCCCTGCTGCCCCTGCTGCTCATCCAGTTTCCGTTAATTCTGGTGAGCCATGTAATTACTGCCGAAGAAGGAACGTTCTATTATGTGTTTTCCGTTTTCAGCTATCTCTGGACCATAGCGCTTCTGGTGCTGGGAATGATGATAACTCATCAGTACAGCATGAAGAAAACACTGGCCACCACGCTGCTGACCTTGTTGGGAATGGCGATCATCCTGTTTATCGGGCTTTTGTTTTTCAGCGTGATACAGCAGTTTCTGACTTTTATCGTGACGGCTTATAAGGAGATTCGATTCCGGTGACGGAGAAGTCTGTAAGTAAAAAGGGGTGTAAAACCATGAAAAATAAATTTTTATTGAGAACGATAAGCGTTCTGGCAGGATTTGCGGTGCTATGTACCCTGATACCGCTGCAGCCTGTCCGGGCGGCGGAAAATGAAGCGGCACAAAATCAGGCCGGGCAGATACCGGAGCGCATGGAGCTGATTGCCTCAGACGGAAATCTGGAGCTTTGGCTGGATGAGGAAGCGGCGGATTTTGCCGTGAAGGTAACGGATACGGGGGACGTCTGGTTTTCCAATCCTCCGGGAGCGGATGAGGACGCCAAGGCCAGCAACTATTATAAGGGAGTGATGAAATCCCAGTTCTCCGTACAGTACTTTAACGAGAAGGTTCAGGCCCTGGAGATGGACAGCTATAACGATGCGGTGGCCGAGGGGCAGTTCTCGGTGGAACGTATTTCCAACGGGGCCAGGATTACCTATAACTTAGGTGAGCTGGCGGATAAGTTTATTTTGCCGCAGATCATCAGCAAGGAGCGTTATGAGCAGTATACCTCACTGATGGAAGAAAAGGACGCCAAGAGTACGGGCAGGCAGTATCTGTATCTGGATCAGGAGGAACTAAAGAGCGATAAATTGCAGGAGTATCTGGAGAGATACCCGATTCTGGCCGAGCATCCCATTTATGTACTGAAGGAGGATGTGAAGGATTATAAAAAAGAAGAAATTACCGAGTATTTTCTGGCAGCAGGGTATACGACGGAAGAGATGGAAAAGGATCATCTGGAGAACGGCTTTGAGTCGATAAACGAGAAGCCCTGGTTCAATATTGCGGTTTCTTACTATCTGGAGAACGGCAGCTTTGTGGCAGAGCTGGATCCGAACACCGTAGAGTATGACACGGAGAATTATTATCTGGTGGACATTGATCTGCTGGAGTATTTCGGAGCCGCAGGGCCGGAGGATGAGGGGTATCTGTTTGTGCCGGACGGCAGCGGGGCCCTGATCTCCTTTAACAACGGGAAGACCGGCGCGCCTGCCTATATCGGCTATGTATACGGCGAGGATAAGACAAATCTGGTTAATCAGACGAGAAAATCCGGCATTGATCAGAGTGTAACGGTGCGTATGCCCGTTTTTGGAGCAAAAAACGGGGAGTCGGCTTTCCTTGCCATTGTGGAGGGCAGTGCGGCAGGTGCGGACATTAACGCCGCCGTAAACGGCAGGACGGACAGCTATAATCATGTGTATGCGGGCTTTGGCTATTTAAGCTACGGCGCTATCTCCATGGGGGATATGGTGGGGAATAACAGTTTTCAGATGTATTCCCGGCCTGAATTTCCGGAAAGCTTTCAGGTGCGTTATTATTTCCTGCACGGAGAAAAGGCGGATTATGCGGGGATGGCCTCCCGTTATCAGGAATATCTGCTGGAGAAGGGGGTATTTCATCAGCGTGTGGAGAGCAGTACCACGCCCCTTTATCTCAATTTTATAGGAGCCATTGATAAATATGATTCTATCTTTGGTATCAAATGTAAGGTGATTCAGGAGCTTACCACCTATGAACAGGCGGCGGAGGCGGTGAGAGAGCTGACGGAAGGCGGCGCAGAGGGGATTAAGCTGGAATACAGCGGCTGGAGCAGCGGCGGCCTTCAGGGCGGCGCGCCGGGGAGCGTGAAGGCGTTGAAGTGCCTGAAAACCTCAGGGATGAATCAGAAGGGCTTTCAGCAGGAGATGGCAGCGGCAGGAGTTCCCGTTTTTTATACGGCTCAGCTTCAATACGTATATCAGGACGGACTGCTGGACGGGTATCGGCCGGAGAGCAATGGCCCCAGATATTATGACAATACGGTAGCAAGGGCAGCCAGATATTTCATCCCCAACGGCATCAAGGACAGGACGGCGTCTATTGATATGATTAGTCCTTATTATGTGGAAAAAATGGCGGAGACCTTTTTGAAAAAAACCAAAGGGTACGGGTTTACGGGAATATCCGTGGAAAATCTGGCCAGCGATCTGTTCAGCGATTTCAACAGCAGGCATTATGTGGAACGGCAGACGGCGGCGGAGCGAAACTGTGGGGCCATGGAAAGGCTGGCGTCGGGCTGCGGCGGAGCGCTGCTGGGGAGCAATGCCAACGTTTACGCCTGGCAGTATCTTTCGGACATTAAAAATGTACCCTTAGACAGCAATCGGACGCAGCTGATCGACGAGGTGATTCCCTTTTACGGGATGGTGCTGCATGGGTACAGGGAATATGCAGGCACGCCGGTCAATCTTTCCGGGGATATGAACACTATGCTCTTAAAAAGCGTAGAGTCCGGTGCGGGTCTTTCCTTTCAGCTGATCTGCGGGGATAATTCCCTGTTAAAGAATACGGAGTTTGACAGTCTGTATTCCGTGAATTTTGATGCCTGGAAGGACACGGCGCTGGCAGCCTGGCAGAAAGTGAACGAGGCTGTGGGGAACCTGCAGGGGCTTTTGATTACCGGACATGAGAAGCTTTCGGAGAACGTTTACTGTACCATCTATGAGGACGGAACCCGGGTGATTGTCAACTATGGCAGGCAGGAAGTGCAGTATCAGGGAAATACCGTGGGGGCGCAGGACTTTCTGGTGCTAAAGGAGGGGTAGTGCATGGCTATGAATATGGGACTGTTTCACAAATTTAACGGAAAAAGAAAGCTGACGCTGCGGGGGAAGGAAGCGGTGGCGGGATATCTGTTTGCAATTCCCTTTCTGATCGGTTTCTTTGGGCTTTTCCTTCCCATGCTGCTCAAATCCGTCGGCTTCAGCTTCAGCAACATGACGGTGGAGAAAAGCGGATATGTGCTGACAAGGGCGGCAGACGGCGGGCTGGAGCATTATATCAGGGCCCTTACCATAGATCCCAAGTTTAATCTGGCGCTTTTAAATGCGGTGAAGGATATGGCGGTAAATGTTCCTTTGATTATTATCTTCAGCTTTTTTGCGGCCAATCTGCTGAATCAGAAGTTTAGGGGCAGGGGGATTGCCAGAAGTATTTTCTTTCTGCCGGTGATCCTGACCTCCGGCGTGGTGCTGGGCCTGGAGACCTCGGACCTTTTGCAGACCACCTTAGGGCCGGAGGGGATGCTTTCGGCGGATGATGCCAACACGGTATTTAATGTGGCAGGATTTTTGTTAAACTATACAAACCTGCCGTCCGGGGTTGTCATGTATCTTTCCCAAGCGGTGCTGGGAATCTATGATATTGTGATTGCCTCCGGCGTGCAGATTCTGATTTTTCTGGCAGGACTGCAGGGAATCTCTCCCAGCCTTTACGAGGCATCCAACATGGAGGGAGCCACGGCCTGGGAGAATTTCTGGAAGATTACTTTTCCCATGATCAGTCCGCTGATTCTGGTGAATGCGGTCTATACCATCATTGATTCCTTTACCAGCGCCGACAATGAGCTGATGAAGATGATTAAGACTACTATTTTTACCGATGTCAAGTACGGCTATGGGTCGGCCATGGCGTGGATCTATTTTCTGATTATTGTAGTGATTATTGCCATTGTGGGCGGAATCATCGGTAAACGAGTATTCTATATGGATTAGGAGGTGCGCTGGTGAAAGCATATGCCATACAGAAAAAGGAGAAAACAGGTATCAGGAGGAACAGGAAAAAGCTGACCCTGTCCAGAATGGAGCGAATTGCTCTGGCAGTGGTGAGGGGAGTGATTATCTTCGGGATCTGCTTTGTGATCCTCTATCCGATGTATTTAAAACTGAGCGTTTCGCTGATGAATGAGTCAGACCTGTACGACGCTACGGTAAAATATGTTCCCAAGCACTTTACCCTGGATAATTACAGGAAGGTCTTAAAGGGGCTGGAATACTGGAAAAGCATGGCGTTTACGGCACTGCTTTCCGCCGGGGTGTCCCTGCTGCAGATGGCGGCCTGTATGCTTACCGCCTACAGCTTTGCCAGATTCCGCTTTCCGGGAAAGAAGCTGCTCTTTGGCTGCGTGATCTTTTCTTTGATTGTGCCGCCTCAGATCGTGATGCTGCCCATGTTCATGAAGTTCCGCTTTTTTGATATATTTTCAATTTTTAAAACCATTACGGGGAGTTCATTGAACCTGATCGACACCCCCTGGCCCATGCTGATCCAGGCGGTGACTTGTACCGGCTTCAAGAACGGGCTTTATATCTACATGCTGCGTCAGTTCTTTAAAGGACTGCCCAAGGAGCTGGAGGAGGCGGCCTTTGTGGACGGCTGCGGAAAGTTCCGCACCTTTATACAGATCATGGTGCCCAGTTCCCTGCCCATGATGGTGACGGTATTTTTATTCGGCTTTGTCTGGCAGTGGACGGATTCCTTTTACACCAATATGTACATCCCCAAGGCCAGCCTGCTGGCGAACAAGCTGAATTCCCTGGCCACGGTGATGCACCAGCAATATTCGGATATGGGGGGCAGCATGACCTTTGTCAGTCCCGGCTTTGCGTCACAGATGAACAATACGGGAAGCCTGCTGGTGATTCTGCCCCTGATTATACTGTATCTGGTATGTCAGAAGTACTTTGTGGAGGGGATCGAGCGCTCCGGTATCGTGGGATAAACGGTCTGTACGGCCTTTATCATAGAAACAATAAACCTTATTTCAGAAAGGAAGGAAAGCATTATGAAAAAGAAACTATTAGCACTCTTGCTGGTAACGGCAATGGTGACTGCAGCAGCAGGCTGCGGCAGCGAGCCGGCAAATGGCAGCAGCTCCGAGACGAACAGCGGCGAAACGGGGGGGGCAGGCAACACATCCTCGGACGATCAGAGCGGCGATTCCACACCCAGTGATTCTGCATCGGAGCCGGAAAGCACCCCGGAGGAAACACCGGAGCCCTCTTACGATTTCGGCGGCAGGACGGTGAGAATCGGCTCCTTCTTTGATATGACGCCGGATCCGGAAGGAAGCATTTTTGAAAAGGCATTTGCAGACCGCATTGAATATGTGGAACAAAACTACAACTGCAATATTGAGTTTTTGGTAGTGGGAGACGGAAACGATGCGATTATTAACTCTTACGTAACCAGCGTGCTGTCAGGAGATCCCTGCTGCGATGTAGGGTACATTTTAAGCTATCGCCTGCTTCCGGCGCTGATCGAGGGCGGCATTGCCCAGCCCGTCAGTGATCTGGGAGTGGTGGATTTCTCCGCACCCTGGTATGACGCGGCGGCTACGGAGGCCGGTACTTACAAGGGCAAGCAGTATGCCATGGGCAGAAGAGACGCAGGCGTGCAGTACGGTATTTTCTGGAACAAGACCCTGTTTGACCGCTACGGTCTGCCGGATCTGTATGAGCTGTATGAGAAAGGGGAATGGACCTGGGATAAGTTCAAGGAGATTGCCCTGGCAGGAAATCAGGATACGGACGGCGACGGTGAATATGACGTACACGGTTTTAACTGGAGGGAAAATCTGGTTTGGAGCTTTATGTCTTCCAACGGCGCAGATGCAGTGAAGAAGACAGATGCCGGTATCGAGCTGGCCCTGGAAACACCGGAGGCCATGGAAGCGTTGGAGTTCTACGCCGACTTTGAGCAGAATGTTCCTCAGCAGAAGGGCTGGCTGGGCGACTGGCAGAGCCAGATCTGGAATTTCCGGGACGGCAGCGTCTGCATGTGCTACGAGGCATGGTGGATTTCCAGCAGCTATCTGGGTGAGATGCAGGATGAGTGGGGCTTTGTTCCCTTCCCCAAGGGACCCAGCGGCACGGAATATGTATCTTACGGTAAGGAGGCTTCTCCCTTTATGATGCTGAACGGTATCGAGAAGCCGGAAGAGGTAGCGCAGATTATGGACCTGATTTTCCAGATTTTTGACGATGAGGAAGATTGGGACGAGGCAGTGATGGCGGCTTTTGAGAAGAATGCAACGGATTCCACGGCAGTGGACATCTGCCTGGAGCTGTCTCAGAAGAATCAGATTTCTCCGCTGATGGGCTTTAAGGATTTAAATGAGATGATAAACAAGATGATGGACAGCCTGGGCAACGGCGAGCAGACACCCCAGACTGCGCTGGAGGCAAACCGTTCGGCATTGGAGGCTGCGGTGGCAGATATTCAGGACCACGACTATGACGCGGATATGCAGGAGATCGCAAATCCCCCTGAAGAGGAAGGGGAAGCGTCGGCAGCGCAGTAAAGTGTGAAAGGTGAAAAGATTTTCTAAGGTTGAAAAGAACTCAACCTAAGAAAATCTAAGTTTCACCTGGAAGAATCGCTGAAGCGATTCTTCCAAGCGCGACTTATGCGCTTTGGTTTCACGGATCGTTTGTGCCTACAAAATCGGCACTGCCGCCGGAGGCGGCATGTCTGGAAGTGTGAAAAGAGCTGTGTTTGATGTGTCTGACAGCCGATGTTTGAAGATCTGCTGAAGTGAAAATCCGATCCGGCAGGCTTGAAAATGTTTTGGAATTGAAGTAATATAGTAGGGTATACGCCTGAAAGGATTTTTGAAGATGCCAAACAAGAAAGTGACAATTTACGATATTGCAAAGGAGGCGGGGATATCTGCATCGCAGGTATCCCGCGCCATATCCGGCAACGGCTATGTTTCCGACGAAAATAAGAGTAAAATTATGGAGCTGGTGGAGAAGTATAATTACCGGCCCAGCGCCGTTGCCCGGAATTTAAAAAAGGGCAGGAGCAATTCGGTGGGTTTTTTGCTTCCCCATGTGTATCAGGAATATTTCCCTTATCTTTATCAGCGCTTCGAAGAGGAAATGACGGCTAACGGTTATGTCACCATTGTCTGTAACGGCAGAAGCTGGAGCGGACACGAGATTCGGAATCTGCAGATGCTGGAAGAGATGCAGGTGGACGCCGTGGTCATCATCGGCGGAACCCTGGATCAGATAAACTGGGAGGAATATCCGGATTTTATTCAGGCCGTAAGAAATATCAGCGAAAAGATTCCCTGTGTTTTAGGCAGTGACCGGGCGGCGGACTTAGGCTGCTGCGGTGTGTATGTGGATGCTGCTGCGTGCGTGGAAGAGCTGGTGGCGCATCTGGCAGAGCAGGGATACCGGAAAATGGGGATTTTAGGCGGCCTGTCCAGCGTATATCCTTCCGAGCAGCTGAAATGGTATATGCGGGAAGCCGCTGCGGAGTACGGCATGGAGCTTCGGCCCCAGTGGCAGATCAACAGCTCCTATAACTCCATGGACGGCGCGGAGGCGATGAAAAAGCTGCTGCAGCAGGAGGAACTGCCGGAGGCAGTCTGCTGTATCAACGATGAAGTTGCGGTTGGTGCCATGGGGGTGGCCCTGGACGCGGGCTTAAGGATCCCAAAGGACATTGCCTTTACGGGATATGACGGTGTGTGGCTGGGCAGGGAATTCCGTCCCCGGCTGACCACCATCCAGATTGATTTTAATACCATGGGCCACAGGCTGGTGGAGGCCGTGCTGGGAGCTATCAACGGCAGCAGGGAACAGACGGTGATCCCGATAGCGCCCTGGCTGGAGATCCGGGAGAGTACAAGGGCATGAACAGGGTTATGCGCTTAAATAGGTGCGCATGGTCCGCAGGGCGTTCTTTTCCAGCCTGGAGACCTGGGCCTGGGAGATCCCGATGGACTCGGCTACTTCCATCTGGGTCTTTCCTTCAAAGAACCGCAGGGAAATGATTTCGTGTTCCCTGGGGTTCAGCTTTTTCATGGCTTCGCTGAGGGAAAGGTGTTCCACCCAGGTCTCTTCTTTATTTTTCTTGTCGCTGATCTGATCCATGACATAGAGCGTATCGCCGCCGTCGGTGAAAATGGGTTCATAGAGGCTCATGGGACTTTGCACGGCATCCAGCGCGTAGGCAATGTCTTCCTTGGAGACACCGATTTCTGCGGAAACCTCTTCGATGGAGGGCTCTTTCAGGTTCCGCCTGGTCAGAGACTCCCTGGCGTAAATAGCCTTGTAGGCAGTGTCCTTTAAAGAGCGGGAAACGCGCAGCTGGCTGTTATCCCGGAGGAATCTTCTGATCTCCCCGATAATCATGGGGACGGCATAAGTGGAGAACTTGACGTTCAGGGAGGAATCAAAATTATCGATGGCCTTTATGAGCCCCACGCAGCCAATTTGAAAAAGGTCGTCCACGTTTTCATTGCTGGAGGAAAAGCGTTTGATGACGCTTAAGACCAGCCGCAGGTTTCCCTCAATGTATGCTTCCCTTGCCTTGGTATCGCCGGCTTCGATCTGCCGGAACAGCTTTTCTTTTTCTTCTGCCTTTAAAAGCGGCAGCCTGGAGGTGTTCACTCCGCAGATTTCAACTTTTCCCTGTGCCATGTGCTTCCTCATTTCTGCGCTTTTCGCGCCTGCATTATACTGATTTCAATAGTGGTAGTATGTACCCGGCCGCAAAAATTATTCCATGACGGTGCGTGTTCTTTTCAGTTCTGTTCGGCGTGGGAAAAACATATATTGTCACAACAATATTGACAGGAAAGAAGATGGAAAACGTGTTATTTTCCGAGTTGAAATGCAAGGATGTCATCAATACCAAAAACTGTAAAAAGCTGGGAAAGGTCTGCGATCTGGAGTTTGATCCCTGCAGTGGCTGCATTTGTAAAATTATGGTCCCCGGCGGTAATAAGATTCTCAACTTCCTGAATTGTGAGCCCGATATTGTGATTCCTTTCAAGGATATTTGCCAGATAGGGCCGGACATCATTTTAGTTGACATTCATTGCTGAATATGCTAAATTTAACTATGAAAAACATAAATTTTTAGGCAATATTGTCAAAAAAGGAGAGCGAACATGAAATGCCCTTATTGCAGTCATGAAAATACAAGAGTGATTGATTCCAGGCCGGCGGAAGACAATAATTCCATCCGGCGGAGGCGGGTATGCGATGAATGCGGAAAGCGTTTTACCACTTATGAGAAGGTGGAGACCATCCCGCTGATTATCATTAAGAAGGACAACAACAGAGAGGCCTATGACCGTTCCAAGGTGGAGGCGGGGGTATTACGGGCCTGCCACAAGCGGCCGGTCAGTGCCCAGCAGATTACTTGTCTGGTGGACGAGGTGGAGAATGAGGTCATGAATATGGAGGAGAAGGAAATTTCCAGCCAGGTAATCGGGGAGCTTCTGATGAACAAGCTCAAGACCGTGGACCCGGTGGCATATGTCCGCTTTGCTTCTGTCTACAGGGAATTTAAGGATGTGAATACCTTTATGGATGAATTGAAAAAAATGCTGAACTAAGCCGGGGACGGTGAGGGACGGGGAAGCTTTGACAGGAAAACAGACTCGGAAGAGTCTGTTTTTTTGCCTTAGGGTAAACTGCGCCGGCCGGCTTATAATGAGCGGGTCACTACACTATGTATGCTTTCTCAGAAAACGCCGCAGGCAGATCAGATAGAGAATGCCAAGGGTGAGCTGGCTGACCAGAAGGCCCCAGAGATAGCCGGTGATGCCGAAGCGGGGTACCGCCAGAAAGACAAAGGCCAGGCGGATCAGGAGGCAGAACACGTTCATGACAAAGATATGTCCCGCCATACCCAGGCCCTGGAGAATGCTGGACAGGGTGGTGTCCAGATAGAGGAAGGGACAGATGAAGCCCAGGGTGGTGATGAAGTAGCCGGCAAGAGGGCTGTCAAACAGCTCCGTGCCTGCCCATCTGCCCAGGAGCAGGAAGCCTGCCATGCAGCAGACGCCCATGAGGCCGCAGTATTTGATGGTCTTTACGGTGGCCTTCTTTACAGCCGTATGGTTTCCCAGGGCGTAATTCTCGGAGATTACAGGCAGCAGGAGCACCGCTACCGAGCTGGTAAGGGCGTTGGGGAAAAAGATGAAGGGCATTGCCATGCCTGTAAAGACGCCGTACACGCTGAGGGCAGTGGTGTTGTCATAGCCGTAGAGCCGCAGCCTGGCCGGGATGGATACGGATTCCACGCTCTGCAGGAGGCCCAGGACAATGCGGTTGGCCGTCAGGGGCAGTGCCATGGCCAGGAGGCCGGGATACAGTCCCCCCAACGGGGATATTCTGTGGCCCGGGGAGCCGGGCAGGGATTTCCTGTTATCACCGCCCAGGCGGATGGCAGCCAGGGAAAACAGCATGGAACACAGTTCGCCCAGGGTCAGGCCCAGGACGGCGGCGTGGATGGAAGGAGCCTGCCCCAGGCTGAGGCTCCGCCCGGAAAGGAGGAAAACGCAGCCTACCCGGGAAATCTGCTCCAGCAGTTGGGAGGCGGCCGGGATGCCGGCTCTCTTGACACCGTAAAAATGGCCGTTGACACAGGCGTGTACGGCGCTCATGGGTATGGAGAAGGAGAGAATGCGCAGCATGGGTGCGGTCCTGGGCTCCTGGAGCAGGCTGCCGGCGATGAAGTCCGCTCCAAGGTAGACGGCAGCATTACAGAGCAGGGACAGCGGCAGGGATATGCTCAACCCTGCTGCCATGGGTCCCATGGAGATCCGGCCTTCTTTGGCGGTCTGCTCGGCGACCAGCTTGGAGATTGCGGTCTGGTATCCGGCAGCGGTGAGGGAGAAGGAGAGGGAGAGCACGGGATTTAATAATTGATATAACCCCATGCCCTCCTCGCCGAAGAGGCGGGAGAGATAAATGCGGTAGAAGAATCCGATGAGGCGGCTCACCAGGCCGGTGATGGTGAGGATGACGGTACCGACAATCAGCGGATGGCTTGTTTTTGCTTTCATATAACACCGTTCAGATGTTTTTTTCTATTATATTCCTTTTCCACAGTTGACAGAACAACCCCCCGATGCTATATTATAGGAAGAATTCCCAGCAATTCAGTATGGATTCCGGAAGGAGGACGCAAATGATCTATCTGGATAATGCAGCCACTACCAGGACGGCCCCGGAGGCGGTGGAGGCCATGCTGCCCTATCTGACCGAACAATACGGAAACCCCAGCGCCATATATTCCCTGGGCTCTGCCGCCAGAAAGGCGGTCAATCAGGCGAAGCGGACGATAGCCGGGGCCATTGGGGCCAGGCCGGAGGAGATTTATTTTACGGCGGGAGGCACCGAGTCGGATAACTGGGCCCTGAAGGCGGCAGCGGAGGCTTATCGGGATAAGGGCAGGCATATTATTACTACGAAAATAGAGCACCATGCGGTGCTGCACACCTGCCGGTATCTGGAAGGGCAGGGCTATGAGGTTACTTATCTGGATGTGGATCAGGACGGGCTGGTGGATCCGGCGGCCCTGGAGGCGGCGATCCGGCCGGACACTGTGCTGATTAGTGTCATGTATGCCAATAATGAAGTAGGTACCATGGAGCCCATTGAGGAGATCGGCACCATTGCCAGGGCCCACGGCGTCCTCTTCCACACCGACGCGGTACAGGCCTTTGGGCAGGTACCCATAGAGGTGGACGGACTCCATATTGATATGCTCAGTGCCAGCGGGCATAAAATGAACGGCCCCAAGGGGATAGGATTTCTCTATATCCGTTCCGGGATAAAGCTGAAATCCTTCCTGCATGGCGGCGCCCAGGAGAGAAACCGCAGGGCAGGGACGGAAAACGTCCCCGGCATTGCGGGGCTGGAGGCTGCTGCTGTGAGGGCTCTGGGCAGGATGGAGCAAAAGGCCGCGAAAGAGAGGGAGCTGAGGGATTATCTGATCGGAAGGATCGAGGGGGAGATTCCATACTGCCGCCTGAACGGGCACAGGAGCAGGCGTCTGCCCGGCAATGTGAATTTTTCCTTTCGGTTTGTGGAGGGAGAGTCCGTTCTGATTATGCTGGATCGGAAGGGAATCTGCGGGTCCAGCGGGTCGGCCTGTACGTCGGGAGCGCTGGATCCCTCCCATGTGCTGCTGGCCATGGGGCGGAAGCAGGAGGAAGCCCGCGGATCCCTGCGGCTGACACTTTCCGAGGAGAATACAAAAGAGGAGCTTGACCTTGTGGCGGAGGAGCTGAAGGAGATTGTGGGCAGGCTGCGGGAGATGTCACCCCTGTATGAGGATTTTATCCGCCGGGAGGGCCGGCAGCGCAGTGAGGGAAGCTCTTGACGGGCTCCCTGTGGGCCGTACATTTATGAGGGGAAGAAGGGGAACGGTAAAAGGTGGAAAAATACAGGATTCTAGTGGTGGAGGACGATGAAGTCATTGCGGAGCAGATCAAGAATTACCTGGAGAAATGGGGCTATGGGGTAGTGTGCGCAGAGGATTTCCGGAATGTACTGCAGGAGTTTGCCGCGGCAGATCCCCACATTGTGCTGCTGGACATAGGATTGCCCTTCTACAACGGGTATTACTGGTGCGGGAAGATCAGAGAGGTGTCCCAGGTGCCGATTCTATTTGTGTCGTCGGCGGGAGATAATATGAATATCATTATGGCGGTCAATATGGGCGGGGACGACTTTGTGGCCAAGCCCTTTGAACCGGAGATCCTGGGGGCAAAGGTACAGGCGCTGCTCCGCAGGGCCTATGCCTTCAGGGGGCAGACCAGCGTGATGGAATACCGGGGGATTCTGCTGGACCTGGCCGGCACGGCAATCCTGGCGGAGAATAAGCGGCTGGAGCTGACCAAAAACGAATTTCGTATTGTACAGCTTTTATTTGAAAATCCGGAGAAGACGATTTCCAGGGAGGCGATTATGAAGCGTCTCTGGGATAATGACTGCTTTGTGGACGACAATACACTGACGGTAAATATGACCCGGCTGCGGAAAAAGCTGGAGGCGCTGGGAAGAGGAGAGCTGATACACACCAGGAGGGGCATGGGCTACTGCCTGGAGGCAGAGGAGAAAGGCACAGGGGAGTGACATGAAGGCCAAAGGCATGAAATCTCGAAACGGGAAGTCCGAAATCCGGTACTGGTGGGAATATCTGGGAGAAAGGCGGGCCGCTGCGGCCCTGTATCTGGCAACGGTGTTTCTGTTTGTGTCCACATGCTGTTTATACCATATTGAGAACGTGGGCATGCTTTTGTATGCCGCGCTGATGACCCTGGCCCTGTGGACGTTGGCAGGGGTGGTAAACGGCGGGAAATATGTGCGGAAGCGCAGATTGCTGGAGACCGCGGAGCGGGAGTTCGAGCAGTTAAAGGAGCTGCGCCTGCAGGAGTTCTGTGAGGCGGCGGATGCCTGGGAGGGCGACAGGTCTCCCAGGACGGCAGAACAGCAGATGCTGCGGCTTTTGACGGCGGTGGACGAGGAACGGACCGGGGAGCGGAGCAGGCAGGAGGAACGGGAAGCGGACCGCAGGGACTATTTCCTGGCGTGGACCCATCAGATCAAGACGCCGATTGCGGCCATGCGGCTCCTGCTGGAGGAAACGGAGGATCAGGAAAACAATTTTCGGATGCGGGAGGAGCTGTTTAAGATCGAGCAGTACGCGGAGATGGTGCTGACGATCCAGCGGCTGGAAAGCATGGGATCCGATCTCGTGCTGGAGGAGTATGAGCTGACGCCGCTTTTAAGGCAGGCGGTGAGGAAATATTCCGTCCTCTTTATCAACCGGGGCCTGCAGGTGGAGGTGCCGGAATGGAATGCCAGGATTTTGACGGACGAGAAATGGTTTTCCTTCTGTCTGGAGCAGCTTTTGTCCAATGCCATCAAATACACCGGAAAAGGGAAGATTACTTTAAGCGGCAGACAGCAGGAGGACAAAGTGGTCCTGGAGATTGCGGATACGGGAATGGGAATCCGGGCAGAAGATCTGCCGCGAATCTTTGAGAGGGGATTTACGGGCTACAATGGCCGCACAGACAAAAGAGCCACCGGCATAGGCCTCTATCTTTGCAGGAAGGTATGCCGGCAGCTGGGAATTACCATTGCGGTGGAAAGCAGCGTGGGAGAGGGAACCCGGGTAGAGCTTACCATACCGCAAACGGTATCATAGATTATTTTCGGTTTCCGGCCCGCTTTCTCATCAGCGGGTCGAGAATCTTTTTACGGATGCGCAGATGGGAGGGAGTGACCTCCAGCAGCTCGTCCGTGTCAATGAAATCCAGAGCCTGCTCCAGGGAGAGAACCCTGGGCGGCGTCAGGCGCAGGGCCTCGTCCGCGCTGGAGGAGCGGGTGTTGGTCAGCTGTTTTTTCTTACAGACATTCACCTCAATATCCTCGTTTTTCCCGGTCTGGCCGATTACCATGCCCGCATAAACCTTTTCCCCGGGGCTGATAAAGAGAGTCCCCCGCTCCTGGGCGTTGAACAGGCCGTAGGTAACTGCGTCCCCGGCCTCGAAAGCAATCAGGGAGCCCTGTTTTCTGTACTGTATATCCCCCTTATAGGGAGCGTATCCGTCAAATACGGTATTCATGATCCCGTTGCCCTTGGTATCCGTCAGGAATTCACCCCGATAGCCGATCAGGCCTCTTGCGGGAATGGAGAACTCCAGGCGGGTGTAGGTACCGCCGGAAATCGTCCCCATATTTCGGAGTTCCCCCTTTCGCTGCCCCAGCTTTTCAATGACGGCTCCGGCAAATTCGTTGGGTACGTCAATATAGGCAAGCTCCATGGGCTCCGTCCGCCTGC
The DNA here is from genome assembly GCA_910577035.1 of uncultured Acetatifactor sp. Lineage (GTDB taxonomy): Bacteria > Bacillota > Clostridia > Lachnospirales > Lachnospiraceae > Acetatifactor. The sequence goes on from CAJTKW010000003.1 coordinate 57,119, forward strand.
CGTCCTCGTCGGTGTGGTAGAGCACCTCCGCCTTGCTGACGGCAAATTCGTAGCCTTCCCGGCGCATGTTTTCGATCAGTACGGACAGGTGGAGTTCTCCTCTGCCGGACACCTTGAAGCATTCCGTGGTATCCGTCTCTTCTACCCTTAAGGATACCACGGAATGCTTCAAGGTGTC
>CAJTKW010000003.1:57335-74652 GCA_910577035.1 uncultured Acetatifactor sp.
CGGCTGGTGACATATTTGCCTTCCTGGCCGGCCATGGGCGAGTCGTTTACCATGAACTGCATGGCAATCGTAGGCTCGCTGATCTTCTGAAAGGGGATGGGGGTCACATGGTCGGGAGAGCAGAGGGTATCGCCGATATGGATGTCGGCGATGCCGGAGATGGCGACAATGGAACCGATGCCTGCCTCTTTTACCTCCACCTTGTTGAGGCCGTCAAATTCATAGAGCTTGCTGACCTTTACCTTCACCTGCTTGTCCGGCTCGTGATGGTTGCAGATGACCACCTCCTGATTGACCCGGATAGAGCCGTTGTCCACCTTACCTACGCCGATACGGCCCACATACTCGTTGTAGTCAATGGTGCTGACCAGTACCTGGGTTCCTGCCTCGGGGTCGCCCTCGGGAGCCGGAATATAATTCAGGATCGTCTCAAACAAGGGCTCCATGCTGGTGCCGGGCTGCTCCGCTTCCATGGAGGCCACACCGGTCTTTGCGGAGGCAAAGACAAAGGGGCAGTCCAGCTGCGCATCGTCTGCATCCAGCTCCAGAAACAGCTCCAGGATTTCCTCCACCACCTCGTCGGGCCTGGCCTCGGGACGGTCTATCTTGTTGACACAGACCACAACGGGCAGCTTCAGCTCCAGAGCCTTCCGCAGCACGAATTTTGTCTGGGGCATGGCTCCCTCAAAGGCATCCACCACAAGGATAACGCCGTTTACCATCTTCAGCACACGCTCCACCTCTCCGCCGAAGTCTGCGTGGCCGGGCGTATCGATAATGTTGATCTTGGTATTCTTATACATGACGGCGGTATTCTTGGACAGGATGGTGATGCCCCGTTCCCGCTCTATGTCGTTGGAATCCATCACCCGCTCCGCAACCTCCTGGCCCTCGCGGAATACGCCGCTCTGCTTTAACAGTTCGTCCACCAGGGTGGTTTTGCCGTGGTCAACATGAGCTATGATCGCCACATTTCTTACATCTTCTCGTTTTTGTTTCATATTCAGCCTCTTTTGATTTTCAATATTGGTATGCCTCTCAACTTTCAAACCGTAACAGTATAGCACTTTTGAAGGCGCGGCGCAAGTACCTGCGCAGAAGACGTCAGGGACTGTGCCGCCGTAAAATTCGAAAAAAAGATCGGAATAGCGCAAAAAAACGCGACGGAAAAAGGTACTAAAAGTTTCCAGTTTATTGTATAAATAGTAGTATCCACTGAAGGGTCCAAAGCCCTGGGGCGGTGTTACCGGAAAAAGTCTTGAAGTAAGAAGGGAGAACAAAAATGACAGATAAGGTAATTGAAAACAATCAGGTAACGGTGATGGGGGAGATCGTCAGTGGTTTCTCGTACAGCCACGAAATCTACGGAGAAGGATTTTACATGATGGATGTCAGGTGCAAGCGGCTCAGTGAAAGCTTTGACATTATACCGGTCATGGTTTCCGAGCGGCTGATGGATGTGACGGCGGATTATGTGGGTGAGCTGATCTGCATCACCGGCCAGTTCCGCTCTTATAACCGCCATGAGGAGCGCAAGAACCGACTGGTGCTTTCCGTGTTTGCCAGGGAGGTAAGCTTCATTGAAGAGATGGAGGAAAGCTCAAAGACAAATCAGATCTTTTTGGACGGCTTTATCTGTAAGGAGCCTATTTATCGCAAGACACCGCTGGGAAGAGAGATTGCCGACCTGCTTCTTGCCGTGAACAGGCCTTACGGGAAGTCTGATTATATCCCCTGTATCTGCTGGGGAAGAAATGCCCGCTACGCCAGCAGCTTCAGCGTAGGGGAACGGTGCGCGGTATGGGGCAGGATCCAGAGCCGCGAGTACATGAAAAAGCTGGACGAGGAAAATGTGGAGAGAAGGGTGGCGTTTGAGGTCTCTGTAAGCAAGCTGGAGCGTCTGGAGGAAGAAAGCTGATACAGTATTTGCCAAAATAGGAGAAATGTGATATATTGTGTTTGTCGCTATGGCTCACGGGCGGCCGGGCAGGTGTGAGGCAGATGTCTGCGTGATGGGGTTAAGGTGCATTTGTGGGTCAAACAAGCATGGAGGTCTGTTATGGCAAAGGGGCTGATATTTATATACACCGGGGACGGAAGAGGAAAGTCTCCTGCAGCAATCGGGAGGGCAGTTCAGGCCGCGGTGGAAGGAAAGCATGTCGTACTGATCCAGTTTCTCAAGGGAAAGAGCCAGGAAAATTCGGACTTTTTAAGAAAAATGGAGCCGGAGATCAAGCTTTTCCGCTTTGAGAAGGCCGAAGAAAACTTTGAGGACCTTTCTGAAGAGCGCAAGGCGGAGGAAATCGGCAATATCCGCAACGGTATGAATTATGCCCGCAAGGTGCTGGCCACAGGCGAATGTGATCTGCTGATTCTGGACGAGGTGCTGGGGCTGGTGGAGAAGAAAATCGTGTCTGTGGAGGATGTAAAGAACCTCCTGGAGTGTCGGGGGGATACCAATATTATTCTCACGGGGATCAGGCTCAGTGACGAAATCTGTGCACTGGCAGACGAGGTCTCCAGAATCGAGACGGTTCCGGTGGTAAAGTCTTGACATTGTTATAAGAAAATGATATGATTCATATAATTTATAAGGAAAGATAGAGGTTGCGCCTTTCAAAAGTACCCGGATTGATGCGGCAGGAGCAGGGGAGAGACGGGAAAAGGGGAAGACGCCGAAAGAGGAGACGGCCTGCAGATCGATTCTTGGGCATACAGTGAATAACTGTATGACTGTCATCCGGGTATTTGGATGGTGCGCTATCGGTAACGTATCGAAAGATATCTGATCGCCGGCGCATAAAGCGCCGGCGTTTTCCGCGTAGAAGCAGAGCAACGCGGACGAAGAAGGAGAAACCTTTCGAGCCTGCTTATGCGCGGCCATTCCCGGCATCTCATGGGTGGTGTGAAAAGAGCAGCCGTGAAATCTTTGGCTGACAGATGAAAATAAGGAGGAATTGAAGACATGGCGATTTTTAAAGGGGCGGGCGTGGCCATCGTAACTCCCATGCTCGAGGACGGGGCAGTGGATTACGGGCAGTTTCAGAAATTAATTGAGTTCCAGATCGAAAACGGGACGGATGCCATCATCGTGTGCGGCACCACGGGGGAATCTTCCACTTTGACCCACGAGGAGCATCTGGATGTGATTCGGTTCTGTGCCGAGAAGGTTGGCGGGAGGGTGCCGGTGATCGCAGGAACCGGCTCGAATTGTACGGATACGGCGGTTTATCTTTCACAGGAGGCGGAGAAAGCAGGAGTGGACGGACTGCTGCTGGTGAGCCCGTATTATAATAAGGCGACACAGAACGGTCTGTATGCCCATTTCAAGACAGTGGCGGATGCCGTGAACATACCGTGCCTGCTGTACAATGTCCCCGGCAGGACCGGCTGTAATATCCTTCCGGAAACGGTGGTAAGGCTGTGCAGGGAAGTATCGAATATAGTCGGCGTGAAGGAGGCCAGCTCGGATATTAAGCAGATTGCGTGGCTGGCGGCCCTTGGGGACGGGGGTGTGGATATTTATTCCGGCAATGACCACGAGATTGTCCCGATCATGTCCCTGGGCGGCCTGGGGGTTATCTCCGTGCTTTCCAATATTGCGCCGGCCCAGACTCATGAAATCTGCCGGACCTATCTGGAAGGTAATGTGAAGGAGAGCACCCGCCTGCAGCTGAAGGCACTGGAGCTGTGCAACGCCCTTTTCTGTGAAGTGAATCCGATTCCCGTTAAGAAGGCCCTGAATATGATGGGGATGGGGACGGGGCATCTGAGAATGCCTCTGACGGAGATGGAGCCTGCAAACGTAGAACGTCTGAGAAAGGCCATGATAAATTACGGCTTGATTGGAGGATGAGTATGACAAGAATTATCATGAGGGGCTGTAACGGTAAAATGGGGCAGACCATCAGCGCATTGGCGGCGGAAGATCAGGAAGTGGAGATTGCCGCCGGGATTGACCTGTGGGACGACGGGCACAATCCGTATCCTGTGTTTGAAACCCTGGAGCTCTGTGACGTGGAGGCGGACTGTATCATAGATTTTTCCCAGGCGGCAAGGGTGGAAGAACTGCTGGATTACTGCTGCAGGGAAAAGATGCCCTGCGTGCTCTGTACTACCGGCCTCAGTGAGGCACAGCTGCAAAAGGTGGAGGAGACATCAAAAGAAACGGCGATTCTGCGGTCTGCCAATATGTCTCTGGGTATTAACCTGCTGCTGCAGCTTATCAAAAAAGCGGCGAATGTGCTGGCACCTGCAGGGTTTGATATTGAAATTGTGGAAAAGCACCATAAGCTTAAGCTGGATGCTCCCAGCGGAACGGCCCTTGCTCTGGCGGATTCCGTCAATGAGGAGCTGGGCGGCGGATATGAATATGTTTTTGACAGGAGCGCAAGGCGGGAGAAGCGTCCCCGGAAGGAAATCGGCATCAGTGCCGTGCGGGGGGGCACCATCGTGGGTGACCATGACGTCATATTTGCCGGAGCCGACGAGGTGGTAACTTTTTCCCATACAGCGTACTCCAAGGGGGTCTTCGGCAAGGGAGCGCTTCAGGCGGCAAAGTTTCTTGCCGGAAGGCCTGCAGGGATGTATGATATGAGCAATGTGATAGAGGCAGTCCTGTCCTGAGGACTGCCTTTACCGCATTTTGATGTCAGTTTAACGATTCAGAGTCGTGCCGCCAACGCCGAAGGTACTGCCGCCGCCGTAGCTGCCACCGCTCATGCTGCCGGAGGTACCGTTGCCGTACATGCCGCTGATTCCGGTATTGCTGCCGGTGCTTCCGCTGCCGTTCATATTGCCCGCAGTACCGGAATTATCCGTATTGACGGTAGAGCCGGATGTGCCGGTGCTGCTGCCGTTACCTGCAGAGTTAGACCTGCTGGGGCTGGCAGAGCTGCCTGTGCCTGTGCTGCCTGCAGAGTTAGACCTGCTGGGGCTGGCAGAGCTGCCTGTACCTGTGCTGCCTGCAGAGTTAGTCCTGTTGGGGCTGGCAGAGCTGGATGTGCTGCTGCCGTTACCTGCAGAGTTAGTCCTGTTGGGGTTGGCAGAGCTGGATGTGCTGCTGCCGCTGCCTGCAGAGTTTGATCTGTTGGGGTTGGTGGTGTTGCTCATGCTGCCGGTACTGCCGGATCTGCCGGCATTGTTCATGGTGCCGTTGTTTGTACCGTTTACACCGGTGTTGCTGCCCGTGTTGTCTGTTCCGCTGCCGGTAATGGTATTGGTAATGTCGTCAAGGACATTGCCGGCATTTTCCAGCAGGGAGTCATCGCTGCCTGAGGAATTGCTGCCCTCTGTAACGGAATTGTTATAATTGCCGTTGTTATTTGCGGTTCCGCTGCCGGAATTACCGCCGTTTACATTGCCGGCGCTGTTGACATTGCCGCCGGTACCCGTGCTGCCGGTACCCGTGCCGCCTGTGCCTGTGGAGGCTCCGTTTCCGACCATGCTGCCGGAGTTATTGTCCTTGCCGTCCTCTGTACAGGCTGTAGCCAAACACACGAAGGACAGCACCAGGCTCAGCGCAAGCATTTTTTTTGCGCCTGCCAATCGCTTATAATTTTTCATAGTCTCCTCCGTTCTGAAAAAAGAAATATAAGATAAGCTGCAAAATCTGCCGCCCCGCCATAAAAGGTGCAGCGACGGATTTGCGAATATTATGTGGAGGAAACGACAAAAATATTCATAAAAAAACAAAAGGAAAGGACCTGGCAAAGGCGGTTTCTGTCTTTGCGGAGGGGAATCAGGAGAATCATGGAATTCAGACCATGTATTGACATTCATAACGGAAAAGTAAAGCAGATCGTGGGCGCGAGCCTGCAGGATGACGGCGATTTTGCCATGGAAAATTATGTGGCGGAACAGGATGCCGCTTTTTTTGCGTCCCTGTATCGTGACCAGGGCATCCGGGGAGGTCATATTATCCTTTTGAATGCGGCAGACAGTGCATATTATCAACAGACCCGGGAGCAGGCCCTGCAGGCCCTGCGGGCCTATCCCGGGGGTATGCAGGCCGGCGGCGGGATTACGGCGGAGAATGCGGCACTTTATCTGGATGCCGGCGCCTCCCATGTCATTGTCACTTCTTATGTATTTCGGGACGGGCGCATTGATTACGGCCGGCTGGAGAAGCTGGTGTCGGCAGCAGGCAGGGAAAGGCTGGTTCTGGACCTGAGCTGCAAAAAGACGGCGGAGGGATACCGGATAGCCACGGATCGGTGGCAGAGAATCGCCGAAGAGCAGGTGGATGAGCTGCTGCTGGAGCGGCTTTCGGGATACTGCAGTGAATTCCTGATCCATGCGGTAGATGCGGAGGGACGGGGCGGCGGAATCGAAGCGGAGCTGGTGAGAAGGCTGGGCGCCTGGAGCGGAAGGCCTGTGACCTATGCAGGCGGCGTGCACAGCTATGAAGATTTGTACCTGTTAAAGGAGCTGGGACAAAACAGGATGAATGTCACGGTGGGGAGCGCCCTGGACTTGTTTGGCGGCCATCTGGAGTGGAGGAAGGTGCTGGAAATCTGCAAAGCAGATAACTAATTTGTCAAATATGGACAAAATATCAAGATGAAATTGTATAAAATAGATAGTATACTTATTTTCTTATTAGGTAATTGTTACAAAGATGTTAAATCCTCGTTGATGTTGGGAGATACATATGGTAAAATGAGTTTGTTTTCAAGCACAAACAGGACAGGTGGCTTTATATGGAACGACAACGACATAAGCGGAAGAAGCATCGCATCGTTCTTCTGGCATCGGACGCAGTGAATGCCGGGGTGGAGCAGATTCATTATCACCCCTGGGGACCATGGATTGTCATTTTGGTTCTTTGCGCTTTTCTTGGGGCATGCCTGGGCTACTTTTATGTTACGGAGGGCCTTCGGACCGAGCGGGACATGGATTCTTCCGAGCAGCAGGCACAGATTGCGCAGCTGGAGCAGGAAAAGTCGGAGCTTGAGAGTCAGATCGAATCGCTGAACGAAACGATACAGATTCTGAGCAATACCGTAAACCAGAAGACGCAGAATGAAAACCAACTGTCAGAGCAGTTGGAAAAGCAGACGCTGCCCACAGAATTTCCTCTGACAGGGGCAGTGACAATGGACATGGCGCCGGAGGGGGATCCCATGTGCATCTTTATTGCCACAGACGGAGCCATGGTGGTGGCTACGGCCGGGGGAACCGTCACCGCAGTAAACGATGACAGCGAGTATGGGCACAATGTCTGGGTGGACCATGGCAACGGATATGTGACGGTGTACCGTAACTCCGGAGAGATCAAGGTCAAGCAGGGGGAGAGTGTGACCCAGGGTACCACATTGTTCCTGATAGGGGATGAGAATACCAGGCTCGGTTACCAGATGCTGAAGGACGGGGCGTATATTGATCCCATGGAAATGCTGGCGATCAGCGGTTAATACAGAAGGAGCAGGGGAATTTCAGCCGCGGAGGCGGCAGTACAGGAGGCTGAGGACATGAAGAAAAAGAGGGAATTGATTATCACGACGCTTATCGGGCAGGGAGCCGAGTGCAACGGTGACTTTTCGTCAAAGGGTTCGGCCCGGATTGACGGATGTATCAACGGCAATGTGACGGTGACGGGAACGTTGATCGTTGGGGTGACGGGGAATGTCAACGGTGATATTTCCGCGCAGGCGACGATCATCGGCGGAGAGGTCAACGGCAATATCACGGCTTCGGAAAGGACGGAGCTGACACCGACGGCCAGAGTAATAGGCGATATTAATACGGAGATTATTGTCATCGATGAAAAGGCGGTCTTCCAGGGCGGCTGCAATATGAACCAGGAAACCGGCACAAGGAGGCCGAAGCCTGCTGCAAGGGCGGTGCGGGCCGGAAGAAGGAGCGCCAAGGAGGCCATTGCGGAGGCGTTGAAGGAAGTGGAAGAAGCGGAGAGCAGAGAGGCCGAGAACTCCGAGGCGAAGACGGAAGAGCCTGTCGGAATTCCGCCATTTCGCGGAACCGAGCAAAGGCCTGAACAATGAGTTGAAGAAAGAGAATACATAAAATCCCCGGGCCGGCTGGCTGCGGGGATTCCTTTTACCCTTATGGAGGACTGCGCCGTCAGGCATGTGCAGAAAGCGTGCAGTATTACGCATTCTCGTCTTCTGCGTCCTTTAAACGGCTGAATACCATTTCATAGCCGTCGTTTCCGTAGTTCAGGGAACGGTTGACCCGGCTGATGGTGGCGGTGGAAGCGCCGGTTTTTTCCGCGATTTCCAGATACGTCTTATGGCTGCCCAGCATGGCTGCCACTTCAAAGCGTTGGGAGAGGGACAACAGCTCATTGACCGTGCACAGATCTTCAAAAAAGCTGTAGCATTCACTGCGGGTCTTCAGGCAAAGAATAGCATCAAACAGAGAATCTACGGCTTCCGTCTTTATTTTTTTGTTCATTTTACAATACCTCACTGATCTCTCTTTGTCCCGGGGACTTTTTATATTTTAGCATACTAAAGCTTTAAAGTAAAGGGGCAGACAAGAAAAAAGTATTGTCATGTAGTATTGAATACTATATAATGGGTGTTAAGGAAAAGCAAGCGGCGGGGAGTAATATTTGTTCTTCCTGCATTCGGTAACGAAAGAATGGAATCTTTAAAAAGTAGATAGAAGGTGTGTATATGACAATTGATAATGCCGACCTGCTGAACAGTATATTGACGAGCCTTGACCGTATTGAGTGCATTGAACCGGAGGACATTCCGAATATTGAACTCTATATGGACCAGGTCACCACATTCATGGATAAAAAGCTGCGTTCTACGGCGCGTTATCCCGGTGAGGACAAGATACTGACCAAGACCATGATTAACAACTATGCAAAAAACGACCTGCTTCCGCCGCCCGTACGTAAGAAATACTCCAGGGAGCATGTGCTGCTGCTGATTTTTATTTATTACTATAAGAGTATTCTGTCTATCAGTGACATACAGACCCTGTTAAAGCCCATCACGGAGAAGTACTTCCGGAATGACGGTGAATTTAATCTGGAAAGCATATACAGGGAAGCCTTCGGCATGGAAAAGCAGCAGCTGAATGCGCTGAAGGAGGATGTGGTCAGGAAATTTGAGACGGCGGAGCAGACCTTTCAGGACGCCCCGGAGGAAAGCAGGGATTTCCTGAGGAAGTTTTCGTTTATTTGTACCCTGAGCTTTGATGTGTACATTAAGAAGCTGATGATTGAGAAGATGGTGGATGAACTGGACGGGGGCCGGAAGGGATCCGCCGGGGATGAAAAATCGGAATCAAAGAAAAAATAGAGGAACCTTTTGCCTTCCCATACCATAAAATAGAGCATCATGATATTGGGAGGTATGTATGAAGGGACTGAATTTGAAAAGGGCGGGGGCGGTATGTATGGCGGCCTTCACCCTGGTTCTGGCAGTATCCGGCTGTGGGTCTGACGGAGCTTCTTCCGGGAACGGCGGGAAGAAGGTGGTGCTCAACGAAGTGGCCCATTCCATTTTCTATGCGCCCCTCTATGTGGCTGTCGAAGAGGGGTATTTTGCGGAGGAGGGAATAGAGCTTGAGCTGGTGACCGGCTTTGGCGCTGACAAGACCATGACCGCCGTGCTGACGGACGAGGCGGATATAGGGTTTATGGGATGCGAGTCTACCGTGTATACTTATGTGGGAGGCACCGCGGATTATGTGGTTAATTTTGCGCAGCTGACCCAGCGGGCAGGCAATTTCCTGGTCTCCAGGACACCCATCGACAATTTCTCCTGGGATATGCTGAAGGGAAAGGATGTGCTGGGGGGAAGGGCAGGCGGTATGCCGGAGATGGTTTTTGAGTATATTCTGGAGAAAAACGGTATTGATCCCGGGAATGACCTGAGGATCGATCAGAGTATTGATTTTGGGTCCACTGCCGCGGCGTTTTCCGGCGGGCAGGGAGACTTTACCGTAGAATTCGAGCCCCATGCCACTGCGCTGGAAGAGAAGGGTGAGGGGTATGTGGTAGCCTCTCTGGGCGAGGATTCCGGCTATGTTCCTTATACTTCCTTCTCCGCAAAGAAGAGCTATCTGGAGAAGCACAAGGACACGGTGCAGGCCTTTACCAATGCGCTGCAGAAGGGAATGGATTATGTGCAGGACCATACGCCGGAAGAGATTGCGCAGGCCATTGCCCCCCAGTTCCCCGAGACCGACATGGGTACGCTGACTACCATAGTAAAGCGGTATTACGACCAGGATACCTGGAAAGCGGATCTTATTTTCCAAAAGGATGCTTTTGACCTGCTGCAGAATATCTTAAAGGACGCAGGCGTATTGGAAAATACGGTTCCCTATGAGGAGCTTGTGAACACGGAATTTGCGGAGAGTGCCGCACATTAGTTTATGCGTATGTTTTTCTGGGCCCAGAGCTGCAGCGCCTTGGCGTTGGTGCTGATCTTTTCCAGGGAGTCCAGTATCTCCTGAAATGCAGGGCGTTCCTTTTCTTCGATGACACCGTCCTCGGAGATGGCAATCAGGGAGGCCCGCAGGGTGTCAATGTCCTTCAGGGAGCCTAAGACCTTTAAGGCCAGCCGGTCAAAATCGTCTATGGTGACCTCCTGGACATTGTTGCGCCCGATGGGGCATTCCCGGGCACAATAGGAATTGCAGAGCTCGGGGACGTTGTATGCTTCTGCCATGGCCTTGACCTCTTCCGGGTAAGGGGCAATGGTGTCCAGCTCTATACGCGCCAGCCGGGTGCGGTCCATGCCAATCAGTTCGGCGGCTTTTTCACGGCTGGAGAAATCGCTGTTGTTCCCCGCAGCTTCGCAACGTGCAAGATAGTACATATTATCGGCGGCTTTTGTGGCTTTTTTACCCATGTGTAATCGCGCTCCTTATTGTATAATGGAATTCGGACAGTAGAAAATGCAAAGCAGTTTCTATTGTGGAATTACCCTATTTTATCAGATCAGGAGGAATTGGTAAAGCTTCCTCAACAATATTTTCAAAACCAGTTGAGGGAACGGCAGATATTTGATAAAATATAACGGGGTTAAAAGGCAAGGGAATGATTTAAAACAAACCAAGAACGGAGGATAAGTGAATGGGATTAATTAAGGCGGCAAAGGACGCGCTGCAATCCGCACTGGCGGATCAGTGGAGGGAGTACTTTTATTGTGACTCCATCTCCAACGACATACTGATGGTCAAGGGCCAGAAGCGGGTAAACCAGGGACGTAACAGCAATACCAAGGGGTCGGATAACATTATTTCCAACGGCTCCATCGTGGCTGTTAATGAGGGGCAGTGCATGATTATTGTAGAGCAGGGAGGAATCGTGGACGTCTGTGCGGATGCAGGCGAATTCATTTATGATAATTCCACGGAGCCCAGCCTTTTCTACGGCAATCTGGGAGAAAGCATCAAGGGAAGCTTCAGCACCCTGGGAAGGCGTTTTACCCTGGGCGGAAATACGGGGAAGGACCAGAGAGTATACTTTTTCAACACCAAGGAGATCCTGAACAATCTTTTCGGAACGCCCAGTCCCATTCCTTTTCGGGTGCTGGATACGAACACGGGCTTTGATTTTGATACGGCCGTCAAGGTAAACGGGCAGTATACTTTCAAAATCGTGGATCCGATCCTGTTTTATACCAATGTGTGTGCCAACGTGACGGACAGCTATAAAAAGGCCGATCTGCTTACCACCATGAAGAGCGAGCTCCTGACCTCCCTTCAGCCGGCGCTGGCAAAGGTTTCCGCAATGGGTGTGCGCCCTTACGAGATTCCGGGATTTTCCGAGGAGATCTGCGGGATACTTTCCGAGGCGCTGAGCGGGAAGTGGACCGAGCTGCGGGGAATCCAGATGGTCAGCATGACCATCAATTCTTCCGACATGCCCGCAGATGACAAGGCGAGATTCCAGAAATGGCAGGAGACGGCAATGCTCCGCGGTGCGGATATGCAGGCGGCGCGAAAGACGGAAGCCTTCTCCAACATGATGGAGAAGATGTCGAATGGCGGCGGCAGCGGAGATGCTTCCGGCGATGCCATGAACGGCGCCATGGGCATGATGGCCATGGGGATGATGAATAATATGATGGGAGCCAATGCCTTCGGCGGCAATGGGATGGGGCAGCAGATGCCCCAGATGCAGAATTTTGGCGGAGCCGCGCCCGGTGGGGCCGCGCCTGTGCTGGGCTGGACCTGTTCCTGCGGCAAGGCTGACAATAGAGGGAAATTCTGCCAGGAATGCGGAGCTCCCAAGCCTGCCGGGGCAGGCTGGACCTGTTCCTGCGGTACCGTAAACCAGGGCAAGTTCTGCGGCAACTGCGGAAGCAGGAAACCGGAGGGTGCCCCCCTTTATAAATGTGATAAGTGCGGCTGGGAGCCTGAGGATCCTGCACATCCGCCCAAGTTCTGTCCCGAGTGCGGAGATGTTTTTGACGAAAACGACAGGGTATAGCATCAAAAGTACTTCCGAGGAAGCAAAAACACGGTCTAACAAATTCTAGGTCTCACCCTGAAAAACGCAAAGCCGGCGTTCTTCCTGGATTGTTTGTGCCGGGGACGTCGGCACTGCCGCGCAGGCGGCACGCCGGGAAGGGTGAGGAGAGGCACGCAGCGGCCCGGGATCAGCTTCGGCTGGAGACGGGCTGCTGCGGCTTTCTGGCATAAGAGGAAAGCGCTGTTTATACGGCGGAATGAGGGGGAATATGACAGCAGGTCAGATTGGGACTATCGTAATATTGGTTTTGGCGCTGGCAGTATTGGGAGGCGGCTATGTTGCCTATCGGAAGATCAAAGGGAAGGTGCAGGACTTCACCAGGCTTGCCTTCGGTACCAATACCCTTGCGGAGGGTATCCGTAAGATGGACAGGGAGATGGAGACGACGCCGAAATCCGTTTCGGCCAATACAAGGCTGTATCTGCCTCAGATCCTCCGGGATTTCCCGGAATTTCATTATGATGAGATGAAGAACCGGGCGGAGAATGTCCTCACGGGCTTCCTTCTGGGCATCGACGAGAAGGATGCCGGCAGAATACGGGAGGGTACAACCGGTGAGCTCAGGGAAAAACTTGAGCTGCGTATTGCCGCGCTGAACAATGAAGGGGCGGAGGAGCATTTCCGGGATATTGTGATTCACAGGACGGAGATCAGGCAGTACCGCAGGATCAAAGGGAGATGCAGTATTATTTTCCAGTCAGCCGTACAGTACCGTCATTATAAACAGAAGGGCGGAGCGGTGACGGCAGGTTCGGATTCCAGAACAGAGCAGAGCCGGTACAATGTGGAAATGATTTACATACAGGATCGGGACGTGGTAGAGAATCAGGCGGATTCCGGCCTGGGGCTGAACTGCCCTAACTGCGGCGCGCCGCTGCCAAAGCTGGGGGCCAAGAAATGTCTTTACTGTGATACGCCGATTGTGGAGTTCAGTATCAGAATCTGGAATTTCAGTGATGTTCAGGAGGGGTAGCTACATTGGATGCCGAGGCATTTGAGACGGCAGAATGAGAGGAAAGCATGAGTATATACGACACATTAAACCGGGAGCAGAAGGAGGCGGTCCTCCAGACGGAGGGGCCGCTTTTACTGCTGGCAGGAGCGGGGGCAGGAAAAACCCGCTGCCTTACCCACAGAATCGCTTATTTAATAGATGAAATAGGAATAAAGCCCTGGAATATCCTGGCAATCACCTTTACCAATAAGGCGGCGGGAGAGATGCGGGAACGGGTGGACAGCCTTGTGGGATTCGGTGCAGACCAGGTGTGGGTGTCTACTTTTCATTCCCTCTGTGTGCGTATATTGCGCCGTCATATTGACCGTATCGGTTTTGAAAACGGCTTCACCATTTATGACGGGGATGACCAGAAGACCCTGATGAAGGGGATCTGCAAGAGGATGAATATCGATACCAAACAGTATAAGGAAAAGGCTTTGCTGAAAGCCATTTCTTCTGCCAAGGATGAGCTGACCGGGGTCAGGGAATATGAGCTGGATGCGGCAAAGGATTTCGGGAAGGCGGTCTATGCAAGGGTCTACCGGGAATATCAGGAGACCCTGCAGAAGAATAATGCTCTTGATTTTGATGATATTATTGTGAAGACGGTTGAGCTTTTCCAGAGCTGCCAGGATGTGCTGGACTATTATCAGGAGCGGTTTCAGTATATTATGGTGGACGAGTACCAGGATACCAATACGGCTCAATTTGAGCTGGTGAGGCTGCTGGCGGATAAGTACCGCAACCTGTGTGTGGTTGGAGACGACGATCAGTCAATTTACCGGTTTCGGGGGGCAAATATCCGCAATATTCTTGACTTTGAAAAGCATTTTCCCGAGGCCAGGGTCATCAAACTGGAGCAGAATTATCGTTCCACCCAGTCCATTCTGGATGCGGCAAATTCCGTGATCCGCAATAATAAGGGCCGGAAGGAAAAGACCCTGTGGACCCAGAGGGGAACCGGAAACACAGTGCATTTCAAACAGTTTGACAATGCCTATGAAGAGGCGGAATATATTGCAGACGACGTGTGCAGGAAGGTGAAAAGAGAGGGGGCACAGTATAGGGATTGTGCGGTGCTGTACCGCACCAACGCCCAGGCCCGTCTTCTGGAAGAACGAATGATTATGGAAGGGGTGCCTTATAATGTGGTGGGCGGCACTAACTTTTATGCCAGGGCGGAGATCAAGGATATTCTTGCTTATTTGAAGACCATCGACAATGGCAGGGATGAGGTGGCAGTGAGGCGCATAATCAATGTGCCCAAAAGAGGAATTGGTGCGGCCACTGTGGAAAAGATTGAGGATTATGCCCAGATGCGGGACATTGGCCTGTATGATGCCATGGAGCTTGCAGATGAGATCATGAGTCTGGGAAAGGCCTCGGCAAAAATCCGTCCCTTTGTGCAGCTGATCCGGGGATTCCGCCGTTCTTCCGCGGAAATGACGGTGGCGGAGCTGATACAGGAGATTGTGGTCAAAATCGGGTATGCGGAGTATCTGCAGGACAATGACGACGAATCGGCAGAGGACAGGATCGCCAATGTGGACGAGCTGATCACAAAAGCCGTCAATTACCAGGACACCCACGAGGAGCCGACGCTGACGGAATTCCTGGCGGAGGTTGCCCTGGTGGCGGACATTGACAATGTAGCAGGGGACGACAACAGAGTGCTGCTGATGACACTGCATTCTGCAAAGGGGCTGGAATTCCCCAATGTATATCTGGCCGGCATGGAGGACGGACTGTTTCCCGGACAGGCAGCGCTCTGGGGGGACGATCCGGAGGATATGGAGGAGGAACGGCGTCTGGCCTATGTGGGCATTACCAGAGCCATGAATGATCTGACTCTGACCTGTGCCAGAATGCGCATGACCAGGGGCGAGACCCAGTACAATCCCGTGAGCCGGTTCGTCCGGGAAATTCCACCAAAGCTTCTGGACGACAAAACGGCTTCTGCGGGAAGAAACCGGGGAGACCGGGAGATGCTGACGGAGGTAATCGGCCTGGGGAAGGGGGGAACCGGGCAGCAGGATTCCCAGGGGCAGGTTACCAGTGATTTCAGGCCCAGGGCGATCCTGCGGCCGAGAACGACGGCAAAGGCTGACAAACCCTTTATTGCCAGGGAGATCAGCAGCTTAAACCAACTGGCGGGGATTTCCAGGGGTGCTCCCCCACAGGCCGGCGCGGTACCCGATTACGGAGTCGGCGACAGGGTTTCCCATATCAAATACGGAGAGGGCACGGTTCTGAATCTGGTGCAGGAGACCAGGGACTATAAGGTGACGGTGGATTTTGACAGGGCAGGGCAGAAAATCATGTACGCATCCTTTGCCAGGTTAAAAAGAATATAAAAGGTTGTAGTATTTTTAAAAGAAATGTGGTATTCTATAAACAGACAACATTCATGTCAGGAGGTATCCTATGAACAAGCTTGAGAATTTAATCGAAGCGGCAAAACTGAACGAGATCCTGGGCAAAAAGGAAGAGCCTAAGAAAAAGAAATGTAATCCGGTGGTGTGCGTGCTGGCAGTGGTTGGTGCAATTGCAGCAGTAGCGGCGATTGCATACGCTGTATATCGCTATTTTACTCCCGATTATCTGGAAGATTTTGAAGACGATTTTGAAGATGAATTCGAAGATGAAGAAGGCGACGAGGATGAGGACGACTTCTTTGTAGACGAGGGAGAGCACTGAGCAAATGAAAAAGGGACAGGTATATGAGGCTGCGGTCCAAAGGATCGATTTCCCCAACAAAGGCATTGCCGATACGGGGGAGGGTATCGTGACCGTGAAAAACAGCCTGCCCGGACAGAAAATAAGGCTTAGTGTCAATAAAGTGAGAAAAGGGAAGGCGGAAGGCCGTTTGCTTGAGGTGCTTGAAAAATCACCTTTGGAAACAGGCCGTCCGTGTTCCCGCTTTGGTGTGTGCGGAGGCTGTCTGTATCTTTCCCTGCCCTACGAGGAGCAGTTAAGGATCAAGGAGGCACAGGTAAAAAAGCTTCTGCAGGACGCGCTGGCACGGCAGACAAAGCCCTGGGTCTGGGAAGGTATCAAAGGAAGTCCTGTGGTGTATGAGTACCGGAATAAAATGGAATTTTCCTTTGGCGACGAGGTCAAGGACGGTCCGTTATCTCTGGGAATGCACCGGCGGGACAGCTATTACGATGTGGTGAACGTTGAGGACTGCCGGATTGTAGACGGGGATTACCGGCTGATTTTAAAGGCGGTACGGGAATATTTTGCAGAGAAGGGGGTCCGATATTATCACAGGATGCGTCATGAGGGCTATTTGCGCCATCTGCTGGTGCGCAAGGCTTCCCGGACAGGGGAGCTGCTGGTGGCGCTGGTGACTACCTCCCAGGGGCCGTTTCCGGAAGGAGGAAGGGTGACTGAGGAAGGAGAGGACAGGCTGCTGGAAGGATTTCTGGAGGCACTGCTTTCCCTGGAACGGGAGGGCAGGCTGAGAGGGAAATATGCCGGTATTTTACATATTGTGAATGATTCCCAGGCGGATGTGGTGCAAAGTGACAGAAGCGATGTGCTTTATGGCCGGGAATATTTTTATGAAGAGCTTTTGGGGCTGCGGTTTAAAATATCCACCTTTTCTTTCTTCCAGACCAATTCCCACAGTGCGGAGGTGCTGTATGAGACGGTACGGCAGTATGTGGGCGATCCGGGGCGGAGGGGCGCGGTGGTCTATGATCTTTACAGCGGCACCGGCACTATTGCACAGCTGATGGCGGCCGTGGCGGGGAAGGTCATCGGTGTGGAGATCGTGGAAGAGGCGGTGGCGGCCGCAAGGGAAAATGCGGCGGAGAACGGCCTGGTGAACTGTGAGTTTCTGGCAGGGG
>CAJTKW010000003.1:74674-86285 GCA_910577035.1 uncultured Acetatifactor sp.
ATCTGATTATTCTGGATCCGCCCCGGGACGGTATCCATCCCAAAGCGCTGCCAAAAATCATCGGCTACGGCGTGGAGAGGATTGTGTATATTTCCTGCAAGCCCACCAGTCTGGCCAGGGATCTGGAGGCTTTTCTGGCAGGAGGGTATGTGGTGGAAAAGGCAGTGGCAGTGGACCAGTTCCCCTGGACGGCGAATGTGGAGACGGTATGTCTCTTGAGCAACCGAAAATCAAAACCTCTTATCAGGAGATATAAAAACACTTGCCGAGAGTGCAGACAATCCCAAAACAGCGGCTAATATGAAAAATTCCTTTCCATGTCCTTATATCTTAATAAATGCCAAATGGTATGTAAATGACTGTCTTGAAAATGACGGTAACAATTGAATTATTCGTGCGATTGAAACTGACGGAAAAGCTGTCGGCAGCATTGAGCGATTGGATTTTCGAAATCTACTACTGCCTCTTAGCGAGGTGGCAGTGTTGCTAAAAATCAATAGGTCAGTACACCAGTCAATTCTTATAGAGTATAAGTTCGTGGAACAAGAGTAAATAAGGAGGTGTATGACGGCTCTGCCGACAAGCTGTTTGCGGCCCTGCTGAGCAGGAAGAAGCCGGAAGGTTTTGCAGCCGGGAGGCAATTTGAAAGCCGCACGACGGATGGTTCCCTGTCGGTTGACAGGTATTCCCGGCATGGGTAGACAGACGGGGAGATGGAGCAAATCATTGCTGACATCGAAAGCGGTAAAATTCCCGGATACCAGATGTCGGATTTTGAATAAGAAAGGGTGCCGGGATTTGAGGCGGAAGACGGCGCAGGGCGGTGCGGTGCCATGCCAGGCAAACGGTTTATTCCGGTTTTCGGGCAATGAAGCAGGTTAGTGCTTGACAGACCACGGTTTATGGTAGGAAAATAAAGAAAAAGGGGAGGGCATATCATGCTGCGTACATTTGCAACCCATAAAATCAGAACCCAGACGGAGCTTTCATCCTGTCTGTGGGATTTTTCCACCATGCCGGAGGGCGGGGAAGAGCCGGTCCGGCTGAAGGCCCTGGTGCCGGGCTGCTGGGAAACTTATCCCGAAACCAGGAAATATCGGGGAAGGGCCTGTTATGAGAGGGACTTTCAGGCGTCGGGAAATATCCGCCTGGAATTGAAAGGGGTCAGCCATACGGCTGTTGTTTACGTGGACGGGGTACAGGCGGCATCCCATTATAATGCCTATACGCCGTTTCAGGCAGTGGTCGGGAAGCTTGCTCCCGGCACCCATCACCTGAAGGTCTGTGTGGACAATTCCTTTGACAGCCGCTCGGCCCTGCATGTGGAAAACGATTATCAGACCTATGGCGGGATTACCAGGGCCGTGGCACTGGAGGAGCTGGGGCAGGTCTATGTGACCTCCCTGCATGTGACGCCGGTGAAAAGGGCAGGATGCTGGTATGCTCAGATAGAAGCCCGTGTGAGGAATCTGGAAGAAGATCCTTTTGCAGGCAGGGTGCGGTTTATCGTGGAGAAGTGCGGCGGAGAGAGTAAGGCCGCAGCCGGTGCCGTGGAGAAGGGCGGCACGGAAAGAAATCCCCAAGCGGAAACTACTGCGGTCTGTACCCTGGAGCTGGCCGGGCGGGGAGAGGCTTCGTTGAATACGGAAATCCTTTGTGACGGAGCCGAAGAATGGTCACCCCGGAGGCCGGTGCTTTATACGGTTTGTGCCGTGGTGGAGAGCGGCCGGGGAGAGGCGGTGGACGATCTGATTGACCGTTTTGGGTTCCGGGAGGTGCGGACGGAGGGAAAGGAAATCCTGCTGAACGGGGAAAAGCTGCGGATTCAGGGGTTCTGCCGCCATGAGGACCATCCCCAGTTCGGCTGTGCGCTGCCCCTGGCAGCCATGGAGCAGGATCTGGTCCTGATGAGAGACATGGGGGCGAATTCCGTGCGGACCTCACACTATCCCAACGATGAGATATTCCTGGATCTCTGCGACGAGAGGGGAATGCTGGTCTGGGAAGAGAATCATGCCAGAGGGCTGTCGGAGGAGGCCATGCGCAATCCGAATTTCGAGAGGCAGTGCGAGGATTGTATCCGGGAGATGGTAGAAGCCCACTATAATCATCCCTGTATTTATATCTGGGGGATTCTGAACGAGTGTGCCAGCCATACGGAATACGGAAAAAGCTGCTATGAGAAACAGCTTTCCCTGATCCGCAGTCTGGACCGGAGCCGTCCCAGATCCTTTGCCAGCTGTCAGTTTAAGACGGACATTTGTTTTGGCCTGGCAGAGGTGGTTTCCTATAATATTTATCCCCTGTGGTATCATGATACGCCGGCGGACCAATATCTGGCGGATCTGTATGACTGGGTGCAGCAGGAGACGGAAGGGGCGGGGAAGCCCTTCCTGATTACGGAGGTGGGTGCCGGGGCCATCTACGGCTGCCGTACACCGGACCGGGTGAAATGGTCCGAGGAATACCAGGCGGAAGCGCTGGAGAAGCAGCTTAAGGCCATTTTGTCCCATGAGGGAGTCAGAGGCGTCTATATCTGGCAGTTTGCCGACTGCCGGGTGTGTGACAGCTGGTTCCATGGCCGTCCCCGCACCATGAACAATAAGGGAATTGTGGATGAATACCGCCGCCCGAAACTTTCTTACATGACGGTGAGGGATATTTTCCGCAGTCGGAAATAAACTTGCGGCCGGGCGTGGGATTTGCGCCTGGCCGCTGCTACATGGTAACAGACATTCTTTCCGCCAAGTCAATGCTGCGTTTCCGTGGGGTTTTGCAGGACATGCAAGCTATAACTGATAAAAAACACTTGCCCCTGTTTTTTCCAGATGGTAATATAGAAACAGGTGTATCGGGGTGTTCCTGTACAACAGATGGGGTGGTTGAATGGATTACAGGGAATATGCAGGGCTGCTGGAGGCTTATGACAGGCTGGACGATCTGACTTTTGAAGCCGGGACCTCCAGGGATGAGATCATTGAGAGGCTGATGGAGACTTCCCGGGAGAAAAAGAAGATTCAGACGGCAAATAATGAAATCATACGGGAATACATTACCGTGTATGTGAAGGATCCGGAAAGCATGGACGCCGGGGCAGAGAAGCAGCTCAGGGATTTCATGAGTACCCTGATGGATCAGGCAGGGCAGTGTAAGGACGTGCCCCTGGCGTTTGGCATAGCCAGGCTGCTTCTGCGGTATTACGAGAAGACGGGGGATGTGAACCGGATCATTGTCACGCTGGAGAAGTGCACTGTATTTGACATTATTATGAAGGAGCATCTGGATGACAATCCGGGCAGCAAATATGCCCTTATGGCGGAGAAATATCTGGACGATTTCGACAGCCTGACGGAGCAGGCCCAGAAATCCCTGATTAACTGCTGGTTTTTGAGCGTGATCAACCGGCGGGATATGACCTTTGGACTGAAAAAATATAAGGAAAACAGGGAAAAATTTGAAGAAATCTGCCGTAGAAAGGGCGGAGACTTCATGAAGGGCCAGTATATTATCTGCAAGGAAAACGTGCTGGGCTTTACGCTGGAGGCCTGCCGCAGGGCGGAACAGGCAAGGAAGAACGGGGATACGGCAGGGGGGGCGCTGATTGACCCCGTGAAGGAGGCGCCTTACATTGAAAAGCTGGCGGAGGACCTGAGGGCGGTCCTGGATTCGGAAGAGCAGAAAAATGTGTTATATGACAAGGTGGTGGCCAGGCTCTATTGCATCGAGGCGGATTATCACCTGGGCAGAATTACATTGGAGGAGCTGCTGGAGAAGCTGGAGGAATACCTGGAGCCCCATGAGGAATACAATGCCATGGAGCAGTGCTCTGCGCTGTTTACCGCCGGCGCTTATTATCTGGATTATCTGTGCAAATGCAGCCGTTATCAGGAAAAGTATATCCTGGAAAAGAGTACGGAAATTGTGGAACGTGTCTTGAAAAGGGTAAATGAAATCGAGCAGTATCTTGGCAGCTACCAGACGAATTACTGTGTACTGATGCTGGTAAATTCCGCTTCCGCCGTTGTGGATTTTGATTTCTTCCAGAGTGCGGTCCTGAGCGCTACCATCTATGCCAACAAGCCCCTGTATGTCCACACCATGATGGTAAAGGAGATCAGCGGGGTGATACTGTCATATATACTGGAGCATAATCCCCGGTATCTGGACGGCGTAGGGGGCGGGAAATGGGCAGACAGCAGGGAGTATCGGGATAAAATGAATAATCTCATGGAAAAGTGCGTGCTCTTTCATGACATCGGCAAGTATTTCTGCCTGGACTATGTGTCCAATTCCTCCCGCAATCTTACGGACGACGAATTTGAGATTATCAAGGAGCATCCGGCTAATTTTTCGAAAATATATCAGGGCAGGATGGACCGGGAGCTGGAGTGTGTCCATGACTGCGCCCATCTGCATCATCTCTGGTATAACGAAAAGGGCGGTTATCCTGAGGGAAAGCATACGGTGAACAGGCCTTTTGTGGATATTATCAGCATTGCGGACAGTATTGATGCTGCCACGGATAATATCGGCAGGCCCTACGGGCAGGGGAAGACCCTGGACGGCCTGCTGGAGGAATTCGAGGGCATGAAGGACAGCAGGTACAGCGGCTATATCTGCGACCTGCTTCATGAAGAAGCGGTGAAGACGAAAATAGAGTATATCCTTGACAGCAGGCGCAGGGAGATATACGGTGACATATATTCCGTTCCTGTCACCTGATGGGAAGGGGCAGGGAGGGGATGTTCCGGAATCCCGGTAAATATTTGCGGATGGAGTGTGAAAATTGCAGGACAAATTGGAGGAGACAATCGTTAAAATTTTAGCGGCACTGCAAGAGGTGCCCGGGGACGTAAAGGTGGCTGCCATAGACGGCCGCTGCGCCGCCGGCAAGACGACCCTTGCCAAAAGGCTTGCCGAGGTTACGGGGGCAGGCCTGGTTCACATGGATGATTTTTTCCTGCCGGAGGAGCTGCGCACGGAAGCAAGGTACAAAGAGGCGGGCGGGAATATTCATTATGAACGTTTTGCGGAGGAAGTATTGCCGTCGTTAAGGAACGCGGTGGGCTTTGAGTACACACGCTATGACTGTGCAAATATGCAGTTTGGGGCGAAACGGATCGTTCCCGCAGGAATCCTCCGTATCGTGGAAGGATCCTACAGCTGCCATCCCAAGTTTGGAAATTACATGGATCTGCGGATATTCTGTGATGTGAATCCGCTGGAGCAGCGGATCCGGATCAAGAAACGTGACGGCAATAATGCGCTTCCGATTTTCCTGGATAAATGGGTTCCCAGGGAAGAAAGGTATTTTGCCGCATTTAAAATCAAGGAACAGGCAGATATTATGATCTGCAGCAGCCCGCCCCTGCGCCATTGAGTTCGAGGGATTATTCATTTTGCATAGGTTAAGCTATCGAGGGGCCAAACAATTTTTCGAAAAAGTAAGTCCGCGGGCTGTGGTTTGCAGGGCATCGGACAGCGACAGAGAGGACGGATCAGGATGTTTCGACGTTTTTTTCCCGACAATGAGGCGGATAACGCATATGACATAGACTATGAGGGGCTGTACAGGCAGGGGTACAGAGGAATCATCTTTGATATTGACAATACCCTGGTGCCCCATGGGGCGCCTGCGGACGACAGGGCGGCGGCATTGTTTGCCAGGCTTAAGGAGCTTGGATACCGGACCTGCGCCCTGTCCAATAATAAGGAGCCCCGGGTGAAAAGCTTCTGTGACAGAGTGGGGGCCCGGTACATTTTCAAGGCGGGAAAGCCGGGGCGTGGAGGCTATGAGAGAGCCATGGCACTGACGGAAACTTCTCCGGCAAATACGCTTTTCGTGGGTGACCAGTTGTTTACGGATGTGTGGGGAGCGAAGCGGGCAGGGATCGTGACCTGGCTTGTCAGGCCCATCCATCCGAAGGAGGAGATTCAGATTGTACTGAAACGGAAGCTGGAGCGCATTGTATTGTATTTCTATCACAGGGAAGAGAAAAGAAGGGGCAGGAAATGAGAGACGGCATAAGGATCGACGGATGTACCCGTACCTGCGGGCTGATCGGAAATCCGGTGGAGCATACCATGTCACCGGCCATCCATAATACCCTGGCCCAGGCCCTGGGACAGAACCTGGTCTATGTGCCGTTTCGCGTGCTGCCGGGGGAGGTACGGGAGGCGGTGGAGGGAGCCCGGGCGCTGAATCTGCTGGGCTGTAATGTCACGGTGCCTTATAAGAGCGAGGTAATCCCCTATCTGAAAGAGCTGGATCCGCTGGCGGAGCGAATCGGGGCGGTCAACACCCTTGTGCGGACAGAAGGCGGCTTTAAGGGGTATAATACGGACATGCCCGGCCTGCTCCGGGCCTTTGAAGCGGACGGCGTAAAGCCCGGGGGAGAGAAGGTGCTGATCCTGGGAGCCGGAGGCGTGGCGAGGGCGGTGGCCGTGATGTTATCGGGGCTGGCGTCGGAGATCATCATTCTGAATCGGACGATAGAGAGAGCGCAGAAAATTGCGGACGAAATCAATGCCTATACGGAGGGGCAGCCGGTAAGGGCCATGGCCCTGGCGGACTGGAGGCAGCTTCCCTGGGGGGAGCGTTACCTGGCGGTCCAGGCTACCAATGTGGGAATGTATCCCCGGGTGCAGGAGGCGGTGATGGAGGATCCGGATTTTTATCGGAGAATACATACAGGCTATGACCTGATCTTTAATCCTGCAAGGACCAGGTTCATGCAGATGACGGAAGCGGCCGGAGGCAGGGCGTACAACGGCCTGAAGATGCTTCTGTACCAGGGGATCATTGCCTATGAGCTCTGGACGGGCGCGGCAGTGACGGGAGAACTGGAAGAAAAGGCATACGATGCGATGAAACATGCCATGGGGATCGGGGATTAAGGTCAGTAAAATAAGTCGGCGGAAGGAAGGCCGTTGGAATCAGGCGGCAGCGCCGGACAGATATTGCGGGGGAATAAGGGTATGAGAAAAGGGCAGAATCTGATCCTGATCGGATTTATGGGCAGTGGCAAAACCACGTTGGGCGTCAGGCTTTCTTACAGGCTGCGGATGCCCGTGGAGGATACGGACAAGCTGATAGAACGGCGGGAAGGCAGGAGCGTGAACGAAATTTTCGCCGACGACGGAGAAGAGTATTTCAGGCGGCTGGAGACGGAGCTGCTGGAGGAGCTGGGAGAAAAGGGCGGCGGCAGGATTTATTCCGTGGGCGGCGGCACACCGGTTAGGAAGGAGAACCGCAGGCTTTTAAAGGGGCTGGGGAAGGTGGTTTATCTTAAGGTTTCCCCGGAGACGGTGTACGAGCGGCTGAAGGAGGATTCCACGCGGCCCCTTCTGCAGTGCCCGGATCCCTTAAGCAGGATCCGGCAGCTTATGGAGGAGCGGGAGGCGGCTTATGTGGACTGCGCGGATATGGTAATCAATATGGAAGAATCGGATCTGGAGGATATTCTGGTGAGAATTGTGGAGGAAGGAGAAACGGTGAAGCTGCTGGTCATTAACGGCCCCAATATCAATTTTCTGGGAATCCGGGAGAAAAGCGTGTACGGTACCCGGGATTATCAGTATCTGCTGGATATAATCAGGAAGAAGGAGGAGGAGACGGGAAGCCGGATTGCCGTCTTCCAGAGTAATCATGAGGGTGCCATTATAGACAGGATTCAGGAGGCGTATTTTGACGGAACGGAGGGGATCGTGATTAATCCGGGGGCCTATACCCATTACAGTTATGCCATTCGGGACGCTCTGGCAAGTATTACGGTGCCCAAGGTGGAGGTACATATTTCCGATATTACCAGGCGGGAGGAATTCCGGAAGACTTCGGTGACGGCGCCGGCCTGTGACAGGCAGATTTACGGGCAGGGCCTGGACGGGTATCTGCTGGCCATCGACCATATCCTATCGGCCCTGACAGGCCATGGGACGGATACATCCTTTCCCTGAAAGAAAAATTTTTGCGAAAACAGTTGAAATTAGTACGTTTTTATATTAAACTTAGAAAGAATTATTTTTGTGAACAGAATTAGGAGGAACATAGTATGATTTCTGCAGGTGATTTCAGAAATGGTATTACCATTGAACTCGATAACAATGTATATCAGATCATCGAATTCCAGCACGTGAAGCCTGGCAAGGGTGCGGCTTTTGTGAGAACAAAGCTGAAAAACGTTAAGAGCGGCGGTGTCGTGGAAAAGACCTTCCGCCCTACCGAGAAATGCCCTCAGGCGCGTATTGACAGGAAAGACATGCAGTACCTGTATAAGGACGGCGATCTGTATTATTTTATGGATACGGAAAATTACGAGCAGACTGCGTTAAATGCCGATACCGTGGGCGACGCGATGACGTTCGTAAAGGAAAACGAAATGTGTAAGGTCTGTTCCCACAACGGCAGTGTATTCTCCGTGGAGCCTCCTCTTTTCGTGGAGCTGGAGATTGTCGAGACGGAGCCCGGCTTTAAGGGAGATACCGCTACCGGTGCTTCCAAGCCTGCTACCGTGGAGACCGGCGCACAGGTTTCCGTTCCGCTGTTTGTGGAACAGGGGGACAAGATCAAGATTGACACCAGAACCGGCGAATATCTGTCCCGTGTATAACTGACTGCATTATTTCCATACTGCCAGACTTGTAGGACAACGGTGCTTTTTACAGGCACTGTTGTCTTTCTTTGCGTTCCGCCGGCGGTGCCGTGCAGGGCGGGCACAATCTGAGTATTCTTAACCCTATCAAAAACACATCAAATGACGGCACAGAAAGAGGATAAGTATGGAAATCAATGAATTTGCACGGAAGATCTGCGAGGCAGTAAAAAAAGAGCTGGGAGACAGTTATCGCACGGAGCTGAAGGAAGTGCGGAAAAATAACGGCGTGCTGCTTCACGGGCTGGTAATCATGCCGCCGGGAAGGAATGTGGCGCCCACCATTTATCTGGAAACCTTTTACGCCGCCTATGAAGACGGGGTAACCTTTGGGGAGGTGCTGGGAAGGCTCCTTGAAATATTCCGGGAGGAGACACCCGGGGAAAACATTGACATGGATTTTTTCAAATTCTATGAGAAGGTAAAGGGCAGGATATGCTTTCGCCTGATTAACCGGCGCAGAAACGGAGAGCTCCTGCAGAGCATACCGTATGTGGAATTCCTGGATCTTGCCATCTGTTTTTACTATGCCTGCAGCGGCGGGATGCTGGGAGAGGGGGCGATCCTGATCCATAATTCCCACATGGAACGCTGGCATGTCAATACCAGGGATCTGATGAAACAGGCGCTGGAAAACACTCCCAGGATCTTTCCCGGCAGGCAGACCTCCATGGGGGAGATGCTGGAGGAGATAGCGGATCCCGGGGAGGATTTCTCCGGACAGGAGATACCGCTGACCGTGCTGACAAACGCCAGGCGTGTTCAGGGAGCTGCCTGTATCCTTTATCCCGGCATGCTGGAGGAGATCGGAGGGGAGAAGCGGGACGGCTTTTACATTATTCCCAGTTCCATCCATGAGGTTCTGATTATGGATAAGACCGGGCTGGAATCTCCCCGGGAAATGAAAAAGATCATATATGAAGTGAACAGGCAGCATGTGGCATCGGAGGAGGTGCTGTCGGATAATCTCTATTATTATGACTCCCTGAGCGGGAAGATAAGGGTGGTTTTTTAACCGGTTTTCTACATCTTAAGAAAAATTTATAAAAAATAAATAATTGGAGGTAGACACACGGGCTGATATATGATATTATAGTCAGGGTGATGTAATACTTTTGTAACAATTTGCATCCGTAGTCTAACGGATAGAACGAAGGCCTCCGACGCCTTTAATGCAGGTTCGATTCCTGTCGGATGCACTTTACATCACCCTGTACTGTAACCTATCAACGTAACCCCCCAACTATAGAGCCGCTTGCGGTTCTATTTGTTTCCTTGACAGGA
Organism: uncultured Acetatifactor sp.; assembly: GCA_910577035.1. Taxonomy (GTDB): domain Bacteria; phylum Bacillota; class Clostridia; order Lachnospirales; family Lachnospiraceae; genus Acetatifactor. The sequence continues at coordinate 84,610 of CAJTKW010000003.1, forward strand.
AGCGGCGCCGTCAGGCGCGTGCATAAAGAGTGCGGAGCACTCTTTTTAAGGAAGGTGTCAGTATGCGTAAAGATAAGTGGAAAGCCGTCCGTGATATGCTGGTTCGTCATTGCAAGATTGTTTTCCCTGTAGTGGTGGTATTTTTAGGTGCGCTTACAGTAATCGTTGCGCTGAACGCCAGCAAGGCAGAGGCACAGGCTCCGGCAGACGGACAGCCGGAGACCCTGGAGGGCAGTGTCAGCATCAGTGCCAATTCCCAGGCAGAGCAGCCCGCAGAGGAAGGGCCCAGGGCGGATGAAGTGCCCATGACCGCCAACGCCAATGAACAGATCAGTACGCTGGTGGCGTCCTATTACAATGCCATCGGAGCAGGCGATACCGCTGCCCTGCAGACGATATGCCACGGAATCAGTGAGAACAACCTGCTATATTTTGAAGAGCTGGCGACATACATTGACAGTTGGTCCAACATCGAAATTTATGTGAAGCAGGGTCCGGTGGAAGGGACAACCATCGCTTATGTGTATTACAAGATGGGAATTACGGATTACGGCGAATATCCCGGTTATGAGGCGCTTTATATCTGCACGGATGAGGACGGAAGCCTTTATATTAAGGACAGCAGTGTTTTTACCGAGGAAGAAAAGGAGTACATCATGCTTGCCAACGGACAGGTGGACGTGGTGGAACTCAATAACCGGGTGGCAGCGGAGTACAATGAGCTGATTGAGCAGAACCCCGCACTGCCGGAATACGTGAGCCTGGTGAGATCCCAGGTAAACACGAAGGTGGGTGAGAAGCTTGCCAGCAGAGTGCAGGGAGAAGGAAGCCAGGAGCCTGACGGGTCGGGTGAGCCGGCAGGCGGGGAAGGCCAGACGCCTGATACCCCGCCCCAGGAGACGGCGGCCGCCGGGCCCAAGTATGCCAGTGCTACCACTACCGTCAATGTCAGGGACTCTGACAGCGAGCAGGCCGAAAAGCTGGGCAAGGTAACTCGGGGGACCAGGCTGGAAGTCCGGGAGGTGCTGGTGAACGGCTGGACGAAGGTGGTATACGAGAACAAGGACGGCTATATCAAATCCGACTATCTGCAGTTTGAAGAGAATGCGGCGGATCTGCAGGTGCTGGGAACCGTTACCGCCAATACAAATCTGAATGTCCGTGCTTCGGCAGACGAAAGCGGAGAGCGTCTCGGCGTGCTGGCGGGAGGTTCGTCCCTGGAGCTGCTTGGTACGGAGAATGGCTGGTGTAAGGTGAAATATAACGGCCAGGTGGCGTATGTGAAAGCGGATTATGTGACACAGCAGTAAACGGCCATGGAAACTGCGGGAATAGAATAAATATAAGAAAAACGGGAAGCCTTTTACTGGATTGGTAAGGCTTCCTTTTTTCCTTTATGGAAAACCGTACAGGGAAGATTGCCGGCAATATGCGGAAACGGGCAGGGAGATGAGAAAATGACGTCACAGGAAATAGCAATCTATCGGGAAATTCAAAAGAATACGGAAATGGCAATGAAGGCCATTGACACAATTTCGGACAAGGTTTATGATGATGCGCTGGCCATGCAGCTTTCCAGGCAGACCCTGAAATATTCGGAAATCCATAATGCCGCCTCCAGGGAGCTGGTGGACGGCAAGGCGGAATACTATCGCAGCGGCGCCCTGGAGGATGCG
>CAJTKW010000003.1:86308-108267 GCA_910577035.1 uncultured Acetatifactor sp.
ACGCTGTTGAATACCAGTACCGGACATATAGCGGAGCTGATGATTAAAAGCAGCACAAACGGAATTCTGGAGATGGAGAAGGCCTTGCGGCACAATGAAAATGCCGGTGCAAAATCCACTTCTCTGGCGCGGCAGCTGATAGAGTGTGAGGAGAAGAATGTAGCCAGGCTGAAGCAGTATCTCTGAGGAAGCGGTGATTCAACCGGTGCTTCCCCGGAGCCTTCGGCGGGTATGGATCTGCAAGGGAAAAGGCAGCTTTCAATTTTGTACAAAATAGATAAAAAAACTTCCGAAAACTTTTGCAGTTTAATTGGATAAAGTGATTGTGAAACGGACAAGGATGGTTTATAATATTTTCTGGATCGTGACGTGGAAGGCGTCAAACTAAATGAAGGAGGACATGGAAAATGTCATACGTTGATGAGGTTTATGACCTGGTGGTTGCCAAGAATCCGGCACAGCCGGAATTCCATCAGGCAGTGAAGGAGGTTTTGGAATCCCTGCGCGTAGTAATTGAAGCAAATGAGGAGAAATATCGTAAGGACGCCCTGCTGGAGAGACTGGTTACTCCGGAGAGGCAGCTGTTATTCCGGGTTCCCTGGGTGGATGACAAGGGGCAGGTACAGGTAAACAATGGTTTCAGGGTACAGTTTAATTCCGCTATCGGGCCTTATAAGGGAGGACTGCGGCTTCATCCCAGCGTCAACCTTGGTATCATTAAGTTCCTGGGCTTTGAGCAGATCTTTAAAAATTCCCTGACCGGGCTGCCCATCGGCGGCGGCAAGGGTGGTTCGGACTTTGATCCCAAGGGAAAATCCGACAGGGAAGTGATGGCATTCTGCCAGAGCTTTATCAATGAATTACATAAATATATCGGGGCGGATACCGATGTGCCTGCCGGCGACATCGGCACCGGTGCCCGGGAGATCGGCTATATGTACGGGCAGTACAAGAGGCTTACGGGCCTGTATGAAGGGGTGCTGACCGGCAAGGGCCTTTCCTATGGCGGTTCCCTGGCCAGGACCGAGGCCACGGGTTACGGCCTGCTTTATCTGACCGAGGAAATGCTCAAGTGCAACGGCAAGGATATTGCCGGCAAGACCATCGCCGTATCCGGAGCCGGCAATGTGGCGATCTATGCCATCCAGAAGGCTCAGCAGCTTGGCGGTAAGCCCGTCACCTGCTCCGATTCCACAGGCTGGATTTACGATCCCCAGGGAATCGATGTGGCACTGCTCAAGGAGATCAAGGAAGTGAAGCGTGCAAGACTGAGCGAATACGCGGCGGCAAGGCCCGGCGCCCAGTATCATGAGAAGAAGGACGGCGAGCACGGCGTATGGAGTGTGAAGTGTGACGTGGCGCTTCCCTGCGCGACCCAGAATGAGCTTGATCTGGAGGATGCAAAGATGCTGGTAGCAAACGGGTGCTTTGCAGTGGCGGAGGGCGCCAACATGCCTACCACCATGGAAGCTACCGAGTACCTTCAGAAGAACGGCGTGCTGTTCTGTCCCGGCAAGGCTGCCAACGCAGGGGGCGTGGCTACCTCCGCGCTGGAGATGAGCCAGAACAGTGAGAGGCTTTCCTGGACCTTTGAGGAAGTGGATGCCAAGCTTAAGAATATCATGGTAAATATTTTCCATAACCTGGACAGTGCTGCAAAGAAGTACGGCATGGAAGGCAACTATGTGGCAGGAGCCAATATCGCCGGTTTCCTGAAGGTGGCTGAGGCCATGACGGCACAGGGAATCGTATAAAGGGAATCAAAAAAGTAAAAAAGCTGCGGGAACGTGCTGTTTCCTGCAGCCTTTTTTACTGGCGGCGCGCCTGGCCGCACAGGGGTTCGGCGGATTTATTATCCTTGTCGTCTGTTTTCACTTTATCATAAAGAATTGCACTGGATGAACCGATATAATATTAAGATAAGCATAAACAGCATACTGTAAGACCTGTCTGAATCAAGGAGGATGACGACATGAATATAATGGCAAGTACGGGCAGCTCTGTAAAGAATCAATACGGACTGAGGAACACGGACGGAAGCTCAGGAACCAGACTTTCCATTGCCAGAGAAGTGGCGGAGAGAAGAGAGGCAGCCAGGGCACGTGCAAAAGCACAACAGAAGGCCAGGGAGGCAAAGCGGGCCGAGGCGGCCAAAAAGGCCCGGGAAGCCCGGAGAAAGCAGATGTCCAAAAAGAAACTGCGTTATAATTTCAAGCAGATTTCCACCAGGATCCTTCAGGCCAAAACCTCCGGCATCGCGAGAAAGGCGATGAACAGCGCCAGACGGAAGGTAGTGGAGCTGCGGAGAAAGGTAAAGATGTCTGTTACGGATAATGAAGATCTGCTGAATGCGATCCGCCATGCGGAGGCTATGGTCCGGGTGGCGAAAAAGAAGGTGCGCCATCTGGAGGAGGAAGAAAGCGTGAAACTCCGGGGCGGAGTATGCGAAGCAGAGCTGGAAGAAGAGACGGAGGAATCCGCGGAGCAGGATCGGTGCGATGAGATTGTGGGCGGAGAAGGGGAGCTTTCGTTTGACATGGAGGATCTGCAGGAACTGATGGAGATCTATCAGGAGCTGATGGAAGAAGCCCTGGAGGATATGGACAGTCTGGAGGAGCTGGAGGACATGATGCTGGGCAGTGTGGGCCAGGAGATGGATCCCGAGGATCTGGACCTGCTGAAGAAAAAGCATCGTTCCGAGGAACTACGGAAGATCATGGAAGCCGATATGAAATATCTGAAGGCTATGTTTGAGAAGATGGCCAGGGAGCAGCAAAGCAATGCAGGCGGCATTGGAAGCGGCAGTGCAGCAGGTGACGACAGGAGCCTGGGATGCGGTTCCGGCGGCGTAACGCTGGAGCTGGGCGGAGTGGGCATCCAGGTAGACAGCAGTCAGGTGGTAAGCGCTGCGGAGCTTGTGGAGGGCGGCATGATCGACGCATCGGTCTAGTAAAAACCACCTGAAGTGAAACAGACGGGCAATCAGGGCGGAGGATACCGGACAATTGATACAGGGGGAAGAATTGAATGTTGCTGTTGGTCAAGACGCCGCTGACATGCGTCATATTTATGATTTATACCATTTGCTTTTATTATCGAAAGCCTCATATTCCCACCAGGTCAACCCGGATATTTCAAAAACTTACGGTGGTGGCGCTGTTGAATTCCTTATTTGACCTGATTACGATCTGCACGGTAAACAGCAGAGACGTGATTCCGGACTTTTTGAATTTGACAGCGCATATCATTTATTTAATGTCCATTCTGGGCTTTATTTATCTGTTGTTTTTATATATGAGAAGCTATCTGGAGGCAAGTCTGAACTTTTCCCGCAGGGTGAGGATACTTCATAATCTGCCCTTTGCCGTTTCTACCGTGGGAATTCTCATATTGCCCATCACATATGTCCACGGGGAGACTACGGATTATTCCCTGGGGCCGAAAGCATATGCACTGTACGGGAGCCTGGCAGTCTACCTGATCTTGATCCTGTATTATTGTCTTCGTTACTGGAGGATCCTTGACAGTGAAAAAAGGATGGCGATCCTGCTTGCGGTGCCGCTTTTCGTAATGACTGCGGTGATCCAGGTGATACTGCCGGAAACCCTGCTGGTGGTGGTCTGTTCGACACTGATTCTTCTCGGGCTGATTCTGAGCAACGAAAACACGGAGAAATATGTGGACGGGGAAACGGCATTGTTCAATCAGTATTCCCTGGAAAAGGTGCTGGATGATTTCGACTTTGAACGGCAGAACCTGGTGGCGGCGGTCCTCTGTTTTGTCAGAACCGCGGACAGGCCGGACTGGAAACAGGACGTTCGTATTTCAAATGATATTTACAGGGAACTAAGGCAATACCGGTTGTACGGATACCGTGTGTGCGAGAACGGCGTGGTGTTTCTCTGTAATAACGAGGGCAAGGCCCGGCTGGTGGTAAAAGAGATCAGGGATGCGGTGGAAGAGGCATACGGAAGGGACACCGTAAACGTGGAAACGGAAGTTCTGACGGGAGAGGCCGCCGCTGCCAAGCATGCCTGTATCAGGAGGATTATAGAATTTTGCACCGAGGCGGGCAGCCGGCTGGCTTATATCGACCGACTGACGGACGTCTTTAACCGCAATGCCCTGGAACGGGATCTGAACGGCCGGCAGGGGGCCGGCGGGGGCTATTATCTGATTGCGGATCTGAATAACCTGAAGACGGTGAACGATACTCTGGGCCATTCGGCCGGGGATATGTTGCTGCGGGGCTTTGCCCGGCTGCTGGCCGATGCGGTGGGAGAGGACGGCAGAGTGTACCGGCAGGGGGGAGACGAATTTGCGGTACTGTATGACAGGGACGGGGAAAGCCTGATCAGGGATCTGGAGGAGCGGTGCAGGGTTTATAATCAATCCTGCGCGGTTCCCCTCAGCTATGCCATCGGCTGCTGCAGGATGGAGGAGGAAGGGTTTTTGGATGTGGCTGACCGCAGGATGTATGAGGATAAAAGGAGGAAAAAAGAGGCGGGAATATAATAATAAGTCAAGATATGATAAAATTGTTTTGTCATACAATATCTTGAAAATTTTTGAAAAGTGGTACAATAGTACTATGAAACAAAACTGAAGGGGGTAAACGTTACGAGAGAGAAAAATGAAGTATTGCGGATTAATCTGCTCCGGCTTTTTCTGACGGTATTTTCCTGCTTCGTTTTGTGGGGACGGACGGTACAGGCCGCCGAGGCGGAAAAGAGGGTTCTGTTTATCAGTTCCTATTCTTATGCCTGGGAGCAGGTGAGGCTGCAGATAGACGGGATCAAGGCCGGCCTGGATGACGATGTGACATTGGATTTTGAGTTCATGGATACAAAGCGTGTGAACACGGAAGAAGGGCTGCGCCTGTTCTATGAGGGGCTGTCTTACCGGCTGTCGGAGGTACCGCCCTATGATGCGGTGATCCTGGGGGATGATGCGGCGCTGCGGTTTGCCATGGAGCATCAGGAGGAGCTTTTTTCCGGGATTCCCCTGATTTTTGAGGGAGTCAATGACGAGGACCTTGCGGCGGAAGCCATGAAGAACCCGATGATAACGGGGGTTCTGGAGCGGCTTTCCGTGGAAAAGAATATTGACCTGGGACTGAAGCTCAATCCGAAGGCAAAGCGGGTGGTGGCGATTCTGGACGATACGGTGACCGGTGAGGCGGAGCGGAAGCGTTTTTACGGTTATGCGGACAAGTATCCTGACTTGGAGTTTGATGAGATCAATGTATCCCAGTCACGGAATTTTACCCTTCGCTATACCCTCAGCAGTTTATCGGAAGATACGATCCTGATCTATATCGTGATGTCGGAGGACGTTGAAGGCAGAAAGTATACGGATAAGCAGGCTATAGACCTGATTGCGGAGTGCTCTACGGTGCCGGCCCTGCGCATGGTGGACGGCGGAATCGGAACCGGGCTGCTGGGCGGAAATGTGGTATCCATGTACAAGTCCGGGGAGATCGCGGCACAGATGGCCATGGAAATCATGAGGGGGTGTTCGATTGACCGCTTTGAAATGGTGACGGACAGTCCCCAGACCTATCGGGTGGACGCCCTTGTGATGAGCAAATTTCATTTGAGTATGTCTGCGCTGCCTAAGGAGACAGAGATCATTAATAAAAAAACCTCCTTTTTCGACAGAAATAAGGAGGCAATGATCCCCTTCAGTATATTGACCATCGGACTGATTGGTGCCATGACCTGGGCCATGTTTGACAACTTCAAGCGCCGTCATCTGATGGAAGAGCTGGAAGGAACGAAAAAGATCATGGAATCTGCGTCCCAGCATGATTTCCTGACCGGGATTCCCAACAGAAGTAAGTTTATGGGCGACATTGAAAGGCTGGTGGGTGAGAAGAAGCCCTGCACGGTCATTATGATTGACATAGACGATTTCAAAAGGATTAACGATACACTGGGTCATACGGCAGGAGACGAGGCGCTGAAGCAGGTTGCTACCCGTCTGCGGGACATGGGGTCACCCATTCTTACCCCGTACCGTTTCGCGGGAGATGAGTTTATCCTGATTCTGGAGAGCGCCCAGTATAAGATTGTGGAAAAAACGGCATACCAGTGCAGACAGGTTTTCACAAGCTCGTTTCTGCTTGGAGGAAAGAAAGCCAAGGTATGCGGCAGTATTGGAATTGCTTCCTATCCGAAGGATTCCGAGGATGTGGAACAGCTGATAATCTGCGCCGATGACGCTATGTATCAGGTGAAGAAAAACGGTAAGAACGATTTTGCATTTTATAACGGTCAGAAGTAAAGCATAGAACGGCAAAGGCCCACCCCGGGGTGGGCCTTTTTGCGAATGTGGAGGTTAGATGGCAGGAAAAAAGGTATATGCCGTAAAACGGGGAAAGATAACGGGTCTGTTTCATACCTGGGAAGAGTGCAGGGCCTCCGTAGAGGGCTATCCCCAGGCGCAGTATAAAGGATTTGCTTCCCTGGAGGAGGCGGAGGCTTACCTGGGGAATGGTGCAGGGCGTCAGGGGACGGAAGCGGATCCGAAGAATGGTGCAGGGCGTCAGAAGACGGAAGCGGATCCGAAGAATGGTGCAGGGCGTCAGGGGACGGAAGCGGATCCGAAGAATGGGGCAGGGCGTCGGAGGTCGAAAGCGGATCCGGGGGATGCCGCAGGCTGCCGGGGCGGGGAACTGCCTGAGGAGGGGTGGCTGCTTGCATATGTGGACGGAAGCTATGAGGATTCCGTGAAAAAATATGCTTTTGGATGTGTATTTCTGACGTCGGACGGACATATTTATGTGCAGTACGGCAACGGCGACAGGGAACAGTCCCTTCAGCACAGGAATGTGACAGGGGAGATGCTGGGAGCCATGTATGCGGTGAAAACTGCCATGATGAACGGGTTTCGGGGCGTTGAGGTGCGGTATGATTACCAGGGAATCGAAAAATGGGTTACAGGTGAGTGGCGCGCCAAGACCGAGCTGACCGGGAAATATGCCGTGTCCATGCGGGAATGGGGAAAAAATATGGAAATCAGATTCCAAAAGGTGGCGGCTCACACAAATGTAAGGTATAATGAGCTTGCGGATCAAATGGCAAAGAGGGGACTGCGGGAGGGAAACGGGATTCCGAAGGTGTGCCTCCTGACAGAGATGGAAGAATATCGTGAATAATGAAGAACAATTATTAAGGTTGAACAAGTACCTGGCCCATGGGGGAATCTGCTCCAGGCGGGATGCAGACAGGCTGATCGAGCAGGGCAGGGTGCTGGTGAACGGGCAGCTGCCGGTTCCCGGGCAGTCCGTAAGCGGGCGGGATGAAATCACGGTAGACGGTAAAAGGGTGCGGGGCCGGGAGAAAACGGTGGTACTGGCCTTTTACAAGCCGGTGGGAGTGACCTGTACGGAGCGGGATGCCCATGCGGAGAAGGTGATTGGGGATCTGGTACGCTACCCCTTAAGAGTCACCTATGCAGGAAGGCTGGATAAGGATTCCGAGGGTTTGTTGCTGCTTACCAATGACGGAGATCTGATCCAGGCTATGATGCGGGGGGCAAACCGCCACGAGAAGGAGTACGAAGTCAAGGTAGACAGGGAGGTAACGCCCGATTTTCTGGCAAAGATGGCCGCCGGAATTTATCTGAAGGAGTTAAATATAAAAACCCGGAAGTGCAGGCTGGAACAGACGGGGAAAGATACGTTCCGGATTGTTTTGACCCAGGGGGTCAACAGACAAATCCGCAGAATGTGTGTGGCCTGCGGGCAGCGGGTCATGAAGATTAAGCGTATCCGGGTGATGAATGTTACCCTGGGCAGCCTGAAACCGGGAGAGTATGCGGAACTCCCGGCGGCGGAGGTTGAGGCACTGTATCGGGGCTGTGGGATCATTCCCGGGAAATAACAGGAAATGGGTGAGACAGATTATGCAGTTTGAGAAGATGGAGCGAATGAAATATCTGGCGGAGGTTCTGAACCGGGCGTCAAAGGCTTACTATGCGGAAGACAGGGAGATCATGAGCAATCAGGAGTATGACGCCCTTTATGACGAGCTGCAGGAGCTGGAGGCGGAGACGGGGGTTACCCTGGCCGGCAGTCCCACCGTGCGGGTGGGCTACGAGGCGGTGGAGGAGCTTCCCAAGGAGAGGCACGAGACGCCGATGCTGTCCCTGGGCAAGACCAAGAGCCGCGAGGAGCTGCGGGAGTGGCTGCAGGGGAATCCTGCAGTTATGAGTTGGAAACTGGATGGACTGACCGTGGTTTTGACATATTATGACGGAAAACTTGCAAAGGCAGTTACCCGGGGCAACGGCGAGATCGGTGAGGTGGTCACAAACAATGCAAGGACATTTCGAAATATTCCCCTGACCATTCCCTTTACCGGCGGCCTGGTGCTGCGGGGGGAGGCGGTGATTACTTATTCGGATTTTAAGCGTATGAATGAGGAGATAGAGGAAGCGGAAACCAGATATAAGAATCCACGCAACCTGTGCAGCGGTTCCGTGCGGCAGCTGAACAGTGAGATCACCGCGGAACGGTGCGTGAGATTCTATGCCTTCAGCCTGGTCAGCGCGGAAGGGGAGGATTTTCATAATTCCCGGGAAGAACAGTTTGCGTTCCTGCAGGGCCAGGGGTTCGAGGTAGTAGAGCATTATCGTGTGACGGAGGAGAATATCCTGGACACCATAGAGCTTTTCGAGAAGAAGATCGGGAGCTATGACATTCCTTCGGACGGCCTGGTGCTGACTTATGAGAACATTGCCTACGGGCAGTCTCTGGGGAGGACGGCAAAATTCCCCCGGCATTCCATCGCCTTTAAGTGGGCGGATGAAATGATGGAGACGACATTGCAGGAGATTGAGTGGAGCGCCAGCCGCACGGGCCTGATTAACCCGGTGGCAATCTTTGAGCCGGTGGAGCTGGAAGGAACTACTGTGAGCAGGGCTTCGGTGCATAACATCAGTATTCTGCGGGGGCTGAAGCTGGGAATCGGGGATCGTATCACGGTTTATAAGGCGAATATGATTATCCCCCAGATTGGGGAGAACCTTACCTGCAGCGACAATGTGGAGATTCCTGCCTTATGCCCTGTCTGCGGGGGGAAGACGGAGATCAGACAGGTGAATGAGGTGCAGTCCCTGTACTGTACCAATTCCCGCTGTGCGGCCAAGCGGATCAAGGCGTTTACGCTGTTTGTCAGCCGGGATGCCATGAATATAGAAGGGCTTTCCGAGGCTACGCTGGAGAAATTCGTAGACAGGGGATTTATCCAGGAGTATGCGGATCTGTACCATCTGGACAGATACCGGGAGCAGATCGTGGAAATGGAAGGCTTCGGGGAGAAATCCTGCAATAACCTCATTGACAGCATTAACGCATCCAGAAACACCGTTCTGCCCAGAGTGATTTACGGATTGGGAATTGCCAATATCGGGGTGGCAAACGCTAAAATGCTGTGCCGTTATTTTGATTACGATATGGAGCAGATGCGGAAGGCCGACGTGGAGACCTTAAGTGCCATTGAAGGGATCGGGGAGGTTATCGGAAGCGCGTTTGTGGATTATATGCGGGATGAGGATAATCTGCAGAAGCTGGATCATCTGCTGGCGGAGCTGCATGTGGAAATGCCTTCGGTGGAGGAAGGCAGCCGGACCATGCAGGGGCTTACCTTTGTGATTACCGGAAGCCTGAATCATTTTGCGGCCAGAAACGATTTAAAGGAGCTTATCGAGGCCAGGGGCGGCAAGGTGACGGGGAGCGTTACGGGGAAAACCACGGCCCTGATTAACAATGATATTGCTTCTAATTCCTCCAAGAACAAAAAGGCAAAGGAACTGGGGATTCCCATTTTATCGGAGGATATGTTCCTGGAGGAGTATGGGCTGGCAGAGTAGTATCTGCGGGCCGGTTTGCAACGCCGGAAGGAAATAAGAAGTAAAGACAAAATATCTGGCATTGAGGGAGGGATTGGACTATGCCTATAAAGACACAAAGCGATCTGCCTGCAAAGGAGATCCTGGAAAACGAAAATATATTTGTAATGGATGAATTACGGGCGCTTCACCAGGACATTCGTCCCCTGCAGGTGCTGATTTTGAATAATATGCCAGTCAAGCAGGATACGGAGCTGCAGCTGCTGCGGGCTTTGTCAAACACACCCCTGCAGGTGGACGTTACCTTTATGAATGTGCAGAGCCATGTGTCCCTGAATACGCCGGCAAGCCATTTGAATAAGTTCTATACTTCTCTGAAGGAAATCAGGGACAGAAGGTTTGACGGCATGATTGTCACCGGTGCACCGGTGGAAGACATATCCTTTGAAGAAGTGGATTACTGGCAGGAAACCTGTGAGATTCTGGACTGGGCAGAGACCCATGTGACCTCCACCCTGCATATCTGCTGGGCGGCTCAGGCGGGCTTTTATCATTACTACGGCATCAACAAGAAGCTTTTACCCGGAAAGCTTTCCGGTATATATGAGCATAAGGTCTCCAATCGTAAAATTCCGCTGGTCCGGGGGTTTGACGATATTTTCCTGGCCCCCCACAGCCGCCATACCGAGACGCCGGCAGAGGCCATTCATGCCTGCAAGGAGCTGACCGTACTGGCGGAATCCCCGGCGGCCGGTGTCTTTCTGGCCATTGCGGAGGAGGGAAAGAAGATTTTCGTGACCGGCCACCCGGAATACGACAGGTATACCTTACATAATGAATATCACCGGGACCTGGACAGGGGACTTCCCATTCAGATTCCCTACAATTATTATCCCGGGGATAACCCGGAGGAGCGTCCTCTGCTGCAGTGGCGTTCCCACAGCAACAATTTGTACAGCAACTGGCTCAATTATTATGTCTACCAGGCGACGCCGTACGATTTGTAGATCAGGAAAAAGTTTTGTTTGTCATTTCCGTCCATAGTGTATATAATGGAAAGTGTACAGCATGAAAAGTCATCAGAGGGGGGACAAATGAAATTTATCGAAACTGCTGAATTAAAAGCGGGAATGCGTCTGGCACGTCCGATTTATAATAGGAAGGGAGTGCTTCTATATGAGCGTGATTCGCGCCTGAACGCCCAGTCCATTGACAGTGTGAAAAATTTCGGACTGCTGGGGGTGTATGTTCTGGAGCCTGCAGAACCGCTGCCGCCCATTTCGGAGGAGGATCTGCAATTCGAACGTTTTCAGATTGCCACGGTTTACTCCATATTGGATGAGCTGGAGAAAATGCTTGCAACGAAGAAAACCAATCGTCTGCAGACAATTGCCGGTACGATTATCAAGAATTACGGACATTTGGACGGGAAGATCAATTTTTACCAGAATCTGCGGAGCAAGGAGGATTATGTGTGCAGGCATTGCCTGAATACGGCCATTCTCTGTGCCATGATTACCCATGTGATGAATGTGCGGGTGGACGAGCAGCTGCTGACGGTGCAGTCGGCGATTGTACATGACATCGGGAAGCTGAAAACTCCGGATACGATCCTTTTTGCCAGAGAGGATACCGAGGCGGTGCGGCTGAAGATTTATCAGGACCAGCTGGCGGGGATGGAGGTTATAGAAGAAGCCATATATGAAGGAAAGAATTACAGGCGGGTCTGCACCCAGGCAGTGAAGATCGGGACGGATGCGGAAAACGGCAGGCAGGCGCTGGAGCAGAAGACACCTATGGCGGCCAGGATCCTGATCGTAGCGAACAAGTATGACGAAATGACGGCCATGGACCTGCAGGGGAAGTCTCAGTCCGAGGTCAGGGCAATACAGGAATTTCGGGAGCATCCTGAAATCTATGATGAAGCGGTGGTAAACGCGCTGATTCAATCTGTCAATATATTATATCCCGGTGTCAGTGTGGAGCTGAACACAGGGGACAAGGCGCTGGTGTTGTCGGAAAACCCCAGGGACATCCTGCGTCCTACGGTGCTTACCTTTGGGGATAACTGTATTGTTGATCTGTCGCTGACGGGATATAAGGATCTTTATGTGGTGGATATTATGAAGACCTTGGACAACAGGCATGTCATGCGCAGGGAAGTGGTGGATAATATCAAGCTGTAAGGAGAACGGGAAGAGGGAAAATGCCTGTTATAGAGGAAATACTGCGGGAGGCGGAGGAGGCCGGTGCAAGCGATGTGCATCTGACCGTGGGCATCCCGCCCAGAATGAGAGTGAATGGGAATCTGGTTACAATGAATTATCCCAAAATGCTGTCCACGGACACGCTGGACATTCTGTTGAAGATTATGTCCGACGCACAGCGGGAACGATTTGAAGGAAAGGGGGAATATGATTTTTCCTTTTCCGTTCCGGGCTGCGGGCGGTTTCGTGTCAATGCCTATAAGCAGAAGGGGTGTGTGGCGCTGGCAATCCGGCTGGTGGGTGCCGGGGTTCCGGCCCCGGAGGTGCTGGGGGTGCCGGAGTCCGTTATGAACCTGTACCGGAAAAGGCGCGGCCTGGTGCTGGCCACCGGGGGGGCCGGAAGCGGTAAAACCACAACGCTTGCTGCCATAGTCGATAAGATCAACGGCAGCAGGAATGCGCATATCATCACCCTGGAGGATCCCATCGAGTACCTGCACCAGCATAAGACTTCCATGGTGAACCAAAGGGAGATCGGCATTGACTGCGTAAGCTATGAGGAGGCCATCAACGCGGCGGTTCGTGAGGATCCGGATGTGATTTTGCTGGGTGAGATGAGAGATCCGGATACGGCCGCCAGGGCTGTCGACGCGGCGGCGACAGGATGCCTGGTGCTTTCTTCGTTGAACACCATGGGGACGGCAGACGCCATAGATCATATCGTCAATATTTTTCCTCCCTATTATCAGCAGCAGTTCAGGCTCCGGCTGGCAAAGGTGCTTGAGACAGTGGTTTTCCAGCAGTTGATTCCGACGGCGGACGGCGGGGGCAGGGTCGCAGCCTTTGAGGTCATGCACACCAACCAGACGGTGCGCAGCCTGATCCGTGAGGGAAAGATAAGCCAGCTTCCCGGCGCGATACAGGCAGGGAGAAAGCAGGGGATGGTCCTGATGGATGAGGCCATCCTGAGGCTCTACGTGGAGCGGAAGATAGACAGGGAAAATGCGGTCTGGTACGCCCGGAATCCAGAGGCCATGAAAATGAGGCTGACGGCGGGTATCAGTATCGGTAAAGGCGAAGGAAAGCAACAGCTGTAGCAGCGTAACAGTTCGGACAGGGCACTGAACTGTTACATAGTATCAATAAGTATATTCAGGTCACAGGGGCGCCGGTTCACGGCTGTCTGCCGCGGTTCCCCGAAGGACTTCTTTTCATTTCATTTTATCCTTTGTTTTCTTTTATTTCCAAAAAATCAATTTAATTCAACAGGAGGAATTTCTATGTACAGTACGATACTTTCCGGTGCGCTGCTGGGAGTATCCGCCTATCTTGTTTCCGTGGAGGTGGATATTGCCCAGGGGCTGCCCGGGTTTTCCATGGTGGGATCCCTTGGCGGGGAGGTCAGGGAGTCCAGGGAAAGGGTTACGGTAGCACTGAAAAATGTGGGACTTACGCTGCCGCCCAGAAAGATCACCGTGAATCTGTCTCCCGCGGACATCCGGAAGGAGGGCAGTGCCTTCGATCTTCCCATAGCGGTGGGAATGCTGGAGGCAATGGGATATTTTAAGCAGGGAGCGGCCGGAAATATTCTGTTTCTGGGAGAGCTGGGGCTGGACGGTGAGATCAAGAGGGTAAGGGGCGTTCTGCCCATTGTCCGGGAGGCGGCGGCAAAGGGGATCAGACAGTGTGTCGTTCCGGCGGCTAATGTGCGGGAGGGAGCGGTCATACCGGGGATTCAGGTCCGGGGAGCGGGACATATCAGAGAGCTTCTGGGATTTCTGGAGGCGGATCGGGAAGAGGATCGGGAAGGGCTCCTGCCGGCGGTGCAGGTGTCTGAGGAGGAGCCGTCTGTCCGGGAGGATGAGGAAAATATGCCGGATTTCAGCCAGGTAAGGGGACAGGAGACGGCCAAGCGTGCCGCGGAGATTGCGGCGGCAGGGTTTCACAATCTGCTGATGGTGGGGCCGCCGGGAGCGGGGAAATCCATGATTGCCAGACGGATTCCCGGGATTATGCCCGGTCTGACCCCGGAGGAGAGCCTGGAGGTTACTTCCGTTTACAGTGTGGCGGGGCTTCTGGAGGAAGGCACGGCGCTGGTGCGGGCCCGTCCCTTTCAAAGCCCTCATCACACCATATCTCTCGCGGCCCTGGTGGGCGGTAACGCCAGTCCCAGGCCGGGAATGATCTCCCTGGCCCATCGGGGAGTCCTTTTCTTAGACGAGCTGCCGGAGTTTCAGCGGGCAGCCCTGGATTCTCTGCGGCAGCCCCTGGAGGAGCATAAGATACAGATCTGCAGGGCCTGGGGGAATGTGACCTATCCCAGTGACTTTATGCTGGTGTGTGCCATGAACCCCTGTCCCTGCGGATTCTATCCGGACAGGAGCCGCTGCCGCTGCACGGATCCCGGAATCAGGCGGTATATGGGGAAGGTGTCGGGGCCGATCCTGGACCGGATCGACCTGTGTGTAGAGCTGCAGCCCGTGGACATTGCCGGGTTAAAGAAGGAGCGAAGGACGGAATCCAGCAAAGAAATCAGAGAGCGGGTGCAGAAGGCCAGGGAGCGTCAGAAGGAGCGTTTCGCAGGGACAAAATGCCGGTTTAACGGGGACATTGAGGGGACGAATCTCGAGAGGTACTGTCCCCTGGGCCGGGAGGAGCAGGCTTTGATGGAACGCCTCTATCACTCCATGCAGCTCAGTGCCAGGGCATATCACAGGATTGTGAAGGTGGCGCGGACGATAGCGGATCTGGCGGGTGAGGAGGAAATCGGTACAACACATCTAATGGAGGCGGCCTTCTACAGGCCGTCCACGGAATATTGGAGGTGAAAGATAATAATATGGAAGAAAGAGGGAAAACAACAGAGGGGATCAGGATTCTGAAAAGGGGGGACCGGGAGTATCCCGGACGGCTGCAGGAAATCCCGGGAGCGCCGGAGGAGCTGTATGTCCTGGGGAGGCTGCCGGAGGAGGACAGGCCGACGGTGGCCGTCATCGGCGCCAGGGATTGTTCCGAATACGGCAGATATGTGGCCTCCGGCCTGGGGGTGTCACTGGCACGGAACGGAGTACAGGTAATCAGCGGTATGGCCAGGGGGATTGACGGTATCGGACAGGCAGCGGCGCTGGATGCCGGCGGCAGTTCCTTTGCCGTACTTGGCAGCGGGGTGGACGTCTGTTATCCCGCGGGAAACAGGGGGTTATATGAGAAGCTGAAGCTGGGGGGAGGCATTTTGTCCGAATATCCGCCGGGGACGCCGCCTCTTTCCCATCATTTCCCGCCCCGCAACCGGATTGTCAGCGGGCTGTCAGACGTGGTTGTGGTAGTGGAGGCCCGGGAGAAAAGCGGAACATTGATTACGGTGGATATGGCGCTGGAGCAGGGCAGGGAGGTCTATGTTGTGCCGGGGAGGGTGACGGATCCCTTAAGTGTGGGCTGCAACAGGCTGTTGAAGCTGGGAGCAGGCCTCCTGCTGGATCCGGGGGAATTCCTGGAGGAGGTGTGGAGGATCTGTGACAGCCGCCGCCCGGAAGCCGGATCCGGGAGGGCGGCAGAGCAGGGAGCCGCCGGAGAAGGGGGAAGGGGAGGCAGCAGGGGGCCTGCGGAAAATCCGGCGGCAGACAGATTGGCTGCAGAGGATCCGGCGCTGGCGGCGGTATACAGGGCCCTGGATTTCACGCCGGGATCCGTGGACCAGATCAGGGAGAGGCTGCCGGCAGCATTCCGGGAGGAACAGCTTGGCGCGAGCCTGATCCGCCTCTGTCTGGAGGGGCTTGCAATCCAGGTGAGCCCCGGGCAATTCAGTATGAAGGGAACCGATTGAGGTGGCATAAAGCTTCCTCCTGTGGTATAATGAGCGTTAGCGGGAAGAATGAGTTTACCCGTTCGGCCAGGCGTAATCAGGGAGGGTATGGCGCAATGCACAGAGAACATACGAGAATAGTGGAAATCGGCGGGAAGAAGATCGGAGGCGGCAATCCGATCCTGATCCAATCCATGACGAATACAAAGACGGAGGACATACAGGCTACAGTGGCTCAGATTCTGAAGCTGGAGCAGGCAGGATGCGAGATCATCCGCTGTACGGTGCCGGCTGCGGCTGCGGCTGCGGCATTGAAGGAAATAAAGAAGCAGATACAGATTCCGCTGGTGGCGGACATTCATTTTGACTATAGAATGGCCATAGCCGCCATAGAAAACGGCGCGGATAAGATTCGTATCAATCCAGGAAATATCGGCGGGCCCGATAAGGTGAGGGCTGTGGTGGAGGCGGCACGGGAAAGGAATATTCCCATTCGGGTAGGAGTAAACAGCGGTTCCCTGGAAAAGCAGCTGGTGGAAAAATACGGCGGTGTCACGGCGGAGGGCATTGTGGAAAGTGCGCTGGACAAAGTGCATATGATCGAGGAATCCGGCTACCGCAACCTGGTTATCAGTATCAAGTCCTCCGATGTGCTGATGTGCGTTAAGGCCCATGAGCTGCTGGCAGAGAGAACGGAATATCCCCTCCATGTAGGTATCACCGAGGCGGGGACGGTGCAGAGGGGTAATATCAAATCCGCCATTGGCCTGGGGCTGATCCTGCATCAGGGGATCGGCGATACGATACGGGTCTCCCTGACAGGGGATCCGGTGGAGGAGGTCAGGTCGGCAAAGCTGATTCTGCGCACCCTGGGGCTGAGGAAAGGCGGCATTGAGGTGGTGTCCTGTCCCACCTGCGGGAGAACGAAAATCGACCTGATCGGGCTGGCGGCCAGGGTGGAGGAGCTGGTGGAGGAGTATCCCCTGGAGATGAAGGTAGCGGTCATGGGCTGCGGGGTAAACGGACCCGGGGAGGCCAGGGAGGCGGATTTAGGGATAGCCGGGGGCGACGGAGAAGGCCTGCTCTTTAAGAAGGGGGAGATTATCTCCAAGGTGCCGGAGGGGCAGCTGCTGGAGGCCCTGAAGAAAGAGCTGGACAGTATGATGAGCAAGACGGAGAGTACAGTATGAGTATGGTCGGGAGCAGCACGGCGAAGCCCTTTTTCGAGGTCTTTCCCACCTTGAAAATGGAAGGTTCCCTGTATGATAAGCTGGAACAGACAGAGGTAGAGCGGGTGTCGGCGTCCAGGCGCAGAGACCTTCTGCATGTGTACCTTTTCAGTGGCAGATTGCTTCAGAAACGGGACATCTGGATGGCGGAGGACGAGATCAAAAGGCAGCTTTTCCGGGACGCGGCGGTGTCCGTGAAGATACATGAGCGCTTTGAACTCTCTGCCCAGTATACGCCGGAGAACCTGATGGATCTGTACAAAGACAGCATTCTGGAGGAGCTGAAGGGCTACAGCCATATCGAATATAATGCCTTTCGCACGGCGGAAATCTCTTACCCGGAGCAGGGAAGGCTGGCCCTGGAGATAGAGGATACGGTGATGAACCGTTGTAAGGAGGAGGAGCTGGTCAGAGTACTGGAAAAGATCCTGGTGGAGCGCTGCGGTATGCAGTGCGGCATTGCCGTCAGTTACCGGGAGGCGGAAGCGGGGAAATTCGCAGAGGACGAGGCGCTGAAGCTTAAGCTGAAGGTGGCGGAGATAGCCAGGAGGGTGCGCAGCGCCGAAGAGGAGGCCCGGAGCGGAGGAGAGTCCGCCGCCGGCGGGGAGAAGCAGACGGCGGCCGTAAGCACCGGAAACAAGAAAAACCTGCAGGGCTCCCGGAGCCCGCAGATGCCCCGGGAAGAGGGGGGCGAATATAAGAAGAACCGGGGAGAATTCCGTCGGAGCGGCGATTATACCAGGACCCTGAAGCAGTCCGAAAATGCAGAGGTACTTTATGGGCGGGATTTTGACGAGGACGCCCTGCGTATCGAGGACATTATCGGTGAGATGGGAGAGGTAGTGATCCAGGGCAGGATCCTGAAGCAGGACAGCAGGGAGATCAAGAACGAGAGAACCATTGTCTCCTTTGATATTACCGATTTTACAGACACCATCGGGGTCAAGCTTTTTGTCCGCAATGAATTTGTCAGGGAGCTGAAAGACAGCATAAAGCCCGGAACCTTTGTAAAGGTCAAGGGTGTGGTAAACATGGACAAATTTGACCACGAGCTGACCATCGGCACGCTGACGGGCATTAAGAAGATTCCGGATTTTACCACGGCCCGGGTGGATACCTCGCCTTATAAGCGGGTGGAGCTTCACTGTCATACCAAAATGAGCGACATGGACGGAGTCTCCGAGGCAAAGGACATTGTAAAGCGGGCCCGCAAATGGGGGCACAGGGCCATAGCAATCACGGACCACGGCGTGGTACAGAGCTTTACCGACGCCAACCATGTGTGGGAGGATCTCTGGAAGGAGGAAAAGAAAAAGCGCCAGGAGGCGGGGGACAATAATCCGGACAAGCAGGACTTTTTTAAGATCCTTTACGGAGTGGAGGCTTATCTGGTGGATGACCTGTGGGAAATTGTCACCGGGGAGAAAGGGCAGGCCCTGGAGGATGATTTTGTGGTCTTTGACATTGAGACCACGGGCTTTTCGCCGGTGAATAACCGCATTATCGAGATCGGCGCGGTGAAGGTAAGCGGCGGCCGGGTGACGGAGCGTTTTTCCACTTTTGTCAATCCCCAGGTGCCCATCCCTTTTGAAATCGAAAAGCTCACCGGCATCCGGGATGAGATGGTGATGGATGCGCCCCTGATCGAGGAAGTGCTGCCGGAGTTTCTGGCATTTTGTGCCGGATGCGTAATGGTGGCCCACAACGCAAATTTTGATATGAGCTTTATCACGGAGAATTCCAGAAGGCAGGGTTTTCCCACGGATTATACCTATGTGGACACCGTGGGGATCGCCAGGATCCTTCTGCCCAATCAGTCGAAGCATACCCTGGACGCCGTGGCAAAGAGCCTGAATATCTCCCTGGAGAACCATCACCGGGCGGTGGACGATGCGGAGTGTACTGCCTGGATCTTTGTGAAATTCGTGAAAATGCTGGCGGAGCAGGGGGTTACTGACTTAAAGGAACTAAATGAGCTGGGGGAAAAGAGCGCAGATCTGGTGGTGAAGAAGCTGCCCACCCACCATGCCATCATTCTGGCGAAGAACGATATGGGGCGCATCAACCTGTACCGGCTGGTATCGGCGTCCCATCTGACCTATTTCAGCCGCCATCCCAGGATCCCCAAAAGCCTGGTGGAAAAATACAGGGAAGGGCTGATCCTGGGCAGTGCCTGCGAGGCCGGTGAGCTGTACCGGGCGCTGCTGGACGGGCAGAGCGACGTGCAGATTGCCAGGCTGGTGAGGTTTTATGACTATCTGGAGATCCAGCCCACGGGCAATAATCAGTTTATGATCGCCTCGGAGAAGATACGCAGTGTGAATTCCGCCGAGGATATACAGAATATCAACCGCAGGATCGTGGAGCTGGGAGAACAGTTTCATAAGCCGGTGGTGGCGACCTGTGACGTTCATTTCCTGGATCCGGAGGACGAGGTCTACCGGCGGATCATCATGGGTTATAAGGGGTTTGACGACGCGGATAACCAGGCGCCCTTATTTCTGCACACCACGGAGGAAATGCTGGAGGAGTTTTCTTACCTCGGCAGCGAGAAGGCCTATGAGGTGGTGGTGAAAAACACGAATATGATTGCGGACATGTGCGAAACCATCTCCCCGGTGCGGCCGGACAAATGTCCTCCCGTGATAGCGGACAGTGACAAGACCCTGACCAAGATCTGCTATGACAGGGCTCATGAGATTTACGGGCCAAAGCTGCCGGAAATTGTGGAGGAGCGGCTGGAGCGGGAGCTGAATTCCATCATTAAGAACGGGTTTGCGGTGATGTACATCATTGCCCAGAAGCTGGTGTGGAAGTCTGTGGAAGACGGCTATCTGGTGGGCTCCAGAGGCTCCGTGGGAAGCTCCTTCGTGGCTACCATGTCCGGCATCACGGAGATCAACCCCTTAAGCCCTCATTATTATTGCAGTAAATGTCATTATGTGGACTTTGACAGCGATGAGGTGAAGGCTTATGCGGGAACGGCGGGGATCGACATGCCGGACAAGGCCTGCCCGGTCTGCGGGGAGCCGCTGCACAAGGAAGGCTTTGACATTCCCTTTGAGACCTTCCTGGGCTTCAAAGGGGACAAAGAGCCGGATATTGACCTGAATTTTTCGGGGGAATACCAGTCCAAGGCTCATAAGTATACGGAGGTGATTTTCGGAGCCGGGCAGACCTTCCGGGCAGGAACCATTGCCACCCTGGCGGACAAAACGGCTTACGGCTATGTGAAGACCTATTTTGAAGAGCGGGACATACACAAGCGGGGCAGCGAGATCGAGAGGCTGCTTCAGGGCTGCGTGGGAGTGCGGCGGAGCACGGGCCAGCATCCCGGCGGTATTGTAGTGCTGCCTCTGGGGCAGGATATTAATTCCTTTACCCCGGTACAGCATCCTGCCAACGACATGACCACGGATACCGTGACTACCCATTTTGACTACCATTCCATTGACCACAACCTGCTGAAGCTGGATATTCTGGGACACGATGATCCCACCATGATTCGTATGCTTCAGGATATGACGGGGCGGGACCCCCTGACCATCCCCTTAGACGGGAAGGAGGTCATGAGCCTGTTCCAGAATACGGACGCTCTGGGGATTACGCCGGAGCAGATCGGCGGCACAAAGCTGGGCTGCCTGGGAATCCCGGAGTTTGGCACGGACTTCGCCATGGGGATGGTGCTGGAGGCCCGGCCGAAATGCTTTTCGGACCTGGTAAGAATATCCGGCCTCTCCCACGGCACCAATGTATGGCTGGGAAATGCCCAGGATCTGATCCGCTCGGGTACGGCTACCATCTCCACCTGTGTCTGTACCCGTGACGATATTATGACTTACCTGATTAACAAGGGCATGGAGCCGGAGAAGTCCTTTAAGATCATGGAGGCGGTCAGAAAGGGTATGGTGGCAAAGGGAAAGACCAGCCCCGAGCAGTGGAAGGAATGGAAGGAGGACATGGAGGCCCATGACGTGCCGGACTGGTATATTAAATCCTGTGAAAAGATAGAATACATGTTTCCCAAGGCCCATGCGGCGGCATATGTGATGATGGCGTGGCGTATCGCCTACTGCAAGATTCATTATCCCCTGGCCTATTACGGCGCCTTTTTCAGCATTCGGGCAAAGGCCTTTTCTTACGCGCTCATGTGTCAGGGAAGGGCACATATGGAATCTATTATGAAGGAATTCCGACGGCGCATGGATGCGGTTTCTGCCAAAGAACCGGGAGCGGAGCCGCTGACAAACAAGGAAGAGCAGATTTACGGTGACATGAGGATCGTCCAGGAAATGTATGAGCGGGGATATGAGTTCATGCCCATTGACATCTTCCGGGTGCAGTCCCGTTCCTTCCAGATCATAGACGGTAAACTGATGCCCTCCTTAAACAGTATTGAAGGATTGGGAGAGAAGGCGGCAGACGCCATTGTGGAGGCGGCCAGAAACGGTCCCTTTCTGTCGAAGGACGATTTCCGGGACCGGACCAAGGTATCCAAGAATATGGCGGATATGATGGCGGAGCTGGGGCTTCTGGGGGATCTGCCGGAGTCCAACCAGCTGAGTCTTTTTGATTTTTAAAAAAATTGAAAAAAGTTCTTGCATTTTTGTGAGATATGTATTATTATTAGCAAGTACCGTTCCTGATACCTGCTAAGGCTGATTGGTCAAGCGGTTAAGACGCCGCCCTCTCACGGCGGAAACAGGGGTTCGATTCCCCTATCAGCTGCGACTATTTTTTTAAAATAGCCCAACCCGAAAAAATGCTGAAAATCTTATTCTGCGGAGGAAGATTTTCAGTATTTTTTTGTCTCTCAAGTTTGGAAGCAAAATCGGCGTAACCCTTATAAACACTGGGCTGCGCCGA
>CAJTKW010000004.1:0-7693 GCA_910577035.1 uncultured Acetatifactor sp.
TGACCTGATAGACAGGCACCCGGACTGGGTATTGTACCGCCGGTATATCGATGATGCAGATATAATAGGACTTAATCAGAAAACCTTTGATTTAAGGGGTTTTACCGATTAAGTCCTATTTTTATACCCTATTTACCCAACCCAAACTACCCAAACACATCTTATCACAAAATACCGTTCTGGTATACCGTTACGTCTGGAAAAACGGACAAGAAAACGAAAGGAGAGCGAAAATGGCTAAAATTATTGCAGTAATGAACGAGAAAGGCGGTGTGGGGAAATCAGCCACGGCCACCACGCTGGCATACCTGCTGGCAAAGAGAGGAAAACGGACGGCCCTGATTGATTTTGACGGCCAGGGACATTCCAGCATCATCTATGGAGTAAAGAACATCAACAAGCTGGAGGTAACGATCAACACGCTGTTGCGGAAAATCATGGAGGACGAGCCTCTGCCGGAGCCGGACAGCTATGTGATAAAGCATGAGAGCGGAGTGGAGGTGATCCCGTCCAACTCCCAGCTTTTCACGCTGGAGCGGAACCTGTGCAACGTGGACTTCCGGGAGCGGATACTGACCCAGTATGTAGACACCATCCGGGACAGATACCAGTACATAATCTTGGACTGTATGCCCCAGATGGGGACTCCCATGATCAACGTCATGATGTGCGCCGACAGCATCATCGTCCCCACACAGGCGGAATTATTATCCACACAGGGGCTGGCAGAGCTGCTCCGGCACTACCAGGTTATCCGGAAGAACAGCAACCACAGGCTGCGGATCGAGGGCATCCTTATCACCATGGACTCCCCCAATACCATCGTGTCGGCCCAGGTCAGACAGCTGATAGAGCAGGGCTTCGCAGGGGCGGTGCCGATCTTCAAGACCCACATCCCCCGCTCCATAAAGGTGGCGGAGGCGGTGCTGTACCACAAGACTATCTGTGAGTTCATGCCGAACAATCCGGCGGCGCTGGCCTATGAGAGATTTGCGGAAGAGCTTTTGGAAAATGAGCAGAGGGAGGTGCAGGCAGTTGGGTAAGCCAAGAGTCAACCTGGAAGATTTCAGCGATATGCTGCATTTTGATACAGAGCAGGAAAAAGCGGTTACAGACACTCCGGCTGCGGCATCTGCACAGGGGGAAGGTTTGGAACCAGCAGGCATCCTGGAAATGGACTTTGCCCGGATGGAGCCGTTCCCCAACCACAAGTTCAAGCTGTATGAGGGACAGCAGCTTGCCGACATGGTGGAGAGTATCCGTCAGTTCGGTGTCCTGCTCCCCATCATCCTCTGGCATAACAAGGACGGGAAATATATCATTTTGAGCGGCCACAACCGCCATAATGCAGCCCTGCTTGCGGGGCTTACCAAAGGCCCGGTCATCATAAAGGAAAACCTGACTTATGATGAAGCCGTGCTGATCGTGACGGAAACCAATCTCCGGCAGCGTTCTTTCGGGGATATGAGCCATTCCGAGAGGGCATACTGCCTTGCCCAGCACTACGAAGCGTTGAAGTCACAGGGCAGGAGAAATGACCTTTTAGACGAGATAGAAATGCTCTTAAACCCGCATGAATCCAGCGAAAATCCAACTTCGTCTGAAGTTCAGACGAAGTCACGGTCAGACACAAAAATCGGCCAGGAATACGGACTTTCCAGAGACAAGGTGGCGAAATATATCCGCATTTCAAAACTGATTGAGCCGCTGATTGGAAAGGTGGACACCGGTGAAATACCATTCCTTGCCGCATACGACCTGTCCTTTATCGGGGATGGAGACCGGCAGTGCCAGATAGCGGAGCTGATGGAGAGCGACAATTACAGGATAGACATGAAAAAGGCGGAACTTCTCCGCAGCTACTACGAAACCGGAAAGCTGAATGACACAAGCACCGTCCAGATACTTTCCGGCGAGAAAACACGAAAACCAAAAACCAATAAGCCGCAGCCCTTTAAGGTGAAACCGGCGGTGATCACCAAATATTTCACCGCAGGCCAGAGCACCAAGGAAATAGAGGATACCATAGAACGGGCATTGGCATTGTACTTTGAAAACCAGCATATCCCCGAAGAACAGGGAGAGCGATATTCGGATGGATAAGCAGCCGGATATCGCCACAGGGCTTATGTGCCGGAGGGATATGCGTAACATGAATGAAAGAGGGAGGGGAACAGCTTGAGCAGAGAGACCAGTTTAGCAGACCTTTACAGAGCGTCCGTACAGGAGTATACCAAAACACCGGCAGAGTGGAAAGGCCTGCTGTCCTGTGTCGCACGGTTCTACAAGCGTTCCTTTGACAATGCGGTGCTGATCTACGCGCAGAAGCCGGATGCCACCCAGCTGGGAACCTTTGACGAGTGGCATGACAAACGGGTGGGGCGCAGCATCAACCGGGGAGCCAAAAGCATTGCGGTCATTGACATGGTAAACCCCAATGCCAGCATCAAGTATCTCTTTGATTTCATGGATACCAACGGCAGCGTCCAGTCCTACCGGAATCTGCAGAAGTACCTGTGGGAACTGGAGGAACAGTACCGCCCCAGTGTTATCATGCGGTTCCATGAAAAATATAACACTCCCACACGCAGCATGGACGCCTGCCTGTACCATCTGGTGAGCAGACGGGTGAGGGACTGGCTTACGCCTTACATGGAAAATTTCAGGGTAAGGGACGAGGAAAGCCCTCTCCATGGAATGCCGGAGGATGCGGTGAAGGCGGAGTTTATGGGGCTGGTAATGGAGAGCGTGGCCTACACCGTATTTTCCAAATGCGGAATCTCCACGGAGATGTTTGGGGACGACAGTTTTGAGAATATCAGCAACTATAACACACTCCAGCTTTTCATGGCGCTGGGGAGCTGCACGGTCTCCATCGCAAGACCCATACTGAATGAGATTTACCGGGAGATCCAGGACATCAAAATCGAAAGGAGCAAAATCTATGAGAACAGAGCCATTGATGAACTTCACATACAGACAGGGAGAGGACGGGATGCTGTATCCCGAAATCAGGGTATCAGAGAACCCGCAGACCGACCGGATATCGGTGGGACGGTTCGGGAGCCGGTGGAAATCGTATATGATGGAGAAGCATCCCCACAGGCTGTCGGAACTGGTGGCACAGGGCAGGGTAAACGAAGTGATCCTGCAGGTAGACCAGGAGGCAGAGCAGAGAAAAGAGGCACTGATCCAGGAACTGCTGGCAGCCCGCCCCATGCCGAACACGGAGGATACCATGGAGAGAGCCGGCCACATGAGCATGATAACGAAAGAGGCGGAAGAGACCGTGATGGAAGAGGTGGTGCTGAAAGTCAGATAACACCTGCATCTTCCTCTTCCCCTCAAACAGCTAAATCGCCTGCAGATGGTTTTAAGCCGTCTGTGGGCGATTTTTTTGTTGTGCCGCCAAGGTCACAGGAAACTGTGCAGGCACCCCAGTCAGACGCCGGGGAGATTCCGGCACAAAAGGATGAACCAATTACACAACTGGAGCAGGGGGCAGGTCCTGTACAGCGGCAGGGGGAAAAAGCAGAGCGGGAAACACAGTCAAAGCCGGAGCCGGAACAGAAATCCGATGAAAAGCTGCAGTCCAAAGCAATGCCGGAACAGAAATCCGAGGAAGTATCGCAGCCCAAAGCAGAAACGGAAGCAGATCCCATGCAGGAAATGCCGGAAAAACCAGAAGCTGTAGAGAACGGAAATCCTGAAACATCCGGGGAAACAAAAGCGGAAACACCGCCCTATTCCTCTGGACTGTTGGAAGAGGAAGAAGTTTCCGAGCTTCTGGATATGGTTTTATGTGCGGATGACCTGGTTCCTGACGCAAGGGTGTGGCATTCCGAGATCTGCGGTTTTTTCCAGAGGGGCAACAGCCAGGAGAAAAAGGCAAATGCCCTGAAACTGATCTACGGGGAACTGGACGAGGATTACACCATCCAGGACGGCGGCTATCAGGTGCATGTTTTAGGTCAGAGTGAGGGGATTGTGTTTCAGGCAGATGGAGGCGATTACTTCTATTCCTATCTGGAACTGTCAAAGCGGATTGATGCCCTCATCCTGGGCGGCGTTTACCCATTCAGCATAGAGGAAGAAAGTCTGGATGATTTCGCCATTCCTGATGAAAGGGAAGAGCTGGAGGAAAGCCGCAGGAACAGCGAGTCCGGCTCCATTACCGAAAACGTGGAAGGGCAGGAAAATTTCTATGACCAGGAACAGCCGGGGACACGGCAGGAAGTTACCGTTGGGCAGGAACCGGCAGAGGGAGAGGAACAGACCCAGGAAGAGACAGAGGAAGAGGCGCAAATACCAGAAGAAACACCGATGTTGGGAGAAGCACTGATGGCAGAAGAAGAGCCGGACAGGCAGCTTTCCCTCTTTGATATGGGAATGGAATCCGGTTATGAGGACAATACCGGTTCCGGCCAGGACGCCCTGCTGGATACAGACAAAGTGCCGGAGCAGCTCCTTCCCTTTCATGAGGGAGAAAGGATTTCCTATAATGGCAGGGTTTATGAAATCCTGCAGTATCTCTATGATAACAGAACGGTGGAGATTGGGGATATCGGCCAGTTAAAGAACCTGAACGGGTTTAAGATCCGGGAACGGGTTCCGGTCACAGAGATTGAGGGCTGTCAGACGGTGAAGGACAATTACACCGATGGGGAGATTGCGTTCATGGTGGAAACGGTGGTGAAGGGCGGTGAAGCCACAGCGGAACAGATGGTGGTTCTGCAGGCGGCAGTGCAGACCGTGCAGGCAAACGAGGCCCATGACCGTGCTGTCCTGGAGGATTTCGACCGGCGCACGCTTCAAGGCTTTAACTACCGCTACTTAGAAGAGCATCACCTGTATGACGGCGGCCCTAAAACGAAGTTCCAGAACAACGTGGCAGCTATCCGGCTGCTGAAAGAACTGGAAGAACAGGGGCGGAAGGCAACCGCAGAGGAACAGATTACCCTTGCGAAATATGTGGGCTGGGGCGGTCTGGCCAATGCCCTGACACCGGGAAAGAGCGGATGGGAATCACAGTATGAGGAAATCCGGCAGCTTCTCACAGAAGAGGAATTTCAGGCCGCACAGGAAAGCGCTCTCACCGCATACTACACGGAGCAGGGAGTGATACGACACATCTATGACGCGTTGGAAAAGTTCGGCTTCCATGGAGGCAATATCTTAGACCCTGCCATGGCTACCGGGAACTTTTTCTCCGTCCTGCCGGAAAGCATGGCAGACTCCCGGCTGTACGGCGTGGAGATCGAACCCATTTCCGGGCATATCGCAAAACACCTTTACCCCGTTGCGGATATCCAGGTCACTGGCTTCGAGCATACCAGCCACCCGGATCAGTTCTTTGATGTAGTCATCGGCAACATCCCCTTCAATTCCATCAAGGTGGACGACCCCAGATACAACCGTTATAACTTCCGCATCCATGATTATTTCCTGGCAAAATCCCTGGATAAGACACGTCCGGGTGGAATTGTGGCGGTCATCACGTCCAAATATACCATGGACAAGGCAAACTCCGGTAGCCGGAGATACCTGGCACAGCGGGCGGAACTTCTGGGAGCCATCCGCCTGCCCAACAATGCCTTTAAGCAGGTGGCGGGGACGGAGGCCACCACGGACATCCTGTTCCTAAAAAAGCGGGAACAGGAGATTGTGCCGGACGAGGCCAACAGTCCGTGGCTGTCAGTGGAGCAGAATGGGGACGGCATCCCCATGAATACCTGGTTCATCGACCACCCGGAGATGGTGCTGGGGAAGATGGTGTTTGATGAGAGCGTGTATGGCAATGAGAAAAGCACGGCTTGCCACCCCATACCGGGGGACGACCTGGACGAGCGGCTGGAACGTGCCGTCAGCTATCTGGAGGGAACCTACGAGGAGCCAGGACAGGAGGGGGACGTACCGCAGGCCGAGGGTGCTCCCGAAGTGAGATCCATCCCCGCAGACCCGGCAGTGCGCAACTTCTCCTATGCGCTGGCGGATGGGAAATTATATTATCGGGAGCATTCCCGGATGTATGAGCAGGATATCACAGGAAGGAAAGCGGATCGCATCAAAGGGCTTGTGGAGATTACCCAGGCGGTACGCAGGCTCATAGATTTCCAGAACCAGGAGCAGGAAAGCCGGCCAGCGGCGGAATATGAGGCAGTCCTGCAGGAGCATATAAGAAATCTGAACCGGGTCTATGACCGCTTTGTGAAGGAGTACGGCTACATCAATGCCTATGCCAATGTGACGGCGTTCTCCAGGGATGCCAACGCGCCGCTTCTGCGTTCCATTGAGAAGGAGAAGAAAGACGGAACAAGGGAAAACGGACAAAAAGATGTCCGTTATGAAAAGACCGCCATATTTTATAAGGCCACCATCCGGCCCAAAATCATGCCCACGATGGTGGAATCCGCAGAAGAGGCATTAAAAGTCTCCCTGAACGTAAAGGGCAGGATTGACCTGGACTATATGGCGCAGCTATACCGGAGAGCGGATGGCAGGGAGGCTACAAAGGATGAAATCATAGAAGAACTGGGGGAACAGATTTACCAGGACCCGGTTCTGTATGCGGGGAACCCTTATGCCGGATGGCAGACCGCCGGGGAATATTTAAGCGGCTATGTAAAGGACAAGCTGGCGGAGGCGGTTATCAAAGCGGAGGAGGAGCCGGAGCGCTTCTCCCGGAACGTAGAAGCCCTGCGGACAGTGCAGCCCACGCCGCTGACACCCCAGGAGATCAGCTTTTCCTTGGGGACACCCTGGATACCCCTGGAGACTTACCAGGATTTTATGTATGAAACATTCAAGACCCAGGAGGGGAACAAATACGGGCGCCTGGCCACGGAACTGGAATTTTCCCGATACAGCGGCGTTTACTTCATTGCCAACAAAGGGAACGAAAGCGGTTCCGTCACCGCCTGCCAGGTCTACGGCACGGAGCGGATGAATGCCTATGAGATACTGGAGGCATCCCTGAACCTGCGGTTCGTGGAGGTGAAAGACCGGGTGGAATATACAGACCCGGACACCGGCGAAGAAAAGGTGAAATATGTACTGAACAAAAAGGAGACCATCCTTGCCAGGGAGAAGCAGGCACAGATCAAGGCGGAGTTCGAGCGGTGGCTCTTTGCGGAGCCGGAGCGGGCGGCAAGGCTGACAAAGCTGTACAACGACCGGTTCAACAACATCCGTCCCCGCACCTATGACGGCTCCGACCTGGTGTTGCCGGACTTATCGGAGGATATCCGGCTCCGTCCCCACCAGCTTGACGTGATAGCCCACGGACTGTACGGGGAGGGGAACCTGCTCATGGCCCACGAGGTAGGGGCGGGAAAGACCTATGCCGCCATTGTGCTGGCCCATGAATTAAAGCGGCTGGGGAAAGTGACAAAGCCGCTGATCGCTGTGCCGAACCATCTGGTAGGCCAGTGGTCTGACGCCTATATGGAACTGTACCCCAATGCCAACATTTTAGTGGCAGAGAAGAAGGATTTTCAGAAACAGAACCGCCGCCGTTTTGTGAGCCGGATCGCCATCGGGGAGTATGACTGCATTATTATGGCCCACTCCAGCTTTGAACTGATCGGGTTATCCAGAGAGAGACAGCTGGCGGCCATGGAGACTGAACTGAACGAGGTGACAAGGGCCATTGACGAGCAGAAGGCTAGGGACGGAAAAAGCTGGTCCTTAAAGC
>CAJTKW010000004.1:7703-13483 GCA_910577035.1 uncultured Acetatifactor sp.
CTTCCGGAAGAACCTGCAGTTCCGGTACGACCAGCTGTTTAAGGCAGAGAAGAAGGATGATGTAATCAATTTCGAGGAACTGGGTGTGGATGCCCTGATTGTGGACGAGGCCCATGCCTACAAAAATAATTTTTCCTACACAAAAATGCGCAACGTGGCGGGCATCAGCGGCCAAAGCAGCCAGCGTGCCATGGATATGCACCAGAAATGCCAGTATATCAATGAAATCAGTGGGGGAAAGGGTGTCATCTATCTGACCGGGACTCCCGTGAGCAACTCCATGTCGGAATTATATGTGATGCAGAAGACCCTGCAGCCGAAGGAGCTGGAGAGGCGGGGGCTTCTGATGTTCGATGCCTGGGCGGGAACTTTCGGACGGGTTACATCCTCCCTGGAAATCAGGCCGGAGGGAAACGGCTACCAGATGAAGAACCGGTTCTCCCAGTTCCACAACCTGCCGGAGCTGATGAGCATGTTTTCCATGATTGCGGATATCCGGACGGCGGATATGCTGGAACTTCCCAAAACCGGCAGCCCACAGGTTATCAAATCTGTCTGCACCCCTGACCAGAAGCGGATTGTCATGGAGCTGGCAGAGCGGGCGGAGGCCATCCGGAACGGGGAGGTAGACAGCACCCAGGACAATTTCCTGAAGCTGACCCATGAGGCCCGGCTGCTTTCTATTGACCCCAGAGCCATCGACCCGGAGATACCGGACGACCCCGGCACTAAGCTGAACCTGTGCGCCAAAAAAGTGGCGGAGATTTATCAGGAGACGGCAGAGGACAGGCTGACCCAGCTGATCTTCTGTGACCAGGGGACACCGAAATATGACGGCAGTTTCAATTTTTATGAGGCAGCAAAGACAGCGCTGCTTGCGCAGGGAGTCAAACCGGAGGAAATCAGTTTTATCCATGACGCAAAGACGGATGTACAGCGGGAACAGCTTTTTGAAAAGGTGAGGAAAGGGGAAATCCGCATCCTGATGGGCAGCACGGAGAAGATGGGAACCGGCATGAACGTGCAGGAGAGACTCATCGCCCTGCACCACCTGGACGTGCCGTGGCGCCCGGCCGACCTGACCCAAAGGAACGGGAGGATTTTAAGGCAGGGCAATGAAAACAAGGAGGTCTCCATCTTCAACTACATCACGGAGAATACTTTTGACAGCTACCTCTGGCAGATTTTGGAGCAGAAACAGCGGTATATCAGCCAGATCATGACCGGCCGCTCCCCCTTAAGAACCTGCGAGGATTTAGACGAGACCGTGCTGCAGTATGCGGAGTTCAAGGCACTGGCGACCTCTGACCCAAGAGTGAAGGAGAAGATGGAAACAGATAATGAGATTAACCGGCTGACGGTGCTGAAATCTTCCTGGCAGAGCCAGCAGGCCCAGCTGCAGGAGCAGGCCAGCCGCCACTATCCGGTCCGGATTGCCCGGAAGGAGAACGAGATAGCGGCCAGGGACGAGGATATCCGGACGTATCAGGCCAATAAGACGGAAGATTTCCGCATGGTGATTGACGGACGCATCCATGACGAGCGCACAAAGGCGGCGGAACATCTGATGGTATGCGGCCGCAGGGTTATGAAGATGGAGACGGGTTCCTCCCTTGACGTTGGCAGCTATGCAGGGCTTACCATCCGGCTGATAAAGCCTGATATGGGCGGAATAAAGATCCGGCTGTGCGGGAAGGGGAGCTACAGCACCGATTACGGCGATTCCGAGCTGGGGAACATCACCCGCATCGAGCATCTTGCGGACCGCATCGTGTCAGATAACGAATATGACAAGGAGGAGCTTGCCAATCTGAAACAGCAGCTTGCAGAGACAAAGGAACAGTGCGGGAAGCCCTTCCCGGACGAGGAAAGGCTGCTGGAATTGCAGAAGAAAAAGGTGCAGCTTGACCTGGCGCTGGAATTTAAGGAGGACGGGGAGGATGTGATGGCGGCGGAGGAAAATGGGGATGGAAGCGGACAGGGGGAGAGAAAGGAGCCCCCCACACTGGAGCAGAGGATCTACCGGAAGCTCCACTTGTTTGCGGCTCCGGTCTTGGATGGAGAAGCCTATTATATGAAGCTGCAGGCAAAGGGGTATGAGGATCTGGTAGTGGAGGCCATCGGAGGGGAGGAATACAGCATAGCCCATTATTATGACCAGAACGGGGATTCCATGCGTGACCCGGAGATCACCTTTACCATCGATCAGGAAAACAAATCCATCCACCCCGCTTCTTTTCTCCAGGACGGCATCGGCGTGTATTATGAGACGGCGGATGCAGCCCCCGCAACGGTAAGGGATTTGAAAGGATTTATGGTGCAGTGGTTCACCAACATCAAAAACCAGAAATTTGAGCCGGTAAAAATCAAAAGGTATGAACAGGAAGAGGAAAACGGCATGGAACGGTAGAAGGGAGACTTAAAAAGCGAAAACAGGCCAAACACTGCAGGAGCCAAAAGGGTAAGCAGGATTTCACAGGAAGCGAAAGCAGGCGCAGACAAAGGTTTCTTGTGAAAGGCAGGTATTTGGCGGTTGAAACATACCAGGGAGGACTTAAAGGCCATGCAGGGCTGGAGCCTGGAACGGAAGATACAGGTGACACAGACCCGGATTCTGGAATGGTACTTGAAATTCGGAGGGCAGGTTTTCGTCAGTTTTTCTGGCGGGAAGGATTCGACTGTGCTCCTTGACATTGCCCGCAGGGTATACCCCGACATCCCGGCGGTGTTCGTGGATACGGGGTTGGAATACCCGGAGCTTCGGGAGTTTGTAAAGACAAAGGAGAACGTGGAGTGGCTGCGGCCCAGATACCCGTTCCCGCAGATTATAGAGAAATATGGGTATCCGGTGATTTCCAAGGAGATAGCGGACTGTGTGGACGGGGCGCGGAAGGGGCAGGCCACAAGGATTGAGAGGCTGAACGGGACGCTGCTGGCACCGGACGGCAGCAAGTCCGTATATAATTGTGAGAATTACCGGTATTTACTGGAGGCGCCATTCAAGATATCAGCCAGGTGCTGTTACCATATGAAGAAGGCGCCTATTTACCGGTTTGAGCATCAGACCGGCAGGCATGGGATCGTGGGGCTGATGGCCCAGGAGAGCCGCCTGCGGACACAGAAGTGGCTCCAGTACGGATGTAACGGCTTTGAGCGGAAACGGCCTTTAAGCCAGCCCATGGCGTTCTGGCTGGAGCAGGATATCCTGGAATATCTGAAAAGAACCAGGATTCCCTACAGCCCTATTTACGGGGAAATCGAGGAGGCGGAAAAGAAGGACGGCAGCCGGATATTAAAGACCAGCGGGGTATCCAGATCAGGCTGCATGTACTGTATGTTCGGGGTGCATCTGGAAGAGGAACCCAACCGGTTCCAGCGGATGCAGCAGACCCACCCAAAGCAGTATGATTACTGCATCAACCGTCTGGGCTGCGGCAGGGTGCTGGATTTTATCGGGGTTCCCTACCGTCTGGAGGACACTAAAAAAAACAAAACAAGGAGAGGGGGATGAAGATGGAGCGCAGTGAGATTTATGCCCTTGCAAAACTGGAAGCGAATAAGTATCATCTGCGGAAGCTGTACCTGCCCCGTGAGGAGATCCAGGAGATCCGGCAGATGGAAGGGACAGGGTACGATGATCTGCGGAGTGTGTTTGAGGGGATTCCGTTTAGGGAAGGTATGGAAAACGGAAGGATGAATTTTGTCCTGCCGGACAGCTGCGGCGGGCTGTGCGTCCGGGCAAAGGATATGGGTCCCGGTTTTTCGCAGCGGAACCGGTATAACGGGGAATCCATGGAAGGGACAAGGGAAGAGATGCTGGCGGAACTTCGGGAAAGCCTGCAGAAACAGGGATACCACTTCCGGCCCAATGCCTGTTTCCAGGACGTGGACGTGCTGGAGACCCTGCAGAAGATTATGGAACAGAATACCAGCTTCTTCCAGACGGATTTTGCCTATGACCGGGAGATGCTCCGGGAGGCGGCGGGGGACAGGAACGCGCCCCGGAACTTTTTCTGGATGAGCAGGAAGGGCGGAACCTGGTGCTTCCCGGAGCGGAGCGTGCATATCCGGCAGACCAGCCCGCACAATACCTGGTTCTTTTATGGCGGGTGCCGGGACGAGCATGTGAAGGCGTTCCGGGTGGAACTGCACGGCATGAAAGACGACCGGGTGATGGGGGATATCCTGGAAATAGACTATCAGAAGCACCTGGACTATCTCTGCACCCATTCCCATGACCCTGTGGAAGTGGAGGTGGTGTTTAAGAACCCCAACAGCTGCCGCACTTTCAGCTGGCAGGAGTATGAGCAGAACTGGCAGGCCATCGCAGACCGGTATGGAACGGCGGAGAGGAGACGGTATCTGGTGGAGGATGAATACCAGCTGTCCCAGGACATGGCGGGAGCCCGCAGGATGTTCTGGGATGCGGTGGATGTGATGGAACCGGACGACTATGTAAGACGCCTGGAGCATGACAGGCTCCATGACTACGGCTATACCGCAGGGGATATGTCGCTGACCGGCCCCATGGATGCGGAGAGGGCGG
This sequence comes from uncultured Acetatifactor sp., assembly GCA_910577035.1. Taxonomy (GTDB): domain Bacteria; phylum Bacillota; class Clostridia; order Lachnospirales; family Lachnospiraceae; genus Acetatifactor. The sequence goes on from CAJTKW010000004.1 coordinate 12,250, forward strand.
TCATGCAGGGGCTGGAGTGCTATATCCTGAACCCGGACGGTTCCAGGGAGCCGGTCCGTGACAGGGAGGCTTACCAGCAGGCGCTTTCCCATGAGAAGCTGTTCGGTATGGAGGCGGCGGAAAAGGAAATCCTTCGGTATTTCAAGCAGGATGCGGTCCCGCTTTTCAATGAAGAGGAAATGCAGAAGATTTATTCCCTTGCGCTGCAGGCCGGCATGGAGAATGAGCCGGAGGGGAGCAGCCTGCTGGACGGCATCATCCATAAGGCGGAGTGTTTCCTGCCGGGGGAAGGGCAGAGGGAGGCGCCTGCGGAAGAGCAGGAAGCACTGCCGGGAGATGTTATCCGGTAGAACAGCGGGAAGGCAGTTTTGGAATATCCTGATGCCTGACAATGAAATCCGGCGCAGGAGGAAAATCAGTTTTGGACTGCCGGGACAGAAAAGGGGGAACGATGAACGATTATAAAATGAATTTCTATGTGGATTATATCAACCGGAATGTGCTGAACCGGATCAATTACGCACGTCTCCAGGAAGATTACCAGACAGAGGAAAAGGCATACGCCAAAAGCGTGCTGAACGCTCTCCACCAGGGTGTGGTGGAAGTGTACGGCACGGAAACTTTTGACCGTGACACGCTGGAAGAAGGCTTTGTCCTTCTGCCGGGGGTACTGCAGTCCAGGGAGAACGGCAATGTCTGTATCGCCCTTCTGGAATTGGATCTATCTTCATCCGGGGAACACTGGGGGACAGACTATCTGACAAAGTACGGCTGTGTAAATCCCCGTGAAGAGGAAATGCCGGATACAGTGCGCCGGTTCCTGAAGGAGACCTACGGAACCTATGATTACGGTTACACGGCAACTCTCACGGATGATATCCATGTGGATAAGGAGCGCCTGCCGGATGCACTGAAGGAGATTCTGGCGGATTTTCGGGACCATGTGTTTGTGCCGTGCAGCCGCAAGGAAGTGTCAGAAAATCTCCTGGACTATACGAAGGACGGAAGTTTGGAAAGGTAGGCGGTTATGGCAGGATGGAAAACGCAGGCGGAGGTTGCAGCGATACGGAAGCGGTATCCCGCAGGTTCCCGGATAGAACTGGATTATATGAATGAGCAGGGAATGCCGCCTGGCCTGAAAGGGATCGTGAAGTCTGTGGACGATGCGGGACAGCTGCATATGATCTGGGAGAACGGCAGGTCCCTGGCCCTTGTGCCGGGGGCTGACCGGTTC
>CAJTKW010000004.1:13493-32088 GCA_910577035.1 uncultured Acetatifactor sp.
ATCGGCTGCCGGAGCTACAGGCGGAGAAAGAGGCAGGAAAGGAAGCGGATGCAGAAGAAATGGAGCGGTGAAAAGACGGAGGCATTGAACAAAGTCTGCCGGTCTGCTATACTTGAGTCATCTAACGGAGGTTCCTGTGTAAATAAGGCTGGGAATCACGGCCTGATACATAACCGGAACGGGAGAACCAGTTGGAAATAGAAACCGGAGGTAAATGCAGAATGGCAGAGGATAAGCGGAAAGAGACAGATGAAGAACTGATGGAGCGTTTTGACAGCTTTGTCAGGGCGGCTATCTTAGAGGAAGGGAATAAATTGCGGGCAGAGAAAGGGTATCCGCTTTTGACGGAAGAGGATATGGCGGATGTGGATACGCTTTCCGGCCTGAAAGAACGCTTTGGAGCAAAGGAGGAAAACAGATGAGGAAGAATTTTGGAGCGAAGCCGTGGACGTATCCGCAGCCGGTATTTATCATTGCCACCTATGGGGAGGATGGGACGCCGGACGCCATGAACGCCGCATGGGGAGGCATCAGCGATGACACACAGATTTCCATGTGTCTTTCCGCAGGGCATAAGACGGTGGCGAATATCCTGGCCCGTGGCGCTTTTACGGTGAGCATGGCGGATGCGGCTCATGTGGCGGAGTGCGATTATGTGGGGATCGAGTCCGCAAACAGGGTGCCGGACAAGCTGGCAAAGGCAGGGTTCCATACGGAAAAGGCGGAGCATGTGGACGCTCCCGTTATTGTGGAGCTGCCTATGACGGTGGAGTGCAGGCTGATAAGCTACGATAAGGAGACCTGCAGGCTGGTGGGCGAGATCGTCAATGTCTCCGCAGATGAAAAGATCCTGGACGAAAACGGGAAGATCGACCCGGCAAAGCTGGAACCCATTGTGTTTGACCCGGTGAACAACGTCTATCTGAAGCTGGGCGAAAAGGTGGGGAACGCTTTTAAAGACGGAATGAAGCTGAAATAACGGCAGATTGAACAGAAACAATAACAGAATAATGGAAAAATAACAACACAGTGCAGGGCGCTGGCAGAATGGAAGAAAAACCATTTTGCCGGCGCCTTTTCTGATTGCAGGGAGGTGACGGTTACGGACAGACAAACAGCCATGAGGCGGCGCCCCATGCCCTTTACGGAAGAGCAGATGAAGCAGGTTTTTGACACCAATATCATCGATTTCGCCGTCAGCCACGGCTTTGAGGTGGAGAAAGGAGACAGGAACACGGTCCATGTGAAGCACAGCGGCGGTCTGTACCTGTTCCGACACGGGCGGGGATATTACCAGTTTGCCGGGGAGAAGAGCGGGAACATCATCCAGTTTGCCCAGGAATATCTGGGAGCCGCTGACTTTAAAAGCGCGGTGGAGATGATCCTGGGCTGCCGTGCCTATGAGCAGACAGAACATTATGTGACACCAGTGGAGAAGAAACCCAGAGGGGATCTGGTGCTGCCGCCGAAAGACAAGGATTTCAACCGTACCATCGCTTATCTGACACGCACCCGTGGCATTGACAGCGAGATCGTGTATGCCATGATCAACCAGAACAAAATCTATCAGGCAGTCACACAGAAAAATGGGTATACCTTCCGGAATTGTGCTTTTGTAGGCTATGACGGGGAAGGAAAGCCCCGGTACTGTGCGCTCCGCTCTCCCAGCAGTGACCGGAAATTCCGGCAGGACATGGAGAATTCCGACAAGACCTACGGCTTTTGCATGGAGGGGCGCTCTGACCGGGTGTATGAGTTTGAGGCGCCCATTGATGCCATGAGCCATGCTACCCTGTGTAAGCTGTATGGCATTGACTGGCGGGAGGATCACCGGGTGGCGGAGGGGTGCCTGTCGGATAAAGCCCTTTCCCGCTATTTGAAAAGCCACCCGGTGATCCGGGAGATTGTGTTCTGTTACGACAATGACGTGGACGGGAAGGACGCAAACGGGCAGCCCCGCAATCATGGGCAGGTGCAGGCGGAACAGTCAGCGGAGGCTTTTGCAAAGGCGGGATATAAAGTGTTCATCCAGACCCCTCAGACAAAGGATTTTAATGAGGATCTGCTTACCTTCCGGGAAATGTCGGTCAGGAACAGGGACGGCCCTGAAAGGGCAGAAGTGGAAGAGTTGGAAGCGGCATATCCCTGATGCCGGAAAGGAGGCATATGAGGCCGGTTTATGTGTGCCAGCTGGAAGAGCGGAAACAGATGGAGGTCAGGAAGCTGCTGGAGGGTCTGATCCTTCATGGCTGCGGTGGCGATAAGTCCGAAGTGGAGCGGTATTACGGCATGAGTTTTGAGGAGGCCGTACAGAACGGCATGGATTCCAAGATTGTGGATCTGGACTATCTCATGGTGTTCTATGCCGAGGAATATAACTCCGGAAAAGCGGATGAAGAGTTCCGTCTGGCGGATGCCGCCGTGATCTCCAGTATTTTAAAAGAGGCGAGAAAAGTTGATGATGTACCGCCGTTTGTCTATCCCTGTGGCCGGGCGGAGGACAGGATGGAGCTGCAGGAGGATGAGTGGGAACGGTAAAGACGGAGGTGTGTATGAAAGTGGTTTTGATTGGAGTGCTGGCAGTGGTGGGGATTTCAGTGGTTGCTGTGCTTGCATTTGCCCACGGGGAGCGGGTGTGCAGAGAGATCAGCGATTTTCTGGAACGGTATTAAGGGATATTTGAAGAAATATTTCCAAAGCATACTTTGTGCAGGCACGGATCTGTGGTATACTTGAAATCAGTAGCTTTATCTGAAAATGGGCAGAATCAAACATATAGCAAAGCTGTGTGGAGGAAATATGAGGATCGTGGAAGTCAGGGAGAGAACTCCGTTTCTGATACGGCAGTTATTAGAGATATGGGAAGGCTCTGTAAAGGCGACACATTTGTTTTTGACGGATGGCGAAATAGAAAACATCAAAGGATATGTTCCGCAGGCATTAAAAGAGATACCGCATCTGGTTATTGCAGAGGATGAAAATGGAGTCCCGGTTGCTTTTATGGGGATTGCCGGTCAAAAACTGGAAATGCTGTTCGTATCGGCCGCAGAAAGAGGGAAAGGTTTTGGGAAAAGGCTGATCCGATATGGGATGGAAACCTATCTCATCAAGGAACTGGCTGTAAATGAGCAGAACCCGTCAGCCAGGGATTTTTATGAACATATGGGATTCTGTGTCTATAAAAGGACTGATCTGGATGAGCAGAGAAACCCATATCCGCTGTTGTACATGAAACTGGAGTGACCGCTCCCTTCAAATGAATATCGGAACAGAGAGAGGTGATTGATATGGAAGCAAAATACCATATGACACGGGAAGAAAACATTTTTGTTGCAAAGAGGAATATCGTGGACTATATCTGGAAGAGCGCACGGCTGGAGGGGCTGGCCGTGACCTATCCGGACACGGAGGCTATCTATAACGGCATGAGCGTCCAGGGAGTAAAGGTATCTGACATTGTGGCGGTGAACAACCTGAAACACGCATGGCAGTTCGTGCTGGATACCCTGGATTACCCTACGGATTATCCGTTTGTCTGTAAGATCAACCAGTGTGTGGGCGGAGATAACCTGATCATCCGGGCCGGGTATCTGCGGAATGTGCCGGTAAGTATCGGCGGTACAACATGGAAGCCGGATATGCCCATTGAATCCCAAATTAAAGAGGAAATGGCGGAAATCGGACAGATAGAGAACCCGACAGACCGGGCGTTGACTATGATGCTCTATCTTGTGCGGAAGCAGATGTTCCTGGACGGCAATAAGAGGACATCCATGCTGGCGGGGAACCATGTGATGATCTCAAACGGGTGCGGCATTATTTCCGTTCCCATTGAACTGCAGCCGGCCTTTACGGGGCTGTTAATACAGTTTTATGAATCCAATGACATGACGGAGATTAAACAATTTTTGTATGAGAACTGTATTGACGGCATTGAGTTTACCCCTTTGCCGGAGCAGGAAGCAGAGCGCGGGCGGGAGAACCTGCAGGGGTGGGAGCGGTAAAACAAAACAGTGGAAAAATTTCAGGGGAAGTATCGTGGGGAGACCATGGTACTTCCTTTTTTCGCTTTTCGGGAGCGGAGCGACCTCCGCCCCGATGCTATGCAGAGGGGACTTTCGCTCAAAATCGGAGATTTTGGAGTTAAGGCAGGAATAGGTTTGTGAAACAAACCGGGGAAACACCGTACAGGCAAAGCCTGTACCCTTGTTAAAGGGGAATGAAACCTGTTAAAAAGCTGTGAAAGGGAAAGGAGGGCGCCTATGGCAAAACGGGACGACCGCATCATCACTTCGGTCTATCTGACAAAGGAGATGTGCAGCCAGATTGACAGGATGGCGGACAGGGAGCATATCTCCCGGAATGAACAGATCCGGCGCTACATTGAGAAAGGGCTGGCGGTGGAGGGATACAGTCAGGATATCGACCTGATCGCGGGCATCATCCGGCAGGAGTTGCAGGCAGTCTACCATATCGAGGACATCAGGGCGGTGGTGGAACAGCAGGCCAACCGTATCGCAAAGATGCATATGAAATCCGGCAAGGTAGATGCGGCGGCTTTCTTTCTGCTGGTGAAGGTGCTGATGAACGTGGCTCATGAAGGGACAGAGGAACAGTTCGACCAGATGCTGTCGGAGGCGGTGGCTTTGGGGGTGGACTATATGCAGAAGAAGGACTTCCAGATCAACAGTTTCCTGGCGGACAGCGACAACCTGCGCCGGATTGCGGATAAGTTATGACCGGGGCAGGGATATTATCTGCAGCGTTAAGGAACAGATCACAGTCATTGAGTGGATGGAGTCTATGGAAAATGAGGCTTATGAAAATGAACAGGAAAGGGAAAGAGAAGATATGACAGGCTTTGAAAAATTTCAGCAGAAAATAAAGGATGGGATTCTTACCTATCTGCCAGGGGAATACCGGGACGCAGCGGTAGAGATCGTCCATGTACCGGGGAACAACGACCAGGAACAGACGGCCATGACCATAAAAAGGGAGGGACAGGAGATGGCCGCCAGAGTATTTCTGGATGAGTATTACGCAAGGTTCCCGGACTGGGTTTCGGATGAGACAATTTTACAGACGGTAGCCGGAGATTATCTGGAGAATGAATCCAAAAGGGAATGGGCGGAGAATATGAGGGAATCCGCAAAGGATTTTAATACCATAAAAGAAAATATCCGGGTAGAGGTGGTAAACCGGGATATGAACAAAGAAAGCCTGAAAAACTGTCCGAAAAAGGAGATTGAAGGCACGGATCTTCTGGCAGCATTTCGTATACTGTTTTATGAGCAGGGAAGAGTATGCGCAAACGCTCTGGTAACGAATGAACTCATGGAAACATGGGATATGGATGTGGAAACTTTGTATGAAACGGCCCTGGATAATACTGCTGTCCAGATGCCCGCACAGATCTGCAGTCTGATGTCGGTATATTTTGACGGGGAGGAATCCCTGGAACCGGGAGAGGTCTTTTCTGAGGAGCAGGAGATGTATGTTTTAACAAACCCGCAGAAAAGCAAGGGGGCGGCCGCTATGCTGTATCCGGGGCTTCTGCAGTCCATCGCAGAAGCCACTCAGTCCAGTTTTTATATCCTGCCCAGCAGCATCCATGAAGTGCTGCTTATGAAAGAGGGGAATGGTATGGGGGCAAAAGAACTGCAGAGCATGGTGACAGACATCAATCAGGCTCAAGTGCCGCCCCAGGAAGTGTTGTCCAATCAGGTATATTTTTATGACGGAAAGGAACAGAAGATTTCCATGGCCTTGTCCCCGGAGGAAACCAGGGATCTGGTGGGGAACAGGGAAATGGCTACCGCCGGATATGAGGGAATGGAAACAGAAGGCATGGAAGAGGAAATGGAGAGATAGGGGGAGACATGGATCAGGCACAACGCTATAAGGAGCTGGCCGCACGGACGGAGGGAAAGACACTGGATTCCTCTTACCATGCGGCTTTTTATCTGCTCTCCTGCGAGCAGGGGATATTTGAGGTAGCAAAGAAGCATGTAAATGCTATGGGTATCGGGTTTGACGGCCTGAAACGTGCTATGCGGGGTTTTGATGAGACCAGCCTGCAGGTGGTGGAGATCGCCCACAACCTGTTTAAGTGGACGGGGAAGTGCAAGGTGACGCCTTTTGACATTTCCCGCATGGGATATCCTTACATGGAACAGGTCTGCAACGCCATCTGGATTGCATCCGGTGAAGTGAAAGTGCAGATATGGGACGCAGAGAACGGGAAGCTGGAGCTGATTCTGGATAGTACGCCGTACCAGCGGACACAGCGGCTGCATAGCAGGATGGAGCAGATGTATACAGAGATGCTGGGATTGTCCGAAGATATGGGAATGGGGATAGGGGAGCAGAATGGAGAGACAGGGGGTGAAATGTTTGGGGAACCGGATGAGGACATGGAAATGGAACGGTAAAGGAGACGCTTATGATAACAGCAGTATTGGAGCATCGGGGGAATACCCTGGTGGTGGAGCTGCCCTGTAAGCTGTATGAACTACAGGAGCATTTATCCAGTATCGGCATTACCTGGCAGGCTTCGTCCCTGCCGGTTTCCGGCACAGGAAATATCCGGGTAAAGCTGGAGGCAGAGGAACCTGTGGGGGAGATGGTGCTGTCCCGGATGGAATGTGTGGATCTGTTTTTGGACTTAAACAGGATATGCCAGGAGATTAACAGGGCATGTCCGTTTGGCTATGATGAATTTCTGGATATGCTGTCCCCGAAGGATGACCCGGCCTGTGACCATTATCTCCTTTACAGGAAATATGAATCGGCGCCGCCAAGCACGGCCATGGGGCTTAAGTATCTGGAGGAAGAAGCAGGGCGCTACCGCACTACCATGGAGAATTATAAACATGCCTGCCAGATGGAGGAAGAGGAGGAATCGGAAGGGATGGATGACAGTTGGCAATACGAGGAGGAATGGGAGAGGTAGAGGAGGTGATAGCCTATTTCCCTGTTAGTCTATAAGCAGCGGTTCCAGAACCCCAACTACAAAAGCACGGCCAGCAAAAATTATGCCCATGTGCGCTATATTGCCACCCGGCCCAGGGTGGCAAAGAATGAGGGCATGAACCATGGGCTGTTCGGCTGCCTGAAGCCGGGGACATCCCTGACGGAGTTTCAGGACTGGAAGGATGTGGCGCGGCTGGTCTATCAGAACTCCCGGCGGCATGTCACCATGTACCGCAGCGTGGTCTCCTTTGGGGAGGACACGGCAAAGGATCTGTTGCTGACGGATAAAAAAGCATGGGAGAGGTATATTGAGAACCACATCCGCACGATTGCGGAGAAGAACGGTATTCGGCGGGAGCATTTCCAGTGGGCGGCGGCTCTGCACAGGGAGAAGAGCCATCCCCATCTCCATGTGGTGTTCTGGGATGATTCTGATGAAAAGGCTAAGATCAAGAACCCCTTTACCCATCCATCCGTCCCGAACAATATCCGCAGGCAGATGATAAAGGATACCTTTGCCGACCGGATAAGGGCTTATGGGGAGGAAAAAACCAGGGCGGCGGCCGACCTGCGAAAGATCAGCGACAGTCTGGTGGATGATTTTGAGCGCCATATCCGACTGTTGGGAAATAAGAGATACCGGAAACTCCGGGAGGAATATGACCTGGATTCGGAGCTGGCGGAAGATTTTGATTTTTCCGATAATATGCTGAATGAGACTGCCGACAGGGTTTTCCGTCTGAAATCCGCACTTCCCCCGAAGGGGAGGATCGCCTACCAGATGTTGCCGGAGGAACTGAAAAAACAGGTGGATGCGCTTACGGCCTATCTGCTCTCTCATGTGCCGGAACTGAAAAAGCTGCGGACAGATTATGTGGAGAGCAAGATGAAGATGGTGTATCTGTACGGGGGCAGCGAGGAATACCTGTCATTCCAGAGAAAGAAGTTTGAGGCCGAGGCCGACAAGATCATTGCCAACCGGATTCTGGGGATGGTAAAGACCTTAAACCGCCTGGATGACGAGGGCAGGGAGGCGGAGTACCGGGAGGGACGGAGGAAATATTATGTGGAGCAGATGGTATTGGAGATGCTTGACATGCTCTCTTCCATGGTGGATACTAACTGCCGCCAATATGATGATTTTGAGAAAGCATGGCAGGGGGAGCTGTCCAAGGAGGCCAGAAAGGAGCTGTATCTGAAATATCAGGATAAGGGATATGAGCATTAGGCTGGAGTGTGGGCGGATGTCGGATAACATGCCGTAGTAAATGCCACAGATATTCTGGCTTTGCGAACTGACAGGCATTCTTTATGGCTGGCATGACAGGTTAAGGAAAGAGTATCATGGCGCTTACTACAAATATAATCAGCAGGAAGGAGATGTAAATGAAAAGCAAGACGGAATTTTACCAGGCGTTTTTTGAAACGCTGGAGAAAAAGGGGTTTTCCATCCGGCCGCCGTCCTCACCGGATTATGTGGCGGACATTTACCACAAGAACCGGCAGATCGCCTTTTACGGCAGGCAGGACGCCATTATCAAAAACCCTTTTACAGACGTGGAGGAAAAGCTGATGGAACGGCTGCAGGCGCTGGCAAAGTCTACGGCCATCGGCTGCGGCATCTGTTCAGACCGGCCTTATAATGAAGCGGCAGTCACCCAGGATAAAAGTGGTTTGGTGAAGATCAACGAGCATAATGGTGTAGTCCTGGTTTGCAAGCAGCACCCCATCTTTGATTATGTATTATCTACTTATCGGAAAGATATGAAGCATGGAGGTGCTCCTATCCAGAGACAGTATTTTTATAACAAGGAGGCGGCATTCGAGGACTTTGCCCTGCGGAGTGGGCTGGTGGACGAGAAGAAGCTGTTTACCGAAACGGAACTTAAGATCCTACATGCAGGGCTTGTGAAGCTGCGGACGGAGGATCAGGAACTGGATCAAAACGGCATGGAATCCGTGGCGGCGCTGGTGGAACGGATTGAGGATATTGTGCCGGAGCTGGGGAAAAAGGAGAGGACATTTGATTTCATGAAGCTGTTTTCGCCCCTTGAAAATGTGAGGGAACGGTAGGAAAGTGACGTGGGATGGCACTTTGGGTACTGGATATGTACAGCGCCGCCCTGCTAGGAAAAAGGCAGTTTGTTATGGCAGGGTGGTTAGTTTTTCAGGAGTTTTGCCATCTGGAGCAGGGCCTGTGCTTTCTTTTCCGGCAGGACACGGACGCTTTCCAGAAGCTCCCGCTCAAAATCAGAGGGGTACATGACTTCGCTATCCCCATTCAGAAATTCGGAGAGCGTGGCACCGAGGCAGGAGAGCAGTTTCTCCAGGATGTAGACGGAGGGCTGGTTTTCGCCCCGTTCAATCTTGTGGATATAATTTTCGGACACATCGGATTCTTTGGAAAGACGGTATACGCTGAACCCTTTGTCGTTCCGCAGCTTTCGGAACCGGTTTGGAATATCGATCATGGCTGTCACCCTTTCTTGTCTGTGCGGATTTCCTGGATTGGAAATCTGTTGGAATCAGCAGGCTTGCAATATTGGAAACCTTTCAGAACCAGACTCCAGACCTAACGGTCTGTCGTTAAATCAGCAGGCTTGCAATATTGGAAACCTTTCAGAATCAGACTCCAGACCTACGGTCTGTCGTTGAATCAGTAGGCGGAGCCTACTGATTCATATTATGGGTGATAGCTGAACAAAAGATAATACAAATAAAATGGTTGAAATTACAGATATATTATTGTATTATGGAAGAACGGGACGAGAAAACAGCCCCGCCGCCGGAGCGGGAGGGCTGTCAGTCATGGTCTTTGGGGACAGGCGGCCGGATCTCGCCTTCTGCCTGCTCCACTTCTCTGATATGTTTTAACAGGACATATTCGATATAGTTCGTCATGGAGCGGTGTTGTGCGGTGGAAAGCGCCCCGATCTTGTCAAAAACCTCATCTTCCAGTCTCAGGGTAAATACCCGTTTGTTTGTAGCCATAAGATATATCCTCCACTTGCTTGTCATCAGATATATTTTATGGTATTCTTTATAACTATTATACAGTCACTTGACAGCTAAGTGATAGCAGATTGAGAGAAAAGAAAGGAGAGTGATGTTATGCACCAGCCACCACAGGGGGAATCCATCTGGGGGACCATCAATACCTGCGTGGAGATCGCGCTGAATGTCTACATGATCGTGGCCGTGGACGGGCAGGGCATTGAGAGGGAGGGTGTCATGGTACGGAAAAATGCCGTGAAGGACACCTTTTCAGAGAAAGCCGCCGCCATGGGGAGGGAGGACGGGGACTGGCTCTGTTTTGACGAGGGCAAAAAGGACATCCCCGTGTATGAGGTGCTGCAGCGGCGCATGGCGCTGTGCAGACGGATGGAAGCTGTCGTGATGAAGCAGATGGAGGAGATCCAGAGGGATGGAAAGCTGTCCCTGACGGACTATTTCGGGGAATGTGCGCCGCCGGTGGAAACGCCTGCCGGACAGGTGGATGATATGCTCCATGTTCGGAACGGCATTTACATGACCCAGGATGAAGAGAGCCTGAAATTTGCCGTCCATGAGGCAGTGGCAGACAACTTTATGTCGCCCATGGCGGCAGAATGCGGGAGCAGGCAGGGGGATTACCTGTTCTATGATACCGCATCCAGCGCCGTCATGCTGAATGAACTGAAAAATGTGTTTGACGAGGTATCGGCGCTGGTCATTTCCGAGGACAGCCTGTATGCCACTCTTAACCAGAAATTCTCTGCTTATAAGCAGCTGTATAATGCCTGTGTGCCGAAGGAGGAGCAGATACCGGAGGCGGACGCCCCTGCGGAACTGTTCCTTGCGGTGCAGCTGGAGGCAGCCAGGGACAGGGAGGAACCGGGGAGCCGGCCCATGGAAGAGGAGAGACCGGAGGAAATGGAGGAAGAATTTGGCGAACAGATCGACTATGATATCCGATAGCGATCCCATGGAGAAAGATAATTCCATAAAAAAGGGAACCCCAATGGAGAAAAGAGACTCTATAGAAGGGGAGTATTCCAAAGAGAAAGGAAAATCCACCGAAAAAGAATTTTCCACGAAAAAGAAACAACCCGGAGAAGATGTAACCCGTCATAAGGAAGAAAAAGGACGTGAAAAAAGCAGACAGGATGGTGAGCAGAAACACCGGTCAGCGGAGCGGGGCGGAAAACGACGGCTGCGGGTTTACCGGGGCGGGAACTGGGAGAGATACCCGGTTCCTCAGCTGCGTCTTGAGGGGAAATGGCTGGGGGACTATGGTTTTCTGCCGGGAACCCCCATAGAGGTATCTTGCACGGACGGCCAGCTGCTTATCTGTAAGGCACCCACGATCAGTGTGCTGGTGATCGGCTCCCGTTCCATCTCTGCGTTTGACCTTTCCCCTTTCCCCTTATATTCCCAGAGACTGTGGGAGGATTCTCTGTTATCAGGAAAAAGGGATCGGCTCTGTGGCAGAGCAGTATGCACAGTACCATGGAATCCCTGTGGAGATTGTGGAGCTGGACAGAGAGAAGAGCAGGCAGGGTGAACTTTCAGAACAGGATATCCAGATGGCTGCCATGGTCGATCTGGTGGTTACTGTATGGGATGGAAAAAGCCGGGGGACAAAAGAGATAGCCGATTATGCGAGAAAGATTGGGAAACCGGTGAAAGTCATTACAGTGACAATGGAATAAAAAAGAATATAGGAAAATAAGGCAGGCTGTATATCTGGACAATCAGGTATGCGGCCTGCCTTTTTCATGGGAGGTGAGATTCATTTGAAAATGGTATACCTTGCCAGCCCCCTGCGTGGAGATTATGACAGGAATATCAAAAATGCGGTGGAATACAGCAGGCTTGTCAGCGAGTGCGGCTTGTTGCCGCTGGCGCCCCACGTTATTTTCAGCCAGTGGTGCAACGATACCATCCCAGAACAGCGGGAACAGGGATTAAAACTGGGGCTCTCCCTGCTGGAAAAATGTGATGAGATGTGGGTGATGGGAAAGAAGGTCAGCCAGGGGATGCAGGGGGAGATTGATTTTGCACAGGAACACGGCATCCGGACTTATTTTGTCCCCTATCCCACACTGAAAGAGTATTATCCAGTCAGCATCGATAAAGTCCCACTTTTAAATAGTCAGGACTGCAGGGAGGGAAGCCGGGAAGAGAACTATATGGACAGGTTGGTGGTGCTTAGGCTTGAAAGTCTGAAACCGGAGTATCGCAACGCCCGTAATCAGCTGTGGATTGTCACCCATGGCCCTGGCTGTGAGGGAAAAGGGGGAAGTTTCAGTGATACCGTCCATCTGTGCCATCCCATTGACAAAGACCATATGGCGGTGTCAAGAACGGAATTGCTGGGCATCCCCAAAGAGGAAACGGTGGAGATGCTGAAAAATGCTTACCCGGAGTTTGTCAGCGGGATTGCCAAATACGGGCAGGAGGAAGAAGAGGAATTATGCCAATGAAGAAAAAAGAAAAGTTGATCTTAAGCGTTATCCTGCTGGCAGTGGGAACTGTTCTGAACCTGTTCTTTACGGCGGCCCTGCACGGGCTGATGTCCAGGCGGTACGATACGCTGACGCTGGTTCCGTTTTTCCAGTGTCTGTCGGAACTGTTTACCGAGCGCCGGCAGCTGTTGCTCTTCCTTTCCTTTGAGGGCTTTCTGGCACTGTGCTGTATCCTCTTCTGGGTGCAGAACAGCCGTACCTATCAGAGCGAGCTTGTGAAGGTTGCCGGGGATATCTACACCCCGGCCCCGTCAGGCCAGTACCAGCACGGTTCGTCACGGTGGCTAAAAAAGGAAGAGAGGGACGGGGTATTTGCGACTCAGGTGATTGACCCGCATAACGAAGTGATCCGGATGCTTCTGGATACAGGCTATGAGAACCTGCCGTTTCTGGAAAAAGAAAATGATACAGGAAATAAAGTAGAGGATACCGGACGGGAGAAAGCAGGGGATATGCCGGAGGACAGAACAGCAGCTCCCAATGTTCCACCGTCCGTTCCTATAAATTTATTAAGGGCAAAGGAGGATGAAGATTTTGAAACTGTAGAGTATGTGGTCTCTCCTGCCAGAGCAGGCAGACAAGAGATTGGAAAGGAGGCAGTGAAACCGCTGTCTGGAAGGGAGACAGCGGAAAAGGAAAAGACAGAAAAGGAAAAGACAGAAGAGGAAAAGACAGAAAAGGAAAAGGCAGAAAAGGAAAAGGCAGAAAAGGAAAAGGCAGAAAAGGAAATGAGGGCAGATTCCGGTGACAGAGGAGCCGACCCCTATAAACTCTTCCCTAAAGGCGGCATTGTGGTGGGGATGGAAAAAATGGGGAATCGGGAGAAGCTGTACCTGATCGGGGACGATACCCACACCCTGACCATCGGCGCCACCCGCTCCGGCAAGACCCGTTGCCTGGTCATCCAGTCCATCTGCTCCATAGCGCTGTCCGGGGAGAGCCTGGTCATCAGCGACCCTAAAGCGGAGCTGTACCACTATACGGCAGACTATCTGAAAAAGCTGGGCTATGAGGTCATCTGCCTGGATTTCAAGAATCCGGAGAAAAGTACCCGCTACAACCTGCTCCAGCCGGTGATTGACGCCATCAATGAGGACGATGTGGAGCGGGCGGAGATGTACGCCTGGGACATCACCAACATCCTGGTGGGGGACAACACATCCAACGAGAAGATCTGGGAGAACGGGGAAAAGTCCACCATAGCGGCGGCCATCCTCTGTGTGGTGGCGGACAACCGGAAACGGCCGGAGTACCAGAACCTGACCAATGTGTACTGGTTCATCGCAGAGATGAGCAAGTCCGTGGGAGGGAAAACGCCCATGAGCGAGTACATGAAGAAACTCCCGGCAAAGCATCCGGCGCGGGCATTGATGTCTATTGCGGAGGTGGCGCCCAGCCGTACCAAGGGCAGTTTTGACACATCTGCCCTGACCACCCTGCGTCTGTTCACCAGCCGCTCCGTCTATGCCATCACCCACAAGAGTGATTACAACATAGCGGATATCGGCAGGAAGAAGCAGGCATTGTTCCTGATCCTGCCGGATGAAAAGACCACGTACTACCCCATCGCCAGCCTGATGGTGTCCCAGCTGTATGAACTGCTGGTGCGCCAGTCTGACCTGCGGGGCGGGCGGCTGGAGAACCGTGTGAATTTCGTCCTGGATGAGTTTGGGAATTTTACCAAACTGAATGATTTCACCAACAAGCTGACGGTAGCCGGAGGCCGGGGCGTGCGGTTCAACCTGTTTTTACAGAGTTTTGAACAGCTGACCCAGAAATACGATAAGGAGACGGCGGCCATCGTCAAGTCCAACTGCCAGACCTGGATCTATCTGCAGGCGGACGATAAGGAAACTCTGCAGGATGTGTGCGACAAGCTGGGGAAATACACCACCTCGGCCTATCAGTTATCCAGCCAGCACGGGCGGTATGTCAATCCCAGCAGCTCCCACAGCATCAGCCTTGTGGCAAGGGAGCTTCTGACCACGGACGAGATACGGCGGATTTCCCGGCCGAACCAGATTGTCATCAGCAGGGCGCACCCGGCCATGATGAACGCACCCGACTTGTCCCAGTGGTATTTCAACCGGATGTGCGGTTTGGGAGACCAGGAACACAACAGGAAGGTGCGGGAGGCCAGGGAAAAGGCCCGCCCGGTGCTTTCGGCCAGGACGGAGGAGATCCCCCTGTGGAATATCTGGGTGTATTACACCAAAGACCTGCAGCTGAAAGAGGCACAGCAGAAATCGCAGACATTCGGGGCGCAGACCGGCTCCATGTTTTCGTCTGTGAAAGGTTATAGAAGAACAGTAGGAGGTTCAGAGAAGAATGAAGAGGAAGATTAAAAACGCAGCGGTAAGGCTTCGGGCGGCGGGTGTCATGGGCATGGCCGCTTTTCTTATGCTGGCAAACAGTACCACGGCATATGCATCCGGTATCAGCCAGAGCAAACTTGCTACCGGAACAGAGAAACTGATCGGTGACGCCACCACCTGGCTGATGGTGCTGGCCCCGGTGGTGGCGGGGCTTCTGATCATCTATTTCTGCATCCGGCGCTCGGCGGCGGACGAGATGGATCAGAAGAAATGGAACAACCGCATTGTGGTTGCTATTGTTTCCTGTATCGGTGCAGTGCTGGGGAGCGCTACGCTGAACATTATCATCGGCTACTATCAGTAAGCAGTTCGTAATGAAACGGGGATAACCGCAGGGATTTCCTGTGGACTGCCAATACAACTATCAATTTCAACAAAGAAAAGGAGAATGAATCTATGAAGAGACTGACTGACAAAATGAACGATCTGGCGGTAAAGGGTTATGTGAAGGGGATGCAGGCAAAGGCGAAGCTGGCGGAGGTTTTCTCTCAGAAGTCCGGGGAGGGCTTTGTGGATACGGCGTTGAAGATCCTGATCTCTGTGGTGGTGGGCGCGTTGCTGCTGGCGGGGCTGTATACGCTGTTTAAGGACACCATCCTGCCCACCCTGACCCAGAAGATCACCAGCCTGTTCAACTATCAGGGATAAGGCTGATAAATGTTGCCGGTCCTACCCTTTGGGGCAGGGCCGGTGCATTTGAACCAAGATGGCAGAGGATGAGCGATTGATAAATTCTTAATGGACGAATGAAATCGAAAATGTAGAAAAATATAAAATTTCTATAAAAATGAGCATATAAAAACGGAAAATATAAAATTATATGTTGATTTTTATTGAAAATTGATTATAATATACATGAGAGTGTGATTCGAATAGTGGATGCAAGACCTATAATGAGGAGACTATTATGCTGATTCAATTTAATTTTAAAAATTTCAAATCCTTTCGTGATGAGGTGTCTTTGGATTTGACGGCAACGAAGATAACAGAACACGAAGGCCATGTGGCAGAGGCGGCGAATGATAAACTTTTAAAGGTAGCGGCTATCTATGGCGCCAACGCAAGCGGAAAGTCTAATGTGTATGATGCCTTTGAATATATGACTTACTATGTGGATGAATCCTTTAAATTCGGTGATGAAGAAGAACGGCGCAGGAAAACGGGAGACTCTTATCTGAAAGTGACACCATTCCTTTTTGATGAAAACAGCCGTGACGAAGAAACCACCTTTGAAGTGTTTTATGTTGACAATTCAGAAGATACGGGCAAGACATACCAGTATGGGTTCTCATTGAAAAAGGATGAAGTAGTGGAGGAATGGCTCTATTCCAAAGCAAAGACGGCAAGGAATAAGTACCGGACAATCTTCTACCGTAAAAAAGGCGAAGAACTGGAGATGAATGGTTTTTCCAAAAACCATGTGGAGAATATCAAGGCATCTCTGAATAAGGAATCCCTTATTGTATCTTTGGGGTCGAAGCTGCGGATAGCGAAGCTGAAAAAGGTGAGGGACTGGTTTTTGAGCAATGAGATTGTAAACTTTGGCGATCCTGCGGAGAATTTTTTCCTTTCCAGAGTTTTGCCGGAAGGGTTCGTAGACCAGAAAGAAGTGCAGGATAATATAGTGGAATATTTTGCATCTTTTGACGAGGCAATACAGGATTTTAATGTAGAAGAACTTCCACAGGAGGATGAAAAAGACAATAGTAAGAGTTATAAGATTGATGCCCTGCATAAGATGGGAAACACTGGAAAAATGGCGCCTATTCCATTGAAACAGGAATCCAGCGGGACATTGAAGATGTTTGCTCTGTACCCCTCTTTAAAAGAGGTGCTGGATCAGGGGTCCACGCTGTTTATTGATGAGTTGAATGCCAGACTGCATCCATTGTTGGTAAGGAATATTATATTGACTTTTCTTTCCCCGGAGATCAATACCCGGAATGCGCAGTTGGTATTTACAACCCATGATATCTGGCAGTTTTCCAATGAATTGCTGCGGCGGGATGAAATCTGGATGGTCAATAAGAATCGGGATGGGGTCTCGGAATTGTACTCTTTGGTAGAGTTTAAGGACGAAGAGGGAAATAAGGTACGGCGGGATGAGGCTCTTGCCAAGAATTATCTCACGGGGAATTATGGAGCGATTCCGGCATTAAAGCCTATGAAGATGTTGAAGGGGAGGACATCGGATGGCAAATAGGGGAAAAGCGGTAGGAAAGAAGGCCACTGCCGCTGGAAAACCCAGCGACAGCCGGGCCGGAAAAAGGCGGGACAGAAACAAACGTGTGGGGGCCAGGGTTCCTGAACTGGGATATTATCTGATCGTGACGGATACGGAAGAAACGGAGAAGAATTACTTTGAGGGTCTGCGGGACAGCATTCCGGCTGAACTGAAAGATCGGCTTGTGATAAAAGTGGAGAAGGCCAGGACGGTGGAACTTGTGAGAAAGGCCCTGGAAATGACAGGGCAGGAATCACAGTACCGGATTCCATGGATTGTCTTTGACAGAGACCAAGTGAAGGACTTTAACGAGATTATCCAGACAGCGGAGAAAAGCGGTGTGGGCGCTGGATGGTCTAATCCCTGCTTTGAAATCTGGATGTATGCGTATTTTGGAGAGATGCCTGTGATTAGGGAGTCTTATACCTGCTGTGACCGGTTTGCCGAGAAGTTTGAGAAGGTAACGGGACAGAAGTATTCTAAGAATGACAGGGATATTTATCGGAAGCTGGTGCAGCATGGGGATGAAAAAGGGGCGATCCAGATGGCGGAGAGGTGTTATAAAAGATGTGTAGAAAATGGGAAGCGGAAGCCATCGGAGATGTGGCCGGCTTGTAGGGTACATAGGTTAGTTGAAGAGATACAAAGAAAGGTGAAAGATCATGAAGAGTGTGTTTGAATATATTTCTGAGTGGTGCGGAAAAGACAATGTTAAAAAATATTTGGCAAATATTATTATACAACGACAGGAGAAAAACTTAGATGATATCATTGGAGAATTATTTAAGATTAGTACAAAAAAAGTAGAAATAGAATTGTGCGTACCTACAGTCACAGCAAACAATAACTTAAAGTTATGCATTAATAGTATTAAAAATCCTATAAATATAGGGGCACTGTGTGCAGAAACAGAGTTTCAAATGGGAAAAAAGCTAAACGTATTTTATGGAGAAAATGGCTCGGGAAAATCTACATATGTAAAGGTCTTTAGAAAGTTGTCAGAAAATTACTTTACAAACTCTAAGAATCTTAGCTTGAAATCTAATATATATATGCCGGTGCAACAAACAGAACAAAGCGTTTGTGTTAGTTATGAAAATGGAGATAGAAAAGTTAATGACGAAAAAGTAAATATTAATGTTTATCATGAAGAATTATCTAAAATAAATGTATTTGACTCGGATTCATTGCAACCATTATTAAATAAGGATTTGTCATTTAGTGTATTACCTAAAGGGCTTGATTTTTTTGTAAAGATTAAAGATTTATTAGAAAGTGTTAAAAATGAGCTACAGAGTAGAATACAGTCTATGGAAAATCGTAAAAGTGAGATTTTTCAAGACAGTAAGTATAAAAATTTATTAAGTCTAATTGATGATATAGAGAAAAAATCAAAGAATACTAATGAGGTAATAGCTTATTTGGATGATTTGTATATATCAAAAGATCGACTTATTTCTGATATAGAAAATAAAAAACAAGATGTTGCCCAGATGAAAGCAATTAATCAAGCAAAC
>CAJTKW010000004.1:32098-35720 GCA_910577035.1 uncultured Acetatifactor sp.
AATATTAAATACACAATATAAAAAATTGAACGAAATTATAGGTGTATTTCAATTGAGCCAGAAGGATTTTTCAGAGGAGAAAATAATTACAATTTCTAATTTACAAAAGCAGTATAGTGATTTATTAGAAAAAGAAAAAAACGAAAATGAAAAATTAGCGGTACAAGTAAAAAATATTGTAATTAACTCTGAATGGAGAGATGTACTTAATTCGGCTCAAAGGTATTATAATTCGCAAAAACAGACACAACCTGTGTTGGGAAATCGTTGTATTCTATGTGGAAATGAAATTGGGCAGGAACAAGAACAATTTATAAGTATGTGTTTTTCACATTTAAAAGAAAGTGCAAATAGTAAAAAACGATTGGTAAAGGAGAATTTAAACAAACAAATACCATTAGAAAGGCATTTGTTATGGTCAGAATCAGATAAAGAGATATTTGATGAAAATAAGAAAGTTCTTGTAGGAAAAATCGAGAGTATATTAAATTTAATTGAAACGAATACTATTATATTTAAGTCATGTGTAAATGAAAATAAGATATTAGATGTAAAATATGCAATAGACTTTTCTTCTATTATAACAGAAATAAAAAATGCTATGGATGAAATATCCAAAAAATTGGATATGTTAAGTAAATCTAATGGGGAGATATTAGAAAATATCAAAAAAAGCGAAGAAAAACTAATAGAATTAAACGGGGCGCTCATTCTTTATGATGCACAGACAGAATTTGAACAATTATTTGAATGCAAGAATAGTATTTCATCATATAACATCTTAAAAAAGAAAATGAATACAACAGCATTGACGACAAAATCACAGGAAGCATTTAAAGATATTATCGGGAGTAGCTACCTTGAAATATTTAATGAGTATTGCATAAGATTAGGTATAAAAAATGTAAGTGTGAAACTGACCTCTGAGAAAGCAAAAACAAAAAGGAGTAAGTATATTGTTTCAGAGAGTAATGCTATTACGGATATAATGAGTGAAGGAGAACAGAAGGCAATAGCCTTAGCCGAATTTTCATCAGATTTGAAAATTAGAGAAAATATGTGTACGGTCTTATTTGATGATCCTGTAACTTCTTTTGATTACAAAAGAGCAGAGAAAATTGCAGAAATTATATATGAATTATCAAAAGAGAGACAAGTTATAGTGTTTACACATAACATTATGTTTTATTATAAACTCTATTCATTGTTAGAAAAGGATAAGGATAAGGAAAATAAACTTTTTAAAGTGGACGAATATGATAGAGACAATAAGGGAGTAATAAGTCATACTGAATCTGGAAGGCTAGAAAATTTAAAAGATGTGCATAAGAGAATAACAAATAATGCCCAAGAGATTAATAGTAAAAAATGTATAGGTGATATACTAGAGAGAAAATTGCAAGTAACTTATTCAGATATTCGTTCTTGGTGTGAGTTGATTTTTGAAGAAGGATTTTTGCGCGGAGCAATTAGGAGATACGAGCCGAATATAAGGTTTACAATGGTTCCTCAAATTAATCCTGAATTTACGACTGAACTGCAAAAGGTATATTCGTTATTTGAAAAAGCTTGTAGATATATGACTGGCCATAGCCAGCCAATAGAAACGTTGAATACTAAACCAACAAGGGAAGAATTCAATGAGGATTTCCTTTATATTAAAGAGTTATATGAAAAGTTCCACTGATAAAATTGTATATTGATATTATGTTAGAAAAACACGATTGAGTTCCAAAATCAATCGTGTTTTTTAAATATTATGGAAAGTGAGGGATTAAGGTGCATAGAAGAATTTTTCAACCAGGTTATTGGCATTATTTGGAAGGAGGGTATTTCGATTGTGTTACATCAATATTCATTTAAACACATAAACGAGAAAAACAAAGTAATTATTACCAGTTCTTTCTTTGATGACAGGCCTGGTATTTTTATGAGCAAAAGGAGGCTTTGATGAAAGTTAAGAGCAAGATTGTTGCCCGCTATGAGGACAAGGGCAGGCTGAAAGCCGTTGCCACCGTCTGTTTGGATGGAAAATTCCTGGTGACAGGGGTGCGCGTGGCAGACTGCCAGAAAGGATTGGCCGTATTCATGCCCAGCCGGGAGATCCATGCCGGGGAGTATCGGGATATCTGTTTTCC
This sequence comes from uncultured Acetatifactor sp., assembly GCA_910577035.1. GTDB lineage: Bacteria > Bacillota > Clostridia > Lachnospirales > Lachnospiraceae > Acetatifactor. The sequence continues at coordinate 34,237 of CAJTKW010000004.1, forward strand.
CATCACTTCGGAACTGTACAAGCAGATCAAAGACAGTGTGCTGGAGGCATATGCAAGACCGGAGGATGATGAATCGGCCTATAGGGACTGTCTTGAAGCAGAAGAGAAAGCGGGGCAGACAGGCGAGCCAAAGATGGAGAATACAGGAAATAGTGAGGAACCAGGGGACACGGCACAGTCTGAACAGCACAGCCAGTGAGCAGGCACAAAATAAGATGCCCGGCGGGAACTGTCCAGCCGGGCGTGGGAGGTGATTGATTGGAAGTGATCCTTGTGCTGCTGATTGTAGCAGTCTTAAACGGAGCAGTGGCATTTATTGACGAGATGCTTTCCGCGCTTGTTCCCATGACTCTTCATGCAGACCAGTACATGACCGGGGCATATGGAGGCAGCATGGTGGATGTTCTGTTTGAGATCCTGCTGGGCTTCGGGGTGTCGCTGATCATCCTGAAATTCCTGAAAAAAGGATTTGAGTGTTATGTGATGTGGACAGACGGAGACCCGGACAGCGAGCCGGTGTACCTTGTAACCCGGTTTATCCAGGCGGTTGCTGTGGCGGTGTCTTTTCCGGTGCTGTACGGGTGGATGGCTGACATTACAACCGATCTGACTGACAAATTGCTGGCGGCTATTGGAGCATCTACGGATTATGACTGGACTGCATGGGTAGATGCCGTATCTTCCGGTGGCATTGTAACTGCCATCTTCGGTCTTGTGTTTGTCATCAGCTATTTTCTACTGTATTTCCAGTTCCTGATGCGGGGGCTGGAGATTATGATTCTGCGGATTGGCGTGCCGGTGGCCTGTGTGGGGCTGCTGGATAATGACAAGGGAGTGTTTAAAAGCTACATGATGAAGTTTTTCCAGTCCGCTTTTTCCGTGGTGGTGCAGATCGCCCTCTGCAAGCTGGGGGTGGGTATGATGATGAACATGAGCGTGTTCTGGGGGATTGCCTGCATCGTTCTGGCTATTAAGACACCCCGGTTCTTAAGCGAATTTATGGTGCCGGTCGGCGGGGGCAGCGGCGTGGTGAATAATGTTTATCATTCCGTGCGTCTGGTGGGCATGGCAAAAAATCTCATAAAGTAAGGCGGTGGCGGTATGGTGACGATAAACGATATTTCCATGGCTGTCATCTCCCTTATCCGGGTTGGTGCGGTATTCCGGTTTATCTACTGTATGGTACGGCTGGAGGGTGCGGAGGAAGAGCAGGTGCAGTATCGGAAGCGGGCAAAGAATACGGTGCTGTTCTATGTGCTTGCGGAATCCGTCTGGCAGATCAGGGAGATTGTATTTTTCTACTACGGGGCATAGGAGGAAAGCGGAAAATGGAGCATGAGATCAGCCTGTATATCCCCACGGGGGTAAAGGCGCAGAATGAACTTTTCAACGGCTTTGGGAGGCGGGAGCTCCTGCAGAGCGCCGTGGGTTCCCTGCTGGGCGGGGCGGTGGCCGCCCTTTTGTGGCTGTTGTCCGGAAACGTG
>CAJTKW010000004.1:35791-52920 GCA_910577035.1 uncultured Acetatifactor sp.
TGGTAGACCAGATTGGGAATATGGTGCGGTTTGGCCGCAGCCAGCAGATCTATCCCTACCGGATGCTGGACGAATGGCAGTGAAGAAATAAAAATTAAGAAGAAACAGGAGGGCATATAATTGACGTTTCTTGACCTTTTCGCCGGGATCGGAGGATTCCGCAGAGGTCTCGAAAGAAGCGGGCATACCTGTGTGGGGCATGTCGAAATTGATAAATACGCAAATAAAAGCTATATGGCAATGTATGGGCTGGAAACCTGTCCTTATGGGACAGGCGGCCCGGACGCGAACAGCTGCAGGATGTGCAGACAGGAGGTGAGGGAGGACTGTGATGGGACTGGATGTGGAGAGAAATGTAAAGGCGAGTGGTACGCAAAGGATATTAAACAGCTCGCAGCAGGAGAGGTTCCAAAAGCTGAGATCTGGACTTTCGGATTTCCTTGTACCGACATTAGTATCAGTGGCCGAATGGCAGGGCTCCATGGGGCGCGAAGTGGACTCTTTTTTGCGGTTACTGGTCTCCTCAAAGGCACGGCTCCCGAAGATAAGCCCCGATACCTTATCATTGAGAATGTTAAACATCTTGTGTCTAACGAGAGAGGCGGGGATTTTACCACCGTTCTCTTTGAGCTATGGGAGGCAGGGTATGACTGTGAATGGTGCGTTGTTAATTCCAAAGACCACGGCGTCCCCCAGCACAGGGAAAGAGTGTACCTTGTTGGATATCCTGGAGGAAGAGGTGGAGGAAAAATATTTCCTCTCAGCGGAGCAAACCCGGCGCCTGTTAAAAGACTCCTGGACGGGCAACAGGGAAAGCGGGTCTACGACACCACAGGAACATCTATCACCCTGACGGCAAACGGCGGGGGATTTGCCGGGAGGACAGGATTATATGCCGTGTCGGTGAATTCAAATGAGAGCGTTACCGGGGAGCCGGGGCAGGCAGGTATATCTGCAGCCAGCGATGCCGGGGAGCAGGAAGAAGCAGTCACGTTCAGTGATATCAGAGGGCAAAACCATGGACAGGGAAAGAATGAAATTTCTGTGAAAATGCCGTCCTGCGCATCCTTCATTGACCTAAGCCGGGAACCCAAATTTACGGAACTTTCCCGGAGCGTCATGGCAAAACAGTATGCCGGGATCACCAACCACAAGGGGGAGACTTCCGGCATTTTTATCTGTAAAGGACACCCGGAATGTGTGCGGGCGGTGATCACTCCCGACCGCATGGAGAAGCGGCAGAACGGGCGGCGGTTTAAGGAGCCGGGGGAACCCAGCTTCACCCTGACCTGCCAGGACCGGCATGGCATCCTTTTATGCTGTATGGAAGAGGGGCTTGCTATCCGGGAAGCAAAAAAGGACGGATATACCAAAGCGGTGCATGGGGACGGCATCAATCTCTCTTATCCCAACAGCACCGTCAGCCGGGGACGGGTGGGGAAACAGTGCGCCCAGACCCTGCTGACCAGCGGGAGCATGGGCGTTCTGCTGTGCTGCCGCATCCGCAGGCTGACCCCAAGGGAGTGCTGGCGGCTGCAGGCATTTGATGACTTCCTGTTTGACCGTGCGAAGGCGGCGGGGATCAGCGATGCCCAGCTTTACAAGCAGGCCGGGAATGCCGTAACTGTCAACGTGGTATATGAGATTGGTTTGAAGCTGGCGGAAAGCGGGGTGGCGGATGAAGTTTAACGTGCTGTATATCGATCCGCCGTGGGCTTACCAGGTTTATTCCAAAAAGGGGCAGGGGCGGAGTGCAGAGAACCATTACCGCACCATGCAGATAGAAGATATCTATGCGCTGGATATCGGCGGGATTGCGGCGGAGGACTGCGCCCTGTTTTTGTGGGTGACATTTCCCTGTCTGCTGCAGGGGCTGGAAGCTCTCCGGCGCTGGGGATTTACTTATAAGACACTGGGGTTTTGCTGGGTGAAGCGGTGTCGGAAGCAGACGGATAAATGGTTCTGGGGGCTGGGCTTCTGGACGAGGGCGAACCCGGAACTGTGCCTGATCGCCGCCAGGGGGAATCCCAAGCGGATGTCAAAGGCGGTACACTGCATCGTGGACACGCCGGTGGAGCGGCACAGCAAGAAGCCGGATGAGGTACGCAGGCGGATTGAACTGCTGATGGGGGATGTCCCCCGTGCGGAGCTGTTTGCCAGGGAGATGCATCCCGGCTGGGTCTGCGTGGGTGATGAGATTGACGGCATGGATATCCGGGATGCCATCGAACAGCTGAAGGGGAAGGAGGTGCAGGATGGATTTTCAGGAACGGATGGATGTGCTGATGAAGCGGGCGGAGGAGGAATACGGGAAATTACTGGAGAACGCTGATCTTTCTGATGAAAACCTGCTGAAAGAAGCAAAGCGGATTGCGGCTATGGACATGATATACCGGAACCTGGAAGGATTCCTGGCCGGAAGCCCCACAGATGTGGAGACCATGCTGTTTTATGACCGGCCGCTGGAGGCATTTTACAATAGTCTGCAGGAGCAGGACTTGCTGCTGATAAACGGGGTGGTGGAAGCGCTGAACGGATTTCTGACGGATACCCGAAGGCATATTTATGAAGTCTGGATACAGGAGGAACCGGTATCTGCAGAAGAGATACAGAAGGCGCAGGAGTTTTTTGCCATGGAACAGGAGATTGAGAAAGAGGCAGAAAAGGAAGAGCGGGAGATCGTAGACGGAGGACGGGAGGATCTGGCAGGGTATGGGGGCGGAAGGGAGGAAGATGGACTGGAACGCTGATACATGGAACCTGTTTCTTACCTGTACGATGTTTTCCCTGTTTGCCGGACTGCTGTGTGATATGGCAATGCGCCGGTATCTGAAAGAGACGGAAGAACTGCATATGACGGCGGGTATCGGCATGGCGGTGACAGCTGTGTTCATAGGAATCCACGGGTTTACTCCGGCTGCATTGCGCTGTGTCCTGCTGTGCTATGTTCTGATACTGGCAGGGGCGGCGGATATTGCCACCCATGAGATACCGGATGCTTTCCATTTGCTGGTTGCCATGGCAGGACTGATTGGATTTCAGCCGGTTCCCGCGCTGTTGGGTTTTTTGCTGATTCCCCTGCCTTTTCTGGTTGCGGCGTTGAAAACCGGGAAGATCGGAGGCGGGGATGTGAAGCTGATGGCGGCCAGCGGCTTTGCCCTGGGGGTGTCCGGAGGTTTCTGGATGATGTTCTGGGGGCTTTTGATGGCGCTTTTGTGGAACGCATCCATGCGGCAGGGAAAGAGCAGCCTTCCGCTGGCACCGTTTCTGGCATTTGGCTGTTTTGTGGTATTGCTGCCCGTTTCATAAGAAAACTCTGGGTGAGGCTTTCGGGTATAGAAAATTAAGAAGTGAAATGGAAAAGGGAAAAAACGCTCCTGATCCTGCTGGTTTAAGCTGGCAGTTTCAGGAGCGTATCAAATTTGATTGGAGGATAAAAACGAAATGAAAAATCTATTGAAGAACCGGATCGTGGTAGGGCTGGTCTGCATCATTGTGGCTCTTGCCATCTGCTTCGGGCTGACACCCATGTTCAATGATGCCCTGACTTCCACGGTGGAGATTGTCCGGGTAAACGCAGAGATTAAGGAGGGAGACCAGATCACGGCTAAGATGGTGACGAGCGTGGAGGTGGGCGGTTATAACCTGCCTTCTAACGTAGTGTACCGGACGGAGGATGTGGTGGGAAAATATGCCAACACCGACCTTTACAAAGGGGACTATATCCTTGCCAGCAAGCTGTCAGACACACCCCAGCTGAAAAATGAATATCTTACCGGTCTGGACGGGACGAACCGCGCCATGTCTATTACGATTAAGAGCTTTGCGGCCGGACTGTCCGGCAAGCTGGAGCGGGGAGATATTGTTTCCCTGATCGCCAGTGACGTGGGAGATCTGCGGGAAACACTTATCCCGGCAGAACTGCAGTATGTGGAGATTATCGCCACGACCTTAAGTGACGGAACGGACAGCGACATGCAGGAAGAAGAGGACGATGCAGGGCTGGCATCCACTATCACCGTCCTTGTGACCCCGGAGCAGGCAAGGCTCCTTGCAGAACTGGAACAGGAGGGAAGCATCCATGCGGCTCTTGTGTACCGTGGGAACCGTGAGAACGCAGGGAAGTTCCTGGAAGAGCAGGCCAGAGTGTTGGAGGAACTGTATGCGGAAGAGCCGGAGGAAACGGAAGGAGAGGAAGGATCAGAGGGAGAAAATCCTGCGGATGGTGAAAGTGCTGAAGGAGAAAGCAATGAAAAAGGCACTTCCGAAGATGGAGAAAAGAAACCGACCGAAGCGGAAGCAGAAAAGGCAGGACAGTTAGAAGAAACCGGAAGTGACAAGGCTGATGATGCGGGAAATCAGGAATAAGGAGGCAGGAGCATATGGAACAGGACAAAATGCTGACCATCATGGGGAGTCCGGGGAGCGGAAAAACTACTACCGCCGTGAAGCTGGCCCGCACCCTTGCCGCCAGGAGAAAGAACGTGATCCTGGTTCTGTGCGACCCGTTCACGCCTGTAATCCCTGCACTGCTCCCGGCAGGGACGGTGCATGATACTTCCCTGGGGTTCCTTCTGACAGCGCCGGGACTGACACAGGGCAACATCCTGAATGCCTGCGTCCCGGCGCCGGGAAGCGAATACATCAGCCTGTTGGGGTACAAGACAGGAGAAAGCCTGATGAACTATCCGAAAGTGACACGGGATAAGGCGCTGGAACTGTTTGTGTCCCTGCGGTATCTGGCAGATTATATCATCATAGATGGCACCACCATCTTTGAAGCGGACCCGGCAACCTTTGTGGCTATTGAAACGGCGGACAGGGTGTTGAAGATGGGGACGGCCAACTTAAAAGGAATCTCCTGGTTCCAGACCCATTCCCCTATGCTGGCAGACAGCCGTTATCGGAAGGGCAGGCAGGTGACGGCGATGGGGAACCTGAAAGTGGGGCAGGACTGGGAATCCGTATCCGGCCAGTATGGGGGAGTGGACTACATGCTGCCCTACATAGCGGAGCTGGAACAGCAGGATAATGAGATGGCGCTGTTTGAGCCGATGTTCTCCCAGGAAAGCACCATATATCAGGCAGAGATCAACCGGATTTTGCTGGATGTGTTTGACTTTCAGGTGGCGCCGGCCCGCCAGACGGGAAAGAGGATGGCGGATGTGAAGAGAACCGTATCGGACAGGCCGGAGGCTGCACCCACAGCGGGAAAAGAAAAGCACAGGGAGAAGGGCAGAAAAGGCGGTTTTAAAGTGCCGTTTGCAAAGAACCGGGGTGAGTTTTGATGTGGGAGATATGGCGGGTTCAGATATCCAGGAACCGGTCTCAGTCTTGTCTGTCTGAAACATTTAATGGTGAGCGCCATTATAAAATTAAACTCAAATGAAAGGGGGAACCTGATTGCAGGAAACATTTGACATTCACGGCTATGCGGGGATGCTGGGCGGAGAGATCCGCCTGCGTCCGTTTCCGGAAGTCTTAAAGGAAGTGCAGGAGCATATCACAAAAAACTATGCCTCCACCCTGAAAGACGACCCGGACGAGAGCCGGGAGCTTGTAAAGTCCTACATCCAGAAATATCTGGAAAACAACCATCTGGGAGTGGAGGACACGGAGCAGGAGGAATTATGCGAACTGATCTACGGGGAGATGACCGGCTTTTCCTTCCTGACCAAGTACCTTTACCGGGACGATGTGGAGGAGATCAACATCAACCAGTGGAAGGATGTAAAAGTCACCTATTCCAACGGGGAGATCCTGCCCTGCAAGGAGCATTTCAATTCGCCCCAGCACGCCATTGACGTGATAAGGCGGATGCTCCACAAGTCCGGCATGATCTTTGACAGCGCCCAGACCATCGTGGTGGGGCACCTCTCCAACAAGATCCGCATCACCGTCATGGGGGACGGGGTGATCGACCGGGACAAGGGGCTGTCCGCATCCATCCGTATCGTCAATCCCCGGAAACTGACAAAACAGCAGTTTGTGGACTACGGGACGGCAACAGCGGAGATGCTGGATCTGCTGGCCGCCTGCTACTGCCATGGGGTATCCATGTGCATCACCGGCGCCACGTCCAGCGGAAAGACCACACTGATGAGCTGGATTCTGGGGCAGGTCCCCTACAACAAGCGGATCGTCACGCTGGAGCAGGGCTGCCGGGAGTTTGATTTGACCGCAGAGGATGGAGATGGGAACGTGCTGAACAACGTGGTCCATCTTGTGACCCGGTTCTCCGATGACCCCAAGCAGAACATCACCCTTGTGAAGTTATTAGAGACTACTCTGACCATCAACCCGGACTGTGTGGCGGTGGCGGAGATGAAGGGTGCCGAGAGTATGCAGGCCATCAATGCGGCCAACACCGGTCATTCCGTCATCACCACTATCCATGCCAATTCCTGTGCGGATACCTATTACCGGATGGTGACGCTGTGCAAGCAGTCCTATGACATGGACGATTCCACCCTGATGGGGCTTGCCACCAAAGCCTTCCCCCTTGTGGCCTTTGCGAAGAAGCTGGAGGACAACAGCCGCAGGCTCATGGAGATTTCCGAGTGCGAGTACCTGCCGGACAGCACCCGGCCCGGTGAGAGCAGGCAGAGGATGCGTACCCTGTACCGGTTCAATATCACGGACAACCGGATTGTGGGAGGAAAGGCGAAGATCATCGGACACTACGAAAAGGTGGAGCCGCCCTCCGAGGGACTTCTGAAACGGCTGCGGGAAAACGGGATGTCCTTTAAGACACAGCAGCAGCTTTTCGGCATTTAGATGACAGGAGGTGATGGGATTGAGCCTTGTTGCCCTGAAACAGCCGTATTTGTTACAGGTCATGTATGATGATGAGCCATTGAACCCCCGTGAGGACTATGATAATTTCGGTCACATGATGTGCTGGCACAGGCGGTATAACCTGGGGGATGAGAACCGTTTTGCAGATCCAAATGATTTTCTGATGAACCTTGTGAAAAGGACAGCATCGGAATATGCCATTATCCGGCACGCCCGTTTCGGGAAATCGGATACCATCCGTCTTTCTTATGATAAATCAGCCCATGGCTGGTCCATAGAAAGCTATAACAGCTATTTTAAGAAATGGTATCGGGAGGATTTCGTGGAAGGTCGTCTGGAGGACAATACCAGGGATGTGGCGGACTGTCTGATCGAAGCTATGTCAGACAGCGATCTGCTGAAGATTGCCAGCGTGGAAAATGTGATACTGCCCCTGAACCTGTATGACCACTCCGGTCTGCGGATGTCAGCGGATTCCTTCATAGGGAAAGCGCAGCACGCAGAATGGGATTCCGGACAGGTGGGATGGATCTATGCCACAGCTTCGGAGATCCGGGCGGAGTATGGCAGCGTGTCGGCAGAGAACGTGGAAAAAGCCAGACAGAGGCTGTTATCGGAAGTGCAGTATTATGATTATTACCTGTCCGGCCAGTGCTACGGATACCGCCTGTATGAGAACGGAGAAGAAACCGACAGCTGCTGGGGCTTCCTGGGCTATTTGGAGGATGTGCTGAAAGAGATTGCCGGGGAAGTCCTGCCGGAGAGCCATCGGGACATGGTGGATAAGCTGCAGGAGGTCTCCGACACGGTAACGATCTATAAGGGGTATGAGGAGTTTGCGGAGGAACTGGAGGATCTGGCAAGGTAGCCGGAAGAATTCGGAAAGCGGCAATACCGCTTAGGCAGCTCCTGTGTTTTAGCAGGATTGATGCCAGAAGCAAAGATGCGGACGGCATGAAATGGTGTCTGAAAAGATAACGGGAGAATTTCTGCGGAACAGGAAAACGGAAGAAACCATGATACAACATTTATGAAAGCGAAAAGGAGGGAATCAACGATTGACAACACTGGTAACGATAGCGTTTTTACTGGCGGTGACGGGGTGCTTTCTCATACTCCGGTTATCGCCTTTTTCTTTTCTGGAGGGGCTGGCGGCATTTATAAAGCCGGAAAAACAGTCCATGAAAAGCCGGATTGAGCAGAGCCGGAAGAGCAGGCAGCCCAAAGGACTGAAACTCTTATTTCTGGAAACAAAGGAAGTCCTGCGGGTGACAGGCAAAAGCGGGATGTTCTCCATGCTCTGCGTCCTGTCCAGCTTTTCGTTTGTGGTGGGGGTTCTCATGGCGCTCACCATGAAGAATACCTACATGGTTCCGGTACTGGCGGCCGGTCTTGCCCTGCTTCCCTTTTACTATGTGAAGTTTACGGCAGGGCGGCATAAGAAACAGATCAACACGGAACTGGAAACAGCCCTTTCCATCATCACCACCAGTTATCTGCGGGGAAAGAATACCATTATCCGGGCCATAGAGGAAAACCAGCCCTACCTGAACCCGCCGGTGGCGGAGGTGTTCCGAAACTTTCTCCTGCAGGCCAAACTTATCAATTCCAACTTAAAGGAGGCGCTGGAGCAGATGAAGCCGGGGATTGACAACGGGGTGTTCCATGAATGGGTGGATGCCGTGATCGCCTGCCAGGACGATTACAACTTAAAATCCACCCTGCCGCCCATTGTGGCGAAGCTGTCCGACATGCGGGTGGTGTCTGCGGAGCTGGATCTGCTGCTGATGGAGCCGGTAAAGGAGTACATCACCATGGTGGTCCTGCTCCTGGGCAGCATCCCGCTGATGTATTTTCTCAATCAGGAGTGGTATCATACGCTGATGTTTACGGAGTTTGGGAAGATCCTGCTGGCAGTATGCAGCGGGGTGATCTTCGTTTCCGTGGCGGCGGTGGCAAGGCATACACGGCCTATTGAGTACAAACGGTAGGGGGTGGAGGGATGCACGATCTTATCTTACTTTTCTTCGCCCTGTTTTTTGCCATGGGGCTGTACCTGGTTCTGGCGGCAGTGTTCCATGTACCCACCTACCGGGCGACAAAGGCGGTCTTAAATACCGTGAAGAAGAACAAAAAGCAGGCAAAAAATTCCGATGCCGTATTGATGGAACTGGCATCCAAGCTGGCAAAGGTGCTGCCCATGGATGATTACAAGAGGAGGAAGCTGACCGCCACGCTGAGATCGGCAGAGATTCCCTTGACGGCAGAGCAGTATGTTTCCCTTGCCATGGTGAAGGCCGGGCTGGTGCTTTTGGGTGTCGTCCCCTGCCTGTTTATCGCTCCCATCATCTCCCCTGCTTTTGTTATCGCCGGTATCGGGATCTACTTTTCCGAGAGCAATAAGGCGGAAAAGAAGATCACGGCCAGGAGGGAGGAGATCGAGTACGAGCTGCCCCGGTTTGTGGCAACGCTGACCCAGGAACTGCAGGCCAGCCGGGACGTGCTTTCCATGCTGGAGACTTACCAGAAGAACGCAGGGGCAGCTTTGAAGAATGAACTTGCCATCACGGTGGCGGACATGCGTACCGGGAACTTTGAGGGGGCATTGACCAGGTTTGAGGCCAGAGTGTCCAGTGCCATGCTTAGCGATGTGGTCCGGGGACTGATCGGTGTCCTGCGTGGCGATGACGGCGTGGCATTTTTCCGGATGCTCAGCCATGATATGAAGCAGCTGGAGCTGCAGCGGCTGAAAAAGCTGGCAATGGAACGGCCGCCGAAGATACGGCGGTACTCTTTCCTGCTGCTGGGCTGTATGCTCCTGCTATACATGGGAGTGATGGGATATCAGATCCTTGGCACCATGTCGGGGATTTTTTAAAGGAGTGGAACATGTCAAAAACAATGTTGAAGCAGAATACCCTTCTCCGGCAGGGAGGACGGCCGGGAAGGGCAGACAGGGGACAGGAGGTGGGAACGTGTTCAAGCGTATTTTGAGATCAAAGCGGGGAGAGGGGTATATTGATGTCGCCATCGGCATCCTGTGCCTGATGCTGGTGGTGGCGCTGGCTGTCAGCTTCTTCCCGGTCTTTACCACCAAACAGCAGCTTGACCTCTTTGCGGCGGAGATTGTCCGGGAGGCGGAGATTGCAGGGGGAACCAATGTATCATCCCGCATCAATACCATGCGCCAGCAGACCGGCCTGAACCCGCAGATTGAATGGGACTGCGATTATTTCAGCGGAAATCGGGTGCAGCTGAACGGCGATATTTCCGTGACACTGACGGATACCGTGGATATCGGATTCTTTTTCTTCGGTTCCTTTCCCATCCAGATACGGGCAAAGGCATCCGGCAAATCGGAAGTCTATTATAAGTGATGGGGGGTGATGGGGCTTGAAGAAAAATCAATCAACGAAATCTTTCCATGGGAGAAAGGAAGAGGATGGCAGGAGAAAGGGATTCAGGGGCAAGACTCTGCTTTCCCATGGAAAAGCACTTGTGAGGGATAAAAACGGAAATTCCACCCCGACCATCATTGCCCTTATCCTGGGGCTTTTGTTCCTGATCTGCGCCATGTCGGAGTTTTTCCGTCTGATGATCATTGCCCAGGGAGTGCGGGACGGACTCCAGCAGGCGGTCATCAGTGTGGCGACCACCAACTATGATGAGACCTACCGGGGGCTGCGGGAGGGATATTCCGGCGGCTACCGGCTGTCCGGGGAGCAGTGGGTGGAGGATCTGGACTATGACGATGTGTATTACCGCCTGGACAGCCTGCTGGGGACAGAGAGGGACGGCAGCTACCATGTAAAGGAACAGGAGGGCGGTTACGAATACCGGCTCTCCGGCCTGCGGGTGGAGATTGCCAATACAGGGCTGGCTCCGGGGAGTGCATCCAGAAACTTTGAGGCGGATGCACGGATCACCATTGAGATCCCCATGTCCTTCGGCTGGGGAGTGGTTCCGCCCCTGACCATGGAGCTTAGGACAAAGGCGGCCTATATGCCCAAATTCTAAGGGGATTCTAAGGAGATTCCAAGGAAATTCCGAGGATTCCGAAAAAAGCCTGGACGCGCAGGGAGAGTCCGCTTATAATGGAATCGGGTAGAAGATTTGGGTAAATAGGGCCGAACCATTCATTCCAACACAGAAAATGAAAGTGAGGTCCATTTATGAACAAAAATTATAAGAATAAAAAGCGTATTACTATCATCATCCTGTCGGTTCTGGCCGTGTGTCTGGCTGCCGGCCTTGTCTGGTATGTGGGGACACTGGGAAAGGCGGAGCTGCCTTTGGTGGAGCCGGAAGTGCCGGAAACGGAAAAAACGGTGACAGTCCCGGAGATTGACACCACCGGAACCGTGGAGCCGGAGAAAGAACCGGAGCAGGGGACAGAACCGGAAACAGAGCCGGAAGAAACCCAGCCGGAGACAGAGGAACTGTCCACAGAGGAAACCAGCGGGGAAGAAACCGCCACGGTTCCGGCAGAAACGAAGCCGGTCCGCACGGACGGAAAGCCCCAGTCTCCGAAAGACGCTGTGCCGCCTACGGTACCGCCTGCCGAAACAGAAAGCGCCGTAGCGGTGGAGAACCTGGACGGGGACGGAAACTGCCAGCCGGAGCATACACAGCCCCAGGAGAACCAGCCACAGGGCGGGGACACCAATCCGGCAGGGGCGGTCTATGTGCCGGGATTCGGCTACATAGAAAGTTCCGGCCCCAATGAGCAGGGGACTTCCCACACGGACGGGGACTGGAACAAGCAGATCGGGACAATGCAGTAGGGGGAGCCTGCAGCATTTCAAAATGACTAACAGAATATAAAAAATACGGAAAGGCATGGATCTCAAAAGGGTTCATGCCCTTTTTGTATGTGCAGGAAGAGGCTCTTTGCAGACGGAAACGCCGCTTACAGCGGCAGAATGAGAGGATGGATGAAACAGATAAAAAGAATGGCAGCGTTCATGCTGCTTTTTATGGTGTGCCTGACCTCTGTGGTTCCGGCCCATGCTGCAGGCAGCGGCAACGTGGACGGTGGAGGCGGCAGCCTGAACCATGGCAAGGACGGCTACTACTGGCCGGATATCGGCTATGACGGGGTGCGTGTCACGGTGGTGGATGCCCAGAGTGGGCAGGGGGTGAGCGTCCCGGTGGATTATACTAACGTGGATGTGGGGGCATTATCCCCGGCTATCTGCCATTTCGGGAAGGTGAGCAAGGTGGACTATAAGAACGGGGCGGGGCTGTCCCCGCAGGTGGGCGGTTATGTGTGCCGGAAACCGGCGGCTCCTATCCCCCAGATCATCTCCGGCAACAGCAGGAAAGCCAGCATCCCGGCTATCCGGCAGTATTTCTGCTCTGAGGCGGCAGCGGTGATGGTGGCGAATGACACCGGGATTCCCTTTGAGGATATCGAGCAGGGGAAGTATAAGCTGGTCATTGAACCCATTATCTATTTGGTGTACCAGCATTTATACTTTGCCATGACCACCACGGAGGCGGGGCTTTACTGCCAGATGACGGGCGGGGACTTAGGCTCCCATTTCCCTACCGTGGTGATGAAGAACCATGCCCTTGCCCTGTTTCTGGAACGGAGCGACCTGGGGTTCTCTGCATGGACGGGTCCCACGGGGAGCGCACGGACGGCTCAGGAGATGGTCTCCATCCTGGGGATCGGCATCATCAGCTATAAGGGGGTGCCGGAAACCGTGATAGATTATGACCAGGTATACCGGGTGGATACGGATGTGATCCTGGCGGTCCGGCTGACCACGGGAGGAAAGAAAACTCCTGATAACCCTGCCTGGGCCAGATTTACGGTGGGCGGAAGGACATATTCCCACAACAACATTTATATCCCGGAGAACGGTTCCCAGCTTGCCTGGGTGAAATGGCACACGCCGACCGAACCGGGGGAAGTGACCATTACCATTTCCAGCAACTGCAGCACCAGCACCGGACAGATACGGGCACTGATTGTGGATCTGGATGACAATCCTCCCCCGGACCCGCAGGCGGACGACCGGAATGACGGATTTTCCATTCCGGCAGTGCCAAATAAGCAGAATGTGACCTATCTTACCTGGGGCGAGTGGGACTGTTGGTGGCATGCGCACTGGGTATGGCACAGCAGAGGGGAGGATGACGGATATTGGTGCGACCATGGGTGGTGGGAATATGAGTGGGAACCCTATTCCGCATCCTTAAGCGCCTCTTTTTCTACAAAGCCGGATGCCAAAAATCCCACCGCATCGGGAAAGACCATGAAGAGCGGGTACGGGCTGAACGCCGATGTTTCCGCCAGTGTCAGTTCCTCAGCTCCCAGCGGGCATATCACCGGGGCGCAGAACGTGGTGGCCTATTTCCCGGAATTTGACTACGGGGAATACTGGAGGATCCTGAAACGGAAAAATACCGGCTATTCCAGTACCTTTGAATTTCAGGTGAACCCTTACAGCACCTATGGCCGTCCGGTACATTTTTCTCCGGTATGGTATCCAAACGGGCGGTATGCCACCTATGTGGAAGTGCTGGATGCCTGGACCCCGGCGGGGATGCTGCAGATCAACCTGACGGATACGCTGACGGTCAGAGGTTCCTTATATGATGACTGGCATATCCGTCCAATAAAATAGGGGAGGTGCGTATGGGAAACCGGGCGGTTTACTGTCTGAAAGAGGACAGGAAGGAAACTTACTTTTATGCCCATTACGGGGCAAACTCCCTGTCACCCCTTCTGCGGCTGTGGCAGGCCATGGAGATCCAAAAGCAGCTGCCGGGAAAACAGAGCCTTGCGCATATCTTCGGGCATCTGGATTATGACGGCTGCTATCAGGAGGAACGTCTGCCAGACGGGGATATGTTTTTTGCGGGGATTGAGCCGGGAGAAGTGGGCGCTTATGAAGGTGCCTATGCCAAAGGAAGGCAGCTGGAAATGTGGATCACCCTTGATGTGGAGGAAAACCAGTGCATTTTGGAGTACAATCCTAACTGCCCCTGGTATCGAACCATGGGCAGTTACTCCATAGACCTTGACAAAGGGCTGGAGAATGTCAGGCGGCTGCTGGAGTATGGGGAAAAGCACGGTATCACAGAGTTTAACGAGCTTCTGGCTGTCTACCATAACAGCACCGGCCTTTCGGAAAAGCTGGAAGATGCCCGTACCAGTATGCGGCTTTCTGAATATCTGGAATCCCCGCAGGCGGAGGAACAGCGCCGCAGATACCGGGAGATGCTGGAACGGGAGGAACCAGAGAGCGGGCAGGAGGAAATGGAACGATAAAATAGTGAAAATCGTCTGCAAAAGCAGACAGACAGGAGCAAATACGAATATGGAAGGACTTATTTTTCCAATCATCATGCTGGCCGTCACCCTTTTGGGAGGCGGCCTTTTGCTGATTGTACTGAAACACAGCAAACCTAAAAACAAAGGCGGCGGGGAGAGCCTTGCCATACAGACAGCCCAGGAGTTCATCAATGTCAGGGACATTCAGGACAAATACCTTTACACCACGGACGGGCTGATCCTTACTTTTGTGCGAATCCATTCTATCAGCATTGATCTGTACAGCAAGGCGGAGAAGAACAGCCTGATCCGCCAGCTGACGGCAGAACTGTCGGATATCCAGTATCCCTTCAAGTTTCTGGCAGTGAGCCGGCCGGTGGATATCTCCCCGGTCATCATGGATATGCAGTCCATGCTGAAGGAAGCGGATGACAGGCGGAAAGAGCTGCTCCGGCAGGAGATTTTGCAGATGTCCGGTTTTGCCCTGTCCGGGGAGATCGTGGAACGGCAGTTTTATGTTTCCCTCTGGGAGAGGGCGGAAGAAGGGGCGGAGAAAGAACTGTCAAAGCGGGCGGCATTGTTTTCGGAGAAGTTTTCCGGATGCGGCATTCCCTGTGACGTACTGGGGGAGAAGGAGATTGTGCGGCTTTTGAACCTGGTCCACAATCCGTCCTATACCCATCTGGAAGATACGGAGTTTTCCGCAGCCATCCCAACATTAGAGTATTAAAGCCAGGACAGAAAACGTCAAGGGAATGCATTCACGAATATAGAGCAGGAGGAACTTTATGCTGAAACGAGAAAACGCGCAGGAGCAGGAGAACAGGAACAATGCCCTGCTGAACGTCATCACCCCGGTAGGGCTGGGCTTTTCCAAGAACAGCCTTGACCTGGGGGAAAATATGGGGAAGGTGTACGGGATTATCCGCTATCCCCAGAAAGTAGAGGTGGAATGGCTCTCCCGTATCACCAATATCCCGTCCACTATCGTTTCCATCGGATGGAGGCCGGTGGATAATGCCACTTTAATCAATGCTATCTCCCGGAGCGTGGTACAGCAGAGGGGGCTTGCGGACGGAGCCAAAGACCCCTTATCCAGACAGCGGGCGGAAAAGGCCGCCGATGACGGGGAAAAGATCATCATGCAGATTGACCGGGAGGGCGAGACTGTGGGGCTGATGAGTGTGTCGGTCATGCCCATAGCAAAGGACGAAAAGACTTTCAAAAAGGTGTGCCGCCGTGCGGAGAGTATGGTGAGTGTCATGAAGTGTAAGATGCGGGTGATCCCCAACCTGCAGAAAGAGAGTTTTCGGCACATTTCCCCATCCTTTCCCACTAATGCCAAGATTGAGAGCATCCTGCAGAAGATTGTGCCAATCTCTACCTTTGTAGGCGGCTTTCCATTTGCCAGCAGCGGGTTTAATGACGGAGAGGGGTATTACTTTGCCCAGGATACCAGCGGCGGGCTGGTGATCGTGGACACCTGGCGGCGGGGTGGAGACCGCACCAACAGCAACTTTGTCATTATGGGAAATTCCGGTGTGGGGAAATCCACAGCCATCAAACATATCATCCTGTCCGAGTTTATGAAAGGGACAAAAATCCTTGTGGTAGACCCGGAATCCGAGTATAAGGACTTGTGCTTTAATCTGAATGGGGATTGGATCAACGCCGTGGGCGGTTCCGCAGGCATGATCAACCCCCTGCAGGTCCGGCCATCGCCCCGTGATGATGAGCAGGAGAAGGAGGCAGACCGCCTGTACCGGGACGAAGGGTATGGGATGAATGACCTGGCATTGCACATGAAAAATCTGGAAATCTTTTTCAACCTCTATATCCCGTCCATCACGGATATGCAGCGGGCGGTACTAAAGAAATGCCTGATTGAACTATACCGGAATTTCGGCATTGTCTGGGAAACGGACATTTCCCTTTTGGAAGCAGGGGATTTCCCTGTGTTTTCCGACCTTTATCAGCTGGTACAGAAAAAGGCGGAGGAAGAAACCGACCGTCAGGTGTATGCGGATCTGGCCTTGCTTTTGTATGACATAGCAGAAGGTTCCGACAGCTTTATCTGGAATGGCAAGAGCAGTATTAAGGATGGTACAGAGGCGGATAACGGCAGCGGCTCCATCATTGTGCTGGATACTAATGCCCTGCAGGAGACCAGCGACCATATCAAACGGACGCAATATTTCAATATCCTGACCTGGTGCTGGGAGCAGATGAGCCGGAACCGGGAGGAACGGGTGCTTTTAATCTGTGACGAGGCATATCTGATGATCGACCAGAAAGTACCCCAGTCCCTTGTGTATCTTCGGAATGTGATGAAACGGGCCAGGAAATATGAGGGCGCATTGGCTATCATCTCTCACAGTATTGTGGATTTTCTAAGCGAGAGCATCAAGCAGTACGGGCAGGCGCTTCTGGATATCCCTTGCTATAAAGTGCTGATGGGGACGGACGGAAAGAACCTGAAAGAGACCGCAGACCTTTACGATCTGACGGAAGCGGAGCAGGAATTATTGCTGGCAAGGAAACGGGGACATGCCCTGTTTATGGTGGGAGCCAAGAGGCTGCATATCAGCTTCGAGATCCCGGAATACAAGATGCTCTATATGGGCAGGGCAGGAGGGCGGTAAAATGGCAGTTGACCCGGTAACAGCAAAGATACTGGCACAGCTGGCAGTTCAGGCGGCAGCGGATAAGCAGGCGAGGAGACGCCTGCTTATTGCGATACTGGCACCGGTTTTGTTTCTGCTGCTTTTAATAGCCTTTATCATCCATCTGCTCACCAGCCCCATCTCCATGTTTGTGGAGTGGGCGTTGGGAGACAACGAGATCACAGCCATTGAATCCTTCCAGCAGGAATACGGCTATAACCAGAATATCGGCATTTATGATGCGGATTATGTCAGTGGCAGCGGCCAGTCCTATGAGGGAGTGGTGTTCACGGATGGCGGCATGGAGGTGATGTATTACAACCAGATGGACGAGCGGTGGGCGGACATCATGTACGGAACATCCAGCACCATCGGTCAGGGCG
>CAJTKW010000004.1:52930-92259 GCA_910577035.1 uncultured Acetatifactor sp.
AGACGTGTGCTCTTCCGATCTTGGCGATTGTGACATCCACACTGACAGGGGAGCCCCATGACCCGGTGGAGCTGGCTCAGTGGTCTGTGGCAAACGGACACCGCTGCGAGGGCAACGGTTCCTACCACAGCCTGATCCCGGCAGCGGCGGCCGCCTACGGTCTGACCTGCGAGAAGGATCTGGATGCCCAGGGGATTGTGGATGCCCTCTCTTCCGGAAAGCTGGTGGTGGTGATCATGAGCAAAGGACACTTCACCAAAGGCGGGCATTTCATTGTCCTGCGGGGTGTGACCAGTGAGGGGAAGATCCTGGTGGCAGACCCGGCAAGCTATGGCAGGAGCGAACAGGAATGGGATTTATCCATTATCATGGATGAATCCAACAAGGCGGCAGGTTCCGGCGGCCCTTACTGGGCAATTGGAAGATAACAGGAGGCAGAAGAATATGATTTTATACTTATCATCCACCCAGCATACCAATCTGTTGGACTTTACCGGCTTTTATGAGCCGGACAGCGAGATGCCCGTCAAGAAGATGGTGGGGAATTTCGTGTTGAAACAGTTTGTGGTCTACGATATGCGCAGTTTTGCCCACTTTACGGATGTGGTACTTGACCGTCCCGCTTTCGGGGACACGGACGAGGAATTTGCACAGGCCATTGAGGAATTTCTCACCATGTACTCCGCAAGGGTGACAGTCATCTGCGAAGGGCTTACACAGGCAGACCCGCTGTTTCAGGCTCTGCTTGACAGCGGCGTGGGGAATATCGTGTGTGATACGGAGATTGGGGAGATCCAGCAGGAAATCAGGGAGTGCTTAAGCGACCAGGGCATGACACGGTATGCGGCAAAGGAAAGGCCGGCCAGAGTGGGAGGACAGGAGCATTACCGGTTTGACTGCAGGAATGTGGCGGTGGCCGTGGTGGGTTCCCAGTCCAGGATTGGAACCACCACCGCAGCTGTGGGGCTATGCGCATGGCTGTCCCGTGTAGGTGCGTCCGTGTGCTATGTGGAGGCCCATGCAGGCGGCCATCTGGCGGCATTGGCCCGTGGGTATGAGATGGAAGCGGAAGAGGGCGGCTGGCAGTTTGAAGGGGTACATTACCGGAGGATGGAGCCGAAGGATGATGTGAATTTTGTGGTGTATGACCTGGGGAGTGACCTTGCAGAGAAGCGGGAATTGCTGGAAAGGGCAGATATCAAACTGCTGGTGTGCGGTACAAAGCCTTATGAGTTAGGTTTTACCGTCCGCCTGCAGGCATCCCTTGCGGGAATCCATGCGTATCTGCTCTGTCCCTTTGTAGCGGAGGGAATGAAGGACGATCTGGCGGAGGCTTTGCAGAACGATTATCATAAAGTGATGTTTTCGGAGTATCAGCCGGAACTGACAGACAGTGATTGTAATGCGAAGCAGTATAAGAATTTGATTGCGAAATATATCGCAGGTTGAAAGAAGAATGTTTTTGTGAGTGGATTTAAGCGAAAAGAGGAACCAAAATACGCTGGATTCACCGTAACATAAAGCAAAAGGAGAGCCATGCCGGGTATGAAAGATACCGGTGTGGCTCTCCGCATTATAGAGGAGATTTTCGAGCAGGAGGAATTTGGAATGATGACAAAACAGGCGGAACTGAAAAAACAGGCATACGCAAGCACGCTGAAAAGCCGTGCATTATCGGTATTGATCTATCTGATTGACCGCTCCAATAAGGAATTGACCTGCTTCCCAGCCATTCCCACCATGGCGGAGCAGTTGCATATTTCGGTTTCTACCGTAAAGCGTGCTTTGCATGAATTGCTGGACTCCGGATATATCAAAAAGGATGCCCGTTTTCGGGAGAAGAATAAAGGGCAGACCAGCAACCTGTATACGCTTGTTTTGTTTGATGGGCAGCCGAGACCAGATGACAGCCAGGATTTTGATTGTGATAAACGTGCAGAAATGGAACTGTCTGGAGAGGCTCCGCAGGAGAAAGAAGATAAAGCACAACAGGAAGTATGTCAGGTAGGGCGTATCAGCTTTGATGTATTGAAGGAACGGAAAGAAGCGATTTCGGAAGCGGAAATGGAAGAAGTGCAGGGAAACATGGCGGGTACAGTCCAGGAGAATTATCAGAAACTCCGGAAGGAGAACACAATCCATGGCATTTGTACCCCCGGTCAGATAATAAAGCAATTTTTCGCCATGGATAATGAAAATGGATTTTTTCTCCAATTTTTCGAGACAGAGAGAAGTCAATGCAGATTATATTCTCCAGAGGGTAAAATAGTACTTTATTATCTGTGGACGGGGGCGGGGGTCAGTTTGATGCCCCCTTGAACTACTCAGCTTAACAAATTTGAAAAGCGTAAAAAGAAGTTATATGTTTTAACCGGGTTATTCTACTGTTGTGGCATTGGATTCGGTATCATTTATGAGGTAAAACTTGAAATTCCCTCATCAAGCAGTTTTCCGGTTAAGGCAATAATCTGTTCCAATGGGGGATTTTTGCCATTCGCCACCCACTGTCTGTATAACTCAAGAGAACTGATCGTTAAAAAAGTATTGATAATATTTTGCTCCTGAAGGTTGAGAGAAGCATATGGATTATAACGTTCCCTGTTATGTTGTAAAGCGGTGGTAAACAGTTTATTGCAGAAAAAACGGTAGCTGGGTTCACAGATTAAACGTTCTACATATTTGTCCTGCTCTGAAAAGTAGGTAAAGAAGATCCGGTTCACGTCTTTGTGTGTAAAGGGAGGCGTAAGCTTTTCCATTTCTGAAAAGTACCCATCAGAAATTTCCAGCAGCATATCCTGGTAAAGTGCTTCAATGGTTGTATAATGCAGATAAAAGGTTTTTCTGTGGATTTTTGCCCTGTCTGTCAATCCCTTCACGGTAATCTTTTCTGCGGGCATTTCGCAGATCATTTCCTTAAATGTATTTTTGATAGCTTCACGTGTTTTAAAAACGCGCAGATCCATGTGATGTTCTTCCCTGAAATTCAACCTATAGCCCTCCTTAGAGATATAAAAATATCCAGTTTCCCATTTGTGTGGTTTAGGCACCAGTTTGAGAAAGCTGGCAATTGATTTAAGCCTGCGCATCTATCATAATATCCATAGAGGAAAAAGTCAACATGTGGATATTCACAAGAGGAAATGTACGATGAAAAATGCATCATACTGACCCATTTCATTTTTTTCCATAGAGAGGTATCAAAAATATTTCTCTATGAAAAAAGGCGGAACAGGAATGATTGAAAAGGAAGATGAAATTCAACTATACTTATTTCAACAGGAAATGGTCCGGAACAGTTGTCCTGAATAAAAGCTGGATTCTGCTTTGTTCCACATATGTGGTTTATGAGAGGCTTGGGAAACAGCAAAACTATTGAAATGTTTATAAAGGGGAGTTTGTTATGAATTATAAAAAAATGGTGGGTATATTATTGGCTTTCATCCTGACGGCAACCAGTCTTTGGGCATGTGGAAGTTACAATGGAAATGCGATACCGCATGAGGAAAATACAGGAAATGAAACAGCCAATGGTGAGAATGAGATATCAGATGTGGAGAATGAAACAGTTATTGAGCTAAAAGCATCAGATATTGGAATTGTTAAAACGCAATATGGAGAGGTTCAGGGTGAAACATATGACGGGATTACGGTTTTTAAAGGAGTGCCTTATGCAGCACCGCCGGTAGATAATCTGCGATGGAGGGAACCACAGGAATGTGAAAGCTGGGAGGGTGTTCGAATTTGTGATGAATTTGCAGATGCGGCCATTCAGCCGCCTTATATTGACCGGTTGTGCGATCCTGACAGCGGATATGAGTTTCGGCATTTCTATCCGGATGGGATTCCGAATATGAGCGAAGATTGTTTGTATTTGGATATTTATACACCGGCGGATCAGTCAAATGAAAAGCTGCCAGTGTTTATATCATTTCATGGCGGATATTACAATCACGGTTATAGCTATGAAGTAGAGTTTAACGGAGAAGCACTGGCAGATAAAGGAGCAATTGTGGTAAATGTAGGACATCGTTTGGGTGTGCTTGGTATGATGAGTCTGCCGCAATTGACTGATGAGTCTGAATATGGCGGAAGCGGCAATTATATGATAATGGATTGCTGTAAAGCGGTTCGGTGGGTGCGCGATAATATAGCTGCATTTGGAGGAGATCCGGAAAGGATTACAGTGGGAGGACAGTCCGGAGGGGCTTATAAAGCAACGGCATGTTTGCTGTCCCCATTATCAGAACATGCGATCAGTGGTGTATATTGTATGAGTTCGTTTGATCCTTTGGAGATAGATGAGATTTATTCAACGCAGGCAGAAGCAGAAGCTTTTTGCATTCAGTATTTGGAGGATATTGGAATCGATTCGGGTATGAGTTTGGAGGAACTGCGCCGGATTCCTGCAGAAGAATTGTATAATGAAGATTATTCAGCTGCTCTTATGTGGCCTGTTGTGATGGATGGGTATTCAATTACAACTAATCCGACAGATTTTTATCTGACAGAGGGAAATCTGGAAGGGTTGAATCTTATGTATGGTTATGTATTTGGAGAAGCCGGTTCTTATGGCGCAGAAAATGCGGAAGAGCTTCGAGCTATGCTGAAAGAAGAGTATGGAG
The DNA here is from genome assembly GCA_910577035.1 of uncultured Acetatifactor sp. Taxonomy (GTDB): domain Bacteria; phylum Bacillota; class Clostridia; order Lachnospirales; family Lachnospiraceae; genus Acetatifactor. Next base: position 57,553 of record CAJTKW010000004.1, read on the forward strand.
AAGAGCTTTATACAAAATATGACCTGGACAATACATTAGCAATTACAGATTCCAATGTTGAATGGTATAACCGGCTTTTGAAAGTAAAAGGAGCATTGGCAGATGAACGACTGTTTGCATTGATTGCAACCAGACAGAATAAAGATTTTGACCTTTATGGCTTTTGTTTTACAAGAGTGACACCGGGGTCGGAAGAAAGCTGGCATTCATCAGACCTGTGGTATATGTATGGTTCGCTTCGGGATAATGGCAGACAGCGCGACTGGCAAATATGGGACTATATGACTGCTGAAAATTGTACATCCTATATGGTTAATTTTCTGACAGACGGAGACCCAAATGAAGAAGGGCTTAACGAGTGGCCTAAATGCACAGAAGAAAATGGACTGGCATATCAATTGCTGGATTACAATCCCGTTTCAGAAACGGAAATATCAGCCTTTGATTACATGGCCATGGAGTCAATCGCCCAATCTAAAGGTATTGATATCAATTAAATGGAGCTATACCTATTCTATCAGGAAGGTGGTCCGGAACACTTACTTGGGAATAGCAAAAAAATAAAGGAGAAAATAGAGATGGATAGGAATCAAAAGATTGCAGCAGACGTTTTGGCGGCTGTTGGCGGAAAAGAAAATGTAGCTGGGGTACAACACTGTATGACAAGGCTGCGGTTTAAATTAAAGGATGATACAATCCCGCAGGACGAAGAAATCAAAAAGCTGGACGGAGTTCTTGGCGTTGTGCGTTCGGGAGGGCAGTATCAGGTTATTATTGGGCAGAATGTTCCAAAGGTTTATAAGGCAGTCTGTGAGGACGGAGGGTTTGCTGTTGCAGAAGCTGTCCAGGAGAATCCAGATGGAGAAAAGGAGAAACTGACCCTGAAAAAGATCGGCGGCAATATGATGAATTATCTGTCAGGCTGCTTTGTCCCCTTAATTCCGGTTTTTATTACGGCTGCGTTATTCCGTACAATCAGTATTATTCTGGGGCCGGTGATGCTGAACCTGATTACGGCAGAGAGCGACCTCTATGTGATGTGCGATTTTATATATGACGCGGGATTCTACTTTATGCCGGTATTTTTAGGATACACGGCCGCCAAAAAGATAGGCGCCTCGCCGGTTCTTGGAATGATGATTGGCACCAGCCTGATTGCACCGGATTTTGTGGCAATGGTGGGGGCGAGAGAAAGCATACATATATTTGGGTTGATACCCGCTCCCGTAGCTGGTTATGGGCAGACAGTGCTCCCGGTAGTGATTGCGGTATTTTTCCTGTATTATGTGGAAAAGTTCTTTAAAAAAATTGTACCGGAAATGCTTTCCACGGTATTTGCACCGTTTTTGACTATGGTGATTATGGTTCCGATCACATTCTGCTTTGCAGCACCTGTTGGCTCCTGGATTGGCACGGCACTTGGAAATGCTCTGTTCTGGTTTGGAGATCATGGCGGATTTATTGCTGTTGCTATTATTACAGCCGTATACCAATTCCTGGTACTGGTTGGAATGCATAATGTGATTGGTGTGTTGGCTATCACAGTTATGTTGGAGCAGGGAGTGGAATTTTGCTGTCGTCCGGCAGCCTGCATTGCTAACTTTGCCTGCTATGGCATTGCGCTTGGGGCATTTTTAAGAATGCGCAAAAAAGAAGAAAAGGGACTTGCTTTAGGGTATTTTGTTACCGGTATGTTTGGCGGTGTTTCTGAACCGACTATGTTTGGTATCGGTATTCGTTATAAACGTCCCTTTATCGGTATGGCAATCGGAGGTTTTATTGGCGGTTTATATGCAGGAATTACCCATGTGGGCTGCTACACTTTCTCATCTCCCGGATTCCTTGGCGTAGTCGCATTTATAAACGGCGGAACGGCCAATATGGTAAATGGAACTATCGCCTGCGTACTGGCTACCGTAACAGCAGCAATTGCAACCTATATTCTGGGCGGATTTGAAGAGAATGAAAAACCATTGCTGGCAAAAAGAGCAAAGTAATTTATGTAAAATTACCGATTATGGACATATGCCTGACGATGCGAGCGGGCAGAAAAAGGAGAATGTGGAATGAGGAGATTAAAAAGGAGAGCTTTGATACTGCTTGTGGTATTCAGTATGATTCTGTGTGGAATGACAGCATGTAGCAATAGCGATCTTTCCGCAGAAGTATCGGCCAAAGATACGGTGGACGGTAATTCTATTGAGGCAACTACAGCGGTAGATTCTCTGGAAGCCTTGGTGAATGCAGAGAAGAATCAGTATTTTGAAGTGGGAGGTTTAAGGATAGCAAAACTTCAGGAGGGTATTTATCATATTGACGAAGGAACCACGGAGCACCCGGATGGCCCGCAGGAGGATGGCAGCATGAATGGCGGAGCATCCATGTATCTGGTCATTGGTGATGAAACGGCGGCTTTGATCGATGGGGGAGATGGAGAAGGAGGAAATATTTTCTTCAAGGATACCGATATGGCAGAAATTGTCCATGGTATGGTCGGAGATCGTGAAATGAAAGTTATCTTCACTCATAGCGATGGTGATCATACTGGTCTTTTCGAGGATAATGACAGTTATGATGTAATTTCTGCAGATGTACCGCTCTATATCGGAGAGGAAGATATAGACACATTGGCTGATTCTGTGAAGGAAAAATACACAGTAAATGGGCTAAAGGATGGCGAAGAGATTGAAGCAGGCGGGCGAACGTTGAACGTTGTTACCATGCCTGGTCATACTGCAGGTTCTATAGTACTTATTGATTATGAAAATGAAGTGATCTTTTCCGGTGATACAATTGGATCAGGTTCTGTATGGCTGTTCTACGAGGGAAATCTGGCTGAATATGATAATTCTGTCCGAAAGTTAGCGCCATTGCTGGAAGATATGGACGATCCAGTATTTTATGCAGGCCATCGTTGGCAACAAGGGAGCAGCTTGGTAAGTACCGCTGGTGTTACTGTTGGAGAAATGGGGAAGGCATATGTTCTGGAAATGATAGACTTGCTGGATGACATAAAGTCTGGCAATTATAAATTAGCAGAGGCTTATGCGGGTTCTTCCGGCCCTGGCAAAGATTATCCGATGTTTTCAGACAGCGACCGTAATCATGATGGCATTGTTCCGGGGATTTTTGCTATGCCAGAGGCAGTGGAAGGGTTTATTCCCGACACGAAGAGTCAGTCTGATATGACAACGGAGAGGAAGGAACAGATAGAAAAAACGGACAGCCAGGCAACATATGGAGTCATTGCGGAAATAGAAACAGGAAAAATACTTGGACGAAATGAAGATGGCGTTTATATGTTTAAGGGAATTCCCTATGCTCATGCAGAACGCTGGCAGATGCCGGTCAAGGCAGAGCCATGGGAAGGACTTCTGAACGCAAATTACGTGGGACCGGTCTGCCCGCAGGTTGGAGGAAGCGGAGAATATTTATCGGCTCCTGCGTATTACCGTATTGATACGTCCGAGGATGATTTTCTGAACCTGAATGTATGGACACCGGATATGGAGCCGGAGCAGACGAAACCGGTGATTGTCTGGATTCATGGGGGAAATTATACGAATGGTTCCTCTATGGAGCTGGAGGAATATGATGGGAAAAATCTGGCGGAGTATGGAGATATCGTATTTGTCAGTGTAAATCATCGCCTCAACTATCTTGGATACATGGATTTTTCCCAGTATGGTGAAGAGTACAAATATTCTGCCAATGTAGGTCATGCGGATCTGATTATGGCATTAGAGTGGGTAAGAGATAATATTTCTGCATTCGGCGGAGATCCCAATAATGTTACAATCATGGGTCAGTCCGGCGGTTCATTCAAAGTATGCCAGCTGATGGCGATGCCTGCGGCAAAGGGATTGTTTCATAAAGCGGTAGCGCAGTCAACCGGTCAGTATCAGTTTACGAGAACACCTGAAGAGGCTCAAGCCGATACAGAAAAGCTGATCCAGTCTATGGGACTGTCGGAAAAAAGCAACGAGGAGATTATGACAACGCTTACTGAAATGGACTATGAGGATTTGGTTGCGGCATGTAATGAAGCAGGCGTAGAGTGTTGTGCGAAGGACTGTATTCCGGTAGCAGATGGTGAATATCTGTTAAATGATATTTCAGGATCAACAGATATACCGCTTATGATTGGTACGGTATTCAGCGAGTTTAATTCCAATATCTCCATGTCGGGTGTGACAGGTTCTTACCGGAACGGAAGCATTATTCAGGATGAACAGGCGTATTATGACAATATTCGAACAAACCTGACAGACGAGGATATCATCGCACGCTACAAAGAACGCTATGGAGATAATGCGCAGGCTGTGATGGATGCGTTTAAGGCCGCTTATCCGGATCATGATTTGTTTGATGGATTGTATCTCAATACATGGTTTCGGTCTGATGAGACGGTGGAGAATTTTACGGAAATGGGCGGGAAGGCTTATTACTACATAGCTGCCTATACACTGCCTCTATTCGGCGGGGCGACAAACTGGCATACAGGGGGAGATGTCGCTTTCTTCTTCCGTAACCTGGACAGTATACACTCCTGGATTGCAGGGGATGAAGAAACCGCCGAAAAGTATTCCGATGAGGCATCTAGGGCGTTAATTAACTTTGTTTATACCGGGAACCCGTCTCAAGAAGGATTGGAATGGCCGGCTTTTACGGTTGAAAATGGAGAAACCATGGTTTTTGACCGGGAAAGTGCAGTAAAAAATTATCCGGAAAAGGAACTGCTTGAGCTTATGACACAATAGTACAACGGGTGAATGGCGACAACAGGCGCATCTAAAGCCATCTGCTTTAGATGCGCTTTCAGAAAGGAGACATATGAAATTTTTATTCAGGGGCGATGATCTGGGTTATTCAGAAGCGATCAATTACGGAATTGAAAAATGCGTAAAGGCCGGCCTGTTGATGAATGCCGGTCTGATGCCCAACAGACCCGCCGCATCACATGGGGTAAACCTGTTAAAAGGGACAAAAGCCTGTCTGTGGCAACATACCAATATTTGCCTGGGACATCCATGTGCAGATCCGAAGAAGATTCCAAGTCTGTTGAATGAAAACGGTAAGTTTTACGGCAGCAGAGTATACCGAGAAGCGTGGAAAGAAGGAAAGGAATTTACAGTTCTTGAAGAAATGGTCACGGAGGTTGAAGCGCAGTACCAGCGTTTTGTGGAACTGACGGGATGCAAGCCGGCCCTTATTGACGCCCATGGAGTCAGAAACCATAATCTGACACAGGCAATAAAGATCACAGCGCAGAAACATGGGGTGAAATATTTCTTTGATGGAGAGGCCACAGTTGGAACGGATGGCGGAAAAGATATCTATAATTGCCCTATGTACAGTATGCGGCCGGGGGAATATGATCCGTTACAATGCTTAAAGGATGCGGTAGCAGACGCAAAAGCAGACCGGATTCATGTGTTCATCTGCCATCCGGGATATCTGGATGCAGAGGTATTCCGGTGTTCTTCTTTAACCGTAAATCGCACCAAAGAAGTGGAGATGCTGTGTGATCCTGCGGTAAAGAAGTGGGTGGAACAGCAGGGAATACAGTTGACTACATATAATGACATTTAGACAGGAGAATAAGGATGGCTTTTCGCAAAGATTTTTTATGGGGCGGCGCTACAGCGGCCAATCAGTTTGAAGGCGGTATAACGGAAGGCGGCAAAGGGCTGTCTGTTCCGGATGTTATGACCGGAGGAACCAGAACAGAACCGAGACATATCACGGACGGTATCTTCCCGCAATATTTCTATCCGAGCCATGAGGCGGTAGATTTCTATCATCGCTATAAGGAGGATATCGCCCTGTACGCAGAGATGGGATTCCGGTGTTTCCGTATGTCCATCAACTGGGCGCGAATCTTCCCCCAAGGGGACGAAGAGGAACCCAATCGTGAAGGACTTGACTTTTACCATCGTGTTTTTGACGAGTGCAAGCATTATGGGATTGAGCCGCTGGTAACATTGAGCCACTATGAGCTGCCGTATTATCTGGCAAAAGAATATGGCGGCTGGGCAGACCGAAGGCTGATCGAGTTGTTTATCCATTATTGTGAAACCGTATTTACGGAATATAAGGGAAAAGTTAAGTACTGGCTTACATTTAACGAGATCAATACGTTAGTAATGGGAGTGTTCGGCAATATTATGGGAGCCGGAATCCTTCCTCCGGGACAGGACGTGAAGGTTGGAACGGTAAACGGCGTGGAGGAAGAATGGGACGATGTGCAGCGCAGATATACGGCACTGCATCACCAGCTGGTAGCCAGCGCCCGCGCTGTACAGCTTGCACATTATATCGATCCCGAAAATCAGGTGGGAGCGATGATTCTTGGAAGGGTGGCTTACCCGTATACCTGCAAACCGGAGGATGCGCTGAAAGCCCAGCAGGTTATGCGTCAGGCAAACTATTACTGCTGTGACGTACAGGCGCGGGGTGTGTATCCGAGTTTTTCAAAATGGCTTTGGAAAAAAGAGGGCGTGACATTGGATGTCAGCCAGGAAGATGCAGAAATTCTGAAAAACGGAACCGTGGATTTTATTTCATTCAGCTATTACTCCAGTACAACGGCAACCGATGACCCGAACGTGCCGGTTGCTATGGGGAATATGATGCGCGGGCCGGCCAACCCGTACCTGAAAAGCAGCGCATGGGGATGGACGATTGACGCCAAAGGTCTGCGATATTATCTGAATGAAATGTATGACCGGTATCAGCTTCCACTGATGATTGTGGAAAACGGGCTTGGAGCAGAGGATCAGCTGGAGGAGGACGGCTCTATCCATGATGCCTACCGCATTGACTATATGCGGGAGCATATCCGGGAGATGGCTCAGGCCGTAGAGGATGGTGTCGATCTGATGGGGTATACGGTATGGGGTTGTACCGATCTGGTCAGCGCGTCTACGGGAGAGATGAAAAAACGCTATGGTCTGGTATATGTAGATAAGGATAACGATGGAAATGGTGATTTGAGCCGCAGACCCAAGGACAGTTTTTACTGGTATAAAAAAGTGATTGCATCCAACGGAGAGCAGCTGGATTAACCAGAATAAAAACCAGGGACAAGGAGGGCGAAAAGATGAACCTGCTCCATCAGGTAGAAGCAATCTCCATGGATTACCGAAGCGGTTCCAGACATGTGATTGGAGAATTTGTATTAAAGGAATCAACACATATATCAGAGTATTCGGTACAGGAGATCGCAGATCGGACATTTACTTCTAAAGCGTCCCTGGTTCGTTTCGCAAAGACATTGGGATTTGCCGGATGGAAGGAATTTTCCCGTGCTTTTGTGGAAGAACAGAAACACCAGGAATCGCATTATACAGATATCGATCCCAATTTTCCCTTTGATAAAGAGGACAGTACAGGAGATATAATCAATAAAATCTGCTCTTTAGAGGTGGAAAGCATACTGGATACGGCTGACCTGTTGGAACAGGCTCCCATTGATGACATCGTGGATATGCTGATAAAGGCAGAAAGGATAGCCATATTCGGGATCAATCCCAACCAGTTGCTTGCGCAGATGTTTATACGAAAAATGCTGAGTATTGGCAAAATCGTAGAAACACCAGGATTTGGAGATGTGAGGCTTCTGGTAAGCTCAATGTCGGCCAGAGACTGTGCCATAATTATTTCTTATTCCGGTAATACAGTAGATAAAGAACCGCTGAACATTCTTTCTTCTTTAAAGAAGAATGAGGTTCCGATCATAGCGATTACAGGCACAGGGGACAGTATTCTGTATCAAAACGCAGACTATGCGCTGCATATTTCATCAAGAGAACGGTTATACAGTAAAATCTCAACTTTTGCCACGGAAACATCCATCCATTATATTTTAAATATTATGTTTTCCTGTTATTTTAAGAAAGAGTATGACCGTAATCTGAAGTATAAACTGGATAAAGGAAAGGCACTGGAAGGAAAGATAAGATACAGTTCATCATTAGAGATAGGAGAGGTGTTTAAAGATGTTTGACTTTTTAAAGAAAAAAGGAGATGGCGAGAGCACGCCGGTAACACAGCTGAAAGCATATGTGTCTGGAGAGGCCATTGATATTGCGGATGTGAAAGATGGCATGTTTTCTGAAAAAATGCTGGGGGATGGGATGGCGATCCGTCCTTCGGATGAAACGGTGGTGGCGCCTTGTGACGGAGAGATTACGGTAATAGCGGAGACCAAGCATGCCATAGGATTACAAGTAAACAATGGCCTGCAGCTCCTGATCCACATTGGTCTGGATACCGTATCTATGAATGGAAGAGGATTTCGGGTTTTTGTGAAAACCGGACAGAAGGTATCTGCCGGACAAAAACTGGTCAGTTTCAGTAAAGCGGACATAGCAGAGGCTGGTTATTCGGATACGGTTATTCTGGTATTTGTAGAAAACGAAAAAGAAGTGCAGTCCTCTTTCCACTATGGTTCTGTGGAAGTCGGTAAAACAGTTATAACAGATTTTTAATGGGATATTTTTCTGCTGTAGACAGGATTTAAAATAATATGGAGAGAAAAGAATGAATACACAAGCGATTATTTGTCTTACTATTTATGCGGGTGTGATCATCATGTTCGCACTCAGAAAATGGCCCCTGGCACTAACTGCCATGGTTGGCGCGATTTTGATGGTTCTTACAGGCTGTATTGAACCGGCAACTTTACTTGACAATATTGCCACAACAACCACAGTGCTGGTTGCCTCTATGTTTGTGGTGGCAAATGCGTTTGGAAAAACACAGACCGTTCAGAAGATTTCCAAGGCCATTGCAAAGATAAGCAGGGGTTCTCTGCTGAAAGTCCTCTTAGGATATGCGATCTTGGCGATGGCTGTTAATGAATTTATCGGCTCATCATCAGCTACCTTTGCGATTGTCTGGCCGTTGGCATTGGCCTGCGCCAAGGAATTGAAGATTAGTCCATCTAAGCTGGCATTTCCTTTGGGTATTGTTTGTATTTCGGCAGGTGGTATCTTGCCGACAGCAGGCGCTATCTCCATGGCGGAATACTTCAGAGGATTTTTTGTGGCTTTTGATATGGAGCAGTTTGCGGATTACGCAATTTTAGATTACTGCATAGTTCGAATTTTTCCGGCTGTTGTTGTCCTGCTCTATTGTGTGTTTATTGCGCCGAAACTGATGCCGGAGCGGGTAGATATTGGGTCCGCAGTTATTGCTGATACCTCTGAACGGAAAGAACAGTTATCTTCATTCCATGAGAAAGCGGCGGTTATTACTTTTGTATTGATGATTTTCGGAATTGCGTTTAGTAGCAGGATTGGCCTTCCTTCCTGGCTTGTTGCCATGGTTTGTGCGGCGATTATTGTTGCCTGTGGTATCTTCCGTGGAAACGACGTGTTTAAGAATATGGGGCTTAGCATACTGCTCCTGACAGCAGGCGGCGTTACTCTGGCTAATGGCCTTCAGGCCAGCGGAGCGGCAGAGGTGATCGGTGATGTAATGATGGCGATGCTGGGAGAGCATCCAAGCGGATACCTGGTAGGAGCGGCATTTTTTGCAATATCTGCCATTGTGGCGCAATTTTTGACCAATGCCCCCACGAATCAGATTTTCTGCCCGATTGCATTGATGACCTGCCAGGCTCTGGGCGGAAATCCTTTTGGTCCTGTATTCCTCGGCGTATCTGGTGCGCTGATGGCGACACTAACCCCATTTGCCAATCCAACAGCATCTATGATGTTTGATGCCGGACAATACAGTATTAAAGACACGGTGAAGGTTGGTCTGCCTCTGATTATTCTTGTGGGAGCCGTGGCTGTGACCGCTGTAATGACTATATTCCCACTCTATGCGTAGACAGGAAATGAGAATTTCGGGGGAAACTGGTTATGGAGCATCAAGCAGTTCTGTGTCTGATGATTTTTGCACTGGTGATTATAGGTTTCCTGATTCAGAAGATTTCGCTTGCCCAGACAGCTATGATGGGTATGTTGCTGATGATCTGGACAGGGTGCCTGGAGCCGAACGTGGCGCTGGCTAACTTCGCCACGCCCAGCATTATGCTGATGTGCGGTACATTTTTGATGGCAGGGGCCTTTGGAAAGACGCAGACGGTGACGAAAATTGCCCGTTTTATGTCGGTGATCAGTAAAGGGGAGCCAAGAAGAATAACAGCGTGCTATGTGATTTTGGCACTCTTGACGAATGAACTGATTGGAAATTCGGTTGCTGCATTCGGAGTGATATGGCCTTTGGCATTGGCAAGCTGTAAGGAAATGCAAATCAGTCCTTCTAAGTTGGCATTTCCGATTGCGATTACCTGTATTGCCGGTTCCGGTTTCCTTCCCTCAACCGCATCGGTTTCCATGGCGGAGTTCTATCGCCAGTATTTTATTCAATTCGGAATGGAGCAGTATGCCAATTACAGCGTATTTGATTATATGGCTGTGCGTACTCCTATTTCCATAACAGTGGTGCTCTATGCGATCTTCTTGGCACCAAAGTTTGCGCCGGAGCGGATTGATGGTTTCGGGTTAATGGAAGAGAAGGAAAAGGACGATGGTGAGAATCGAAAGGGGCTTTCAACGGCGCAGGAGTGGATTACGGTGGCCACATTTCTGGGAATGATACTGGGGATCGCATTCAGCGGACGGCTGGGTTTAGTTGGCTGGCAGTTTTCTATTACGGCAGCGATGGTTATTCTGGCGGCTAAAGTGCTGCAGGGAAAGGAAATATACGCAAACATGGGAATCAGCGTGATCTGTCTGATTGGGGCGGGAGCGAATATTGCGTCAGCCTTGCAACAGAGCGGCGCTGCGGAACTGATAGGAAAGTTTATGCTCGGCATATTTGGGGTACATCCCAACGGTTATGTTTTTGGAGCGGCTTTTTTCCTGATATGCTTTGTATTGACACAGGTTATGTCAAATATGGCGGTGAACCAGATATTTGTTCCAATCTGTTTGATGACCTGCAGCGCTATCGGATGTAACCCTTTTGGTCCTGTGTTTTTGAGTATTTCAGGCACATTGACTTCATTTATGACGCCTGTCGGAGATCCTGTTACCGTTATGATGTTCGATGCAGGCGGGTATACGATTAAGGATTCTGTTAAAATGGGATGGTTCATGGTTGTTATTATGTTTGCTGTCAGTGTTACATGTACCATGACGCTTTATCCAATGTATTAAGGAGGATAAAAATGGATCATATTGAAGAGAAAATATTGAGAATTATTGATGAAAACGCAGATAAAATTATTGCGTTCGGTGATGACATTTGGCATCATGCGGAGCTGGGATTTATGGAGTATCGCACCAGTGAAAAATTTGTGGAGCAGATGAAAGCACTGGGGCTTTCCATAGAAACAGGGATTGCGATTACCGGGTCAAAAGCTTACTTAAAAGAAAGGAAAGAAGATGAGGTAAATATTGCGTTAATTGGAGAGATGGATGCTCTTCCGATTGCCAATCATCCTGATGCAAATCCTGATACCGGTGCGGTGCATGCCTGCGGTCATGATGCTCAGATTACAGGTGTTATGGGAGCGGCAATCGCACTTTCAGATCCAGAAATTCGGGAGGCTCTGGGTGGCAATGTTACGTTTATTGGAATGCCTTCCGAAGAACAGGCGGCCATGACAGCCGAACGGAAGAAAGAGTATTCTGAAAGCGGAAAGCTGAAATATTTTGGCGGTAAAGTTGAATTTATGCATCTTGGCGCAATGGATGATATTGACCTTGCAGTGGGACATCATGTTATGGGAGACGGCAGGGAGTACGGGATTGGAAATGGACCAAGCTGGGGATTCATGGATAAGCATGTAACATTTACCGGGCGGGCTTCGCATATTGGTACGGCACATAACGGAGTGGATGCGCAAGGCGCGGCTGTTCTGGCAGTGACGGCGATCAATGCCCAGAGGGAGGGATTGCCCCGATTTTTCAGTTATAATAAGCATTTGGTACACTGCGCTCTTCAAAGTTCTGCTCCTGCTGTGAATGTTGTGGTGGACGAGGCGAAGATGACGGTTAATTTCCGGGGCATGAATATGGAAGCTCTGCAGGATTTGGGTTATCGGATTGACCGGGCAGTAAGGGGTGCATCGGTTGCTATGGGGACAGGTATGAAAATTGAAACGGAAGCAGGTTATATGCCTGTTTTGCCGATTAAGGATGCAAGCATTGTGGCAGACGTATTTAATGTGATAGATCCAGAGCATAAACATCCTGTCATCAATCATGAGACAACTGGTTGTACGGATTATGGTGATTTATCGCAAATTATGCCTGTTATCCAATTCTACACAGGCGGCCACAACGGCGAGGCGGGCCATTCGCTTAAATTTAATGTTGCGGACAAAAAAGAATACTATGTGGCACCAGCAAAGGCGTTCGCACTGCTTGCTTATCGATTACTGAAGAATAATGCAGAGCAGGCGAAGAAGATTCTGCAGGAAAACCAGCCGCCGCTGACGAAAGAGCAGTATTTTCAGATCGTGGACAGCATGGGATCGGTGGAAGAGATGGAAATGGTTCCGGCTCCTTATTATGAGAAGCTGGGAATGTAATTTGAGCCATGAATATTATTATATGAGGGGATAAATATATAAAAATTAAAAAACTGTAGGGGAGCCAAGAGACGCTGATAGCGAGCAAAAGAAGAGAATACAAAGAATTAAATAAAAAGAGCCACTGTACAAACAGAAATGAATGCGCAGTGGTTCTTTTTATATCCAGTTTTTTGGATGTGTGGCTTAATCAACCTGCCTAGAAAACTGGCAATTGATTTTATGCCGATGGCGGGTCATAATCGGTTATGTAAATCAACACATGGATATTGCATAAGGAGAGTGTGGCTCATGAACGTACACAAATATATGCGGCAATATTTTATGCCGCCTCAGATCAGTTATGACTGGGCAAAAAAAGACTATATTGATAAACCTCCTGCATGGTGTTCCGTGGACTTGCGTGACGGCAATCAGGCGCTGATCGAACCTATGGGTCTGGATGAAAAGCTGGAATTTTTTCGGATGCTGGTCGATATAGGATTTAAAGAGATCGAGGTGGGATTTCCGGCGGCGTCCGAAACGGAGTTCCGTTTTATCCGCACACTGATTGAGGAAGGCATGATTCCGGAGGATGTGACCATACAGGTTCTGACTCAGGCAAGGGAACATATTATCCGAAAGACCTTTGAAGCTGTAAAAGGAGCGCCGAGGGCAGTTGTCCATTTATATAATTCAACATCCGTGGCTCAGAGAGAACAGGTCTTTTGCAAAAATAAAGAGCAGATAAAAAAACTGGCGCTGGACGGTACGGTATTATTGAAAAGGCTGGCAGATGAAACGGAGGGAAATTTCCTGTTTGAATATAGTCCGGAAAGCTTCCATGGAACGGAAGTAGATTATGCCCTGGATATCTGCAATGAGGTATCAGCGATATGGGAACCTTCTGAGCAGAGAAAGGTAATCATCAATATACCGGAAACGGTGGAGACAGCAATGCCCCATGTTTTTGCTTCCCAGATTGAATATATCAGCCGAAACCTGAAAGACCGTGAGCATGTAATATTGAGTATCCATCCTCATAATGACCGTGGAGGCGGTGTATGTGATGCGGAACTGGGAGTTCTTGCCGGAGCCGACCGGGTAGAGGGAACGCTGTTTGGAAACGGGGAACGGACGGGAAATGTGGATCTGGTCACTCTTGCCATGAACCTGTTTTCTTATGGGATAGAGCCGGGGCTGGATTTTTCTGATATGGTCAGGATACGGGAAACCTATGAATGCCTGACAGCGATGAAAGTCCATGACAGACATCCTTATGCGGGTGATCTTGTGTTTTCCGCATTTTCCGGTTCCCATCAGGATGCGATTGCCAAAGGAATGAATTATCGAAAAGAAAATAATACGGATCTGTGGACAGTTCCCTATCTTCCCATCGATCCGGAAGATGTTGGACGGCATTATGATTCTGATGTGATACGGATTAACAGCCAGTCCGGAAAAGGCGGGGTTGCCTATATCCTGAAAGAAAACTTTTCTATAACGCTTCCCGAAAAGATGAAGGAGGAGGTCGGATATGTGGTAAAACAGGTATCTGATGAATCACACAAAGAGATTTCTCCGGATTGGGTATATCAGATTTTCAGGGAAAAATATGTGGATTTGAAACCGTGTTTTGAGATCAGTGAGTGTCATTTCCGACAGGAAGATGCGATTGTTGCGGTTGCTGCAATCGTACAGAATGGAAAAACGAATTTAGTGCAGGCAAAAGGAAACGGACGTTTAAATGCGGTCAGCAATGTTTTGAAAGATTATTTCCATATAACGTATACCGTGTCGGTATATGAGGAGCATGCGCTTTCCACAGGTTCTTCTTCAAAGGCTGCGGCATATATGGGCCTGCAGGCTGATGGACGGATGTTTTGGGGTACAGGTATCCATGAGGATATTATTTCCGCTTCCATTCAAGCTCTTGCAGTGGCAGTGAACAAACTTCTTAACAGTAACAAGTAAAATAGAATATGACACAGGAGGAAATGAAAATGTCAACACCCATTGTATTAAAAGCAAACAATACCGTGATTCCGGCCACATTGAATGATACTGTGGCAGCTTTGGATTTTAAGAAGCGTCTGCCCTTTACGGTATCCGGACACAGATCAGCAGTTGATTACTGCTGTACGGCGGCCAGCGGGGTTTTTGATCCGGCCCAAACACAGTCCGGATGGAAAAATGGCGATATCAGCCTTGCAGGGGGATGGTTTGCGGTTCTGTTTGACGGAGAGGAAACGTCCTCAAGTTACAGGGGAATGATGATCATCGCGCATATAGATGAGGAAAACCTTCATCTGGTGAAAGAACTCCCCAATTCCGTGCGCTTTACGGTTGAACTGGCATAGAAGTCAGATTGGGGGGATTACAATGACGATTGCGGAAGCGAGTAAACAGTTTCTCATTCCCCTTCCTGTTTTTCGGGAATATGAGCAGTTATGCGATGAAAAAAAGAGCAGAGCCGGAGAGTGGCAATGTGATGACCATGACCTGGAGCAGCTTGGTTTTATTATAACCTTGCATGGAATAGGATTTGATGAGGGAGAAGTGCAGAGATATATGAAAATGGCTCCCGGAAAAAGGACTGCAAGGGAGAGAATCCAGATGTTGAATAAGAAGCGTGGTAAAATATTGGATGAGATCCATTCGTTAGAACATCAGATAAGTCGATTGGATTATCTCCGGTATGAACTTCAGAAAGTATGTGAGGAGGATGGAAAATGAATTTATATGAAACAGATCCGGAATTTATGGAACGATTTGAATATTTTGCGTTTGAGGAAGTAACGAATGAATCCGGGCAACAGCTGCCGGATGAAACAAGATTTATGGCGATTCTGGCGGCTTTGATCGGTGTTCAGGGAGTCGATGAATTTAAGGTTATGCTTCCGAAAGCATTGGACGCAGGGGTGAATGCGGTTTCCGTAAAGGAAATCGTTTATCAGGCGGTGGATTATCTGGGAATGGGACGCGTGCTGCCATTTTTAATGGCGGCCAACGAGGTTATGGAAAAGAGAGGTATTGTGCTTCCGCTTCCCGGACAGGCTACTACCACTCTGAAAGACCGGCTGGAAAAAGGGGTGAAAGCACAGGTTGATATTTTTGGAGAGCATATGAAAGAGGTGTGGAAAAACGGCCATATCAATCGCTGGCTTTCCGAAAACTGTTTTGGAGACTATTATACCCGGACAGGGCTTGACCTTGCGCAAAGGGAGATGATCACATTCTGCTTTTTAGCTGCGCAGGGCGGGTGTGAACCGCAATTAACCGCCCATGCGAAGGGCAATATAAACCTGGGAAATGATAAAGACTTTTTGGTTAAGGTAATATCACAGTGCCTGCCCTATATCGGCTATCCCAGAAGTCTGAATGCGGTTGCCTGTGTGAATAAAGCGGTGGAATAGAGGCCGCTGGCACCGGAATTATCTGGCAGACATATTCTGCCTGTCAGAAACCAGAGAACGGATAATATCCAGAAACTGCATGGTTTCAGGAGCAGGTTCGGAGGAAAAAAGAATGCCATAAGGAACCATATAATCTACCTGGAAAGGAATGGAAACCAGAGAGGGATGTACATCACGCCAGGCGTTTAGACTGAGCAGGATACATCCTTCTTCTGCGCACTGGTTGAATACGTCCAGATCATAATGGCGGGGAACATCCACGATGGTAACTTCGGGATGTTCTTTTTCTATATCCCTGCGCACCTTATCGTTGACAGGGCTGTTTCCACGAATCTGCATAAGAAGGCGTTCTCCATGCAGATCCTCATAAGAAATGCTGGTTTTGCCGGAGAGAGGATGAGTTTTGGGCATGGCAAGGCAGAAGCGGTATTGTCCTAATTCCAGAAAGCTGGCAGTTTTGGCCACATTCACAGAATTATGGGGGCCTACGATTAGATCGTATTTTTTCCCTACGTCTGTAAAAGCGGCTCCTGTGCTGGTATCGGTGGAGGGAACCACTTTCAGCTTGAAATGCGGATATTTGTCACTGACAGCGTTCCATAAATCCATCAGAATTTTACAGGGATACAGGGCGGAAGTACCTACCCGGACAATGGCATGTCCGATGTTCTGCGCTTTATGAGCCCGGTCTATGGCTTCTCTGGAATATTGGATCATGACTTTGGCATCTTTATAAAGAGATTCTCCGGCAGCGGTCAGGTGTATGCCCTGATTGGTGCGTGTCATCAGGGAGAGTCCTATATGTTGTTCCAACAGGTTTATCTGTTTCATAACAGCGGTTGCAGATATATAAAGTTTTTCGGAAGCCTTCAGGAAACTTCCGCAGTCTGCAACCTCAATAAAGGTATTCAAGGATTGATTATACATCGTAGCCTCTCTCTTTGCTTTAACTATTGGTTAAAACGATTTTATCATTTGGGAACTTCCATGTCAAGCCGGAGGCTTGTAAAATGGGAATGGTAAGATAGGAGCAGATATTATAATGAGCCGGAAAAGGTTGGTGAAGGATGAGAAAGAGAGTGATTTTGCTGCCGTGTATTCTCTGTATGATTTTGGCTCTCATGGCTTGCGGGCAGACAGAAATGAAAGAAAATGAAACGATGGCAGAAAAACAGTTTTTTGCCATGAACACCTATATTTCCCTGGTAGCTTATGGAGATGGAGCAAAGACGGCATTATCCGGCGCAGAGGGACAAATCAGAGAACTGGAAGATTTATGGTCTGTAACAGAGGAACAAAGTGAGATTTACAAATTGAATCATCACCAGGAAAACAGTATGACAGTAAGTACCGAAACGGCAGACCTGATTTCCTATGCTCTGGATATGGCGGAGCAGACAGACGGGGCTTTGGAGCCTACCATTTACCCGGTTCTCTGTGAATGGGGATTTACAACTAAAGAACATAACGTGCCGTCTGCGGAGGAAATCGATCAGTGCCTTAAATATGTCGGCTATGAAAAGGTGGTATTAAACGAAAATGAAATAGAAATGTCGGAGGGCGTTCAGCTTGACATGGGCGCCGTTGCAAAAGGATATATTGGCGACCTTGTGATACAGCAGATGAAAGAACAGGGAATTTCCTCTGCCATGTTAAGTCTTGGAGGAAATATTCAGGTGATAGGAACAAAGCCAGACGGCTCTCTTTGGCGGGTGGGGCTGCGTGATCCCTTTAGACAGAACAGCTTTGGGATATTAGAAGTTTCTGATTGTGCGGTCATTACTTCCGGCGGCTATCAGAACAATTTTACGGATGAAGCCGGAAATGTATATCACCACATCATTGATCCGGCCACAGGGAAGCCCGCTGAAAATGGTCTTGCATCCGTTACGGTTACGGGTAAAGAGGGGAAAATATGTGATGCTCTTTCCACGGCATTATTCGTTATGGGAACGGAGAAGGCCATTTGCTATTGGCAGGAACATGGGGACTTTGAAATGGTTCTGGTGGATACAGACGGCAGTGTGTATATTACCGAAGGGATTGAAAAGCAGTTTTCATTGACGGAAGCATACGCATCTGTTCCGTTTCAAGTAATCAGGCGGTAAAAAATGAACAGAAAGGAACGAAAGTATGAAAAAAATGATGGTTATGTGCCTGGCAGCATTGATGTCTCTTGGCGGTTTGACAGCCTGCGGTAACGCAGAACAGACAGAGGTAAAGGATTCTCTGGCACAGGCTCCCACGGAGGAATCAGAAGAACAAAAATCAGAATCCGAAGAAACCGCTCTGCAATCCTCGGAGGAATCAGATACGGCAGAGCCGGAAAAGGAACGCACTTTCCCGGAGCCGGTATATGGGGATACCTGTATCCGTCTGTCATGGGGAGAGGACAAGGAAATCATTGTCCGTCTGATTGACAATGACGCTACGGCGGATTTGGTTTCAAAACTTCCCGTATCCCTGCCATTTGAAGATTACAGAGGATTTCAGAGGGATGCTATTCTGGACTTAGATCCCGGCAGTTCTCCTTCACAGTGCGATGTTTTCACAGGAGATTTTGCTTATTACGATCCGTGGAGCCACCTCACTTTTTTCTGTGAGGATTTTGGGTATTCCAGAGATTTAACGCCCCTTGGGACGATTGAATCCGGTCTGGAATATCTGGAAGGGATAGACGATGGAAGTGATGTTCTGATAGAAGTGGTGGAGCAGGAGGGATAAAGCAATATGAAAAAAAGTCGTTTATTTTGCGTGCTTGCAGCATTGCTTCTCCTGCTTGCGGGTTGCGGCAGGGAAAAGCCAGAGCCGGAAACAACGGATGTTCCGGAAAGCACAGAGGCAAGTACAGAATCGCAGGAACCGGACGAGCCGCAGATAACAGAATCTAAAAATCTCATTGTTTATTTTTCCCGATGGGGAAACACGGAATTTCCCGATGATGTGGATGCCGACAGTTATGCAAGCATTGTCATAAGTGGGGATAATGAGTATGGCATTACAGAATACATTGCCCGCTTCATACAGGAAAATGCAGGCGGTGACATCCATTTAATCCAGACGGCTGAACCTTATTCGGTGGATTTTGATGTGCTGCGGGATCAGAATGTGGAGGAAATGGATACTGGATTTTTGCCGGAGTTGAAAGAAAGCAATCTGGATCTATCTGCATATGATACGGTTTTTATCGGTTATCCCATCTGGGCAATGGATGCTCCGCAGGCAATTTTCTCTTTTCTTGAGGAATATGATCTGACGGGAAAAAGGATTGTGCCGTTCTGTACCCATCATGGGTATGGCGCAGGCAGCAGTTATCAGCATATTGCGGAAACCGTGCCGGACGCTTTGGAGGTATTGGAGGGATTTGCCATTGACGGAGATAAGCTGGAAAACGCAGAAAATGAAGTGATCGAATGGCTGCGGACTATCGGAATGTTACAGGAAGAACAGGACTTTGGAAATATCAATGAAATCCCCTATACCACAGGGGAGGGAGAAACAGGTTTTATCTATGCGGCAGATGAAGTTTTGAACCACCCGGAGCAGAAGGTTCCTCTGGTACTGGCTATGTGTGGAACCGGCCATGATACCCGCAAGGATGCGGAGGATATGGGATGGGTGAAAAAGGCGCAGGAAGAAGGTTTTATCGTTCTTGCGCCGAATTATAATAATGCTTCTACTTACAGTGAAACAGATACCATTGCTTCGGTAGTGGAATACGCCATCCAAAATTACCCTGTCGATAAGAGCCGCATGTATTCCACTGGTTTCTCAAACGGCGGGGCGCTGTCCGTGGCACTCTGCCGGGATTATCCACAGCTTTTTGCCGGGATTGCGGCATTTGGCTGGATGGTGGATATGCCAGACAAGGATGGTGTGTATGCGGCGTATGATATGCCTTTTCAACTGATTCAGGGAACAGCGGAGTATACTTACCAGACAGATTCCGGGGCAATGGCGGTTATGCAGGATGAACAGCAGGCGCTTAGGGCGTTGTTTCTTATGAATGAAATGATAGAAGAAAACGTAGAACCGGATTATACGGCGGTTCCCTATTGGGGATATGCGCCGGATAAAACAAGCACAGTGGGACCGGATGGGCGGGAATGGCAGCTTAATGATTATTATAAAGATGGTTATTCTGCTGCTTTTGCACAGCTTGTTCTGATTGAAGGTGCAGACCACACACCGAACCGGTATGAAGCAGAAGTCGCATGGGAGTTTTTGAAACAGTATGCCAGAGACGAGGATGGACAAATTATAGCGGATTCTCTTAATGCAGGAGAGGTGGATGTATCGGGCGGTCAGAGGATTCTGGTATCCTATTTTTCGCGCAGCGGCAATACGGAGAAAGTGGCACAGGAAATTGAGAAGCAGACGGGTGGAACTTTGTTTGAGATTATTCCTGAAGAACCTTATCCTGATGATTATGACGAAACGGTGGAACGGTTCCGCAGGGAGCGGGAGGAGGATGCCAGACCGGAGGTTGCCGGGACGGTGGAGGACATGGATTCCTATGATATTATCTTTGTCGGCTTTCCTATATGGGGTGGCGATATTCCCTATGTCGTCCGCACTTTTCTGGAACAGTACGATTTGGACGGAAAAACGGTTGTGCCGTTCTGTACCCATGGCGGCAGTAGGTTTGGGAGCAGTCTTGGCACATTGGAGGGGCTTTGCCCGGATTCCGAAATTTTAGAGGGATATGAAGTGTCCGGCAGCTTGTCAGGAAATGTGGCGGAAGATGTCAGCGATTGGCTGAGGGAGATTGAAATCGTAAAAAAATTAAGAAAGCCTGCGGAAGAAAAAATGTAGGGCCGGGAGGTGGTGAAGGATGGCAGAAACGCTTCACAGAGAATTTGTATATCTCTGGTATTATTTTGAATTGCAGCTTGAGCAGATTTTTCCCTATTGGGTTTTAGGCATGGTGCTTGGCTCGGCGGTTTCTGTATTCTTAAAAGAACGGATTCACAGCACATTCCGGGCATTAGGAGAAAGAAGGCTTGGCGTTTTAGGGATTGTTGCGGCAAGTATGTTAGGCATTGCTTCCCCGCTGTGTATGTATGGTACGATTCCCATTGCCGCTTCTTTTTCTAAAAGCGGGATCAGGGATGACTGGCTGGCGGCATTTATGATGAGCTCCATCCTTCTCAATCCGCAGCTTATTATTTACAGCACAGCACTTGGAGCAGCGGCTCTTACCGTCCGTATTTTATCCTGTTTTTTGTGCGGTGTGCTGGCAGGGCTTCTTCTCAGGCAGTTTTATAAGGGAAAGGGCTTTTTTGACTTTTCCGGTTTTGAGGAACCGAAGAATAAAGACACCGATCCCAATCTCCTGATCCGGTTTTTGAAGAACCTTTGGCGCAATATCAAAGCAACCGGACTGTATTTTCTTTTTGGAATTGTATTATCCGTACTATTTCAGCGGTATGTTCCGGCTGAATGGATCAGCGGGCTTTTCGGTGAAAATGAGGGTTTTGGCGTTCTCTTGGCAGCTACCATCGGCGTACCGCTTTATGCCTGCGGCGGCGGAACCATCCCACTCCTGATACAATGGCTGTCAAATGGCATGAGCATGGGGAGCGCAGCGGCTTTTATGATCACCGGGCCTGCCACGAAGATAACGAATCTGGGGGCAGTAAAAATTGTTCTCGGTACAAGAAGATTTCTGCTATATTTAGGATTTGTTATGGCGTTTTCTTATATAACCGGGCTGGTGGTAAATATGTTTGTCCGGTAACAAAGTATGAAAGTGATGCTTTCGTGGTCGTTTGTGCCGGAGACGGCATGTACACAAAAATGAAACGAAAAGGAGGATGTCCTATGAAAAAGATAACAGCACTGACATTGGCTGCTATGCTTGCCTTGACGGTTTGCGGATGCCAGCAGGCAGCACCGGAACAGAAAGAGGAATCACGGGAGGAAACAGTGGAATCCGAACAGGAGCCTTCTTCTAAAACCACGGTTTCCAGTGGTTCAGATATAGCATATGATTCGCTCTTTCCGCAGCATGAGCCTTACGGAACCGGTGTCGGGGCAATGCCGGGCAGAGTGGTATGGGCGTATAATCCCGATTCCGTGGAGTGGGACGGAAACGGCTGGTGGTGGGAGGTAGAGCATTTTGATGAAACGGTCATACAGAGTATGGTGAACGAAAGCATTGCGGCTCTTGGCGGAAAAGATACTGCGGCGGAAAGCTGGCAGGCATTGTTTACCGCACATAATATTTCCCACAATCGAGGGGAGAACGGGTATCAGACGGGGGAAAAGATCGCCATTAAAGCAAATATCAACGGCTCTGGCCTGAACAGTGATGATGCGTCCGGGGAAACGGAAATGAGCTATACGAATCCGGTTCTGATGAAAGCCCTGTTGGTATCGTTGGTAGAAGAAGCCGGAATACCGCCGGAGGATATTACGGTATATGACGTGTCCCGCATTTTCCCGGATTATATGGTGGAAATGTGTACGGAGGGAAGTCTTTCGGGGATTCATTTTGTAGGGAGGATAAACGGTGTAGCTGACGAATCCGCACCGATCAACTGGTCGTATGAAGTGGGCGGAGATACCAATTATCTGCCTGCCTGTGTCACCGAGGCGGCCTATATGATAAACCTTGCCAATCTGAAAGGACACAGCTACGGGATGACCTTGTGTGGAAAGAACCACTACGGTTCGTATATCAACAGCAACCGTATGAGGCCGCCGGTGGGGGCAAACCTGCACGGCTTCCTTGCCGGGGCCGAGATGGATGAATACAGTCCTCTGGTTGATTTTATGGCAAATGAATATTTAGGCGGCAGGACTATGCTTTATATGCTGGATGCGATCATTTGCGCACCCTCAGAGGGGGCTTCTATCACAGGTGAAAATTCCCGTTGGCAGCAGGCTCCGTTTGGTGGAGATTATACGTCCAGTGTTTTCGTTTCCCAGGACCCTGTGGCGATTGATTCTGTGGGTGCGGATTTTCTGGCAAACGAGCCAGCGATAACAGAACGCAATGGAACGATGGCGCATAATCCGGCAGTGGAGAATTATCTTCATGAGGCGGGACTTGTGGCAGACGCTCCTTCCGGCATCGTATATCAGAATGGGAATGGTGAGCCGGTTACGAATCTGGGCGTTCACGAACATTGGAATAACGCAGAGGAAAGATTATATAGCCGGAATTTGGGAAAGGAAGAAGGTATTGAGCTGATTTTGATTGAGCCGTAAATTGAAAATGAAATACCACAAAGGTATGCCTATATGCCCTGTAAAACAGGCAAAATTAAGAAAGGAGAAAATCAGATGAAAAGATTAAAGAAATGTATGTCGCTGTTTCTTGCCGGATGTCTTATCTTTGCCCTTTTCGGCTGTGGAAACAGGACGGATAATAGCCGCACAGATAGAAACGAATCAGAAGAAAACCGTACTCCGGTTGTCAATGTTCCGGCTTCTGAATCAGAAGAAGGTGCAGGTTCGGAAGATGAAACGGAAGAAAACATTATATCAGAAGCGGAGCAGACTCCCGACATTGGGGAAGAAAATACGTCAGACAGTCACATATTGAGTGCCTATTTCAGTTGGGCTGATAATGCGGAGGATTTTGATCTCGATGATATTGACGCAGATGTATTAGGACACGCAAGCGTTGTTGCGCCGGGAGATGTGGGCGTGATTGCACAGTATATTGAGGAACGGACGCAGGCGGATGTTTTCAAGATTATTGTGACGGAGCCGTATTCTTATGATTATGATGAAACACTGAATCAGGGACGGAATCAGCGTGACGCAGGCGCACGGCCGGAGCTGGTGGAAACCGTGGAAAACATAAGTGATTATGATGTGATTTTCTTGGGTTTCCCCAACTGGTGGTACACGATTCCTGTTGCAATTCACAGTTTTGTGGAGGCACACGATCTGTCCGGTAAAACAATCATTCCCTTTGTTACCCATGGAACCGGCGGCCTTTCGGGAACGATTCGGGATTTGACGGCTGCCCTGCCGGAAAACTGCGAGGTTCTTGAGTCCTATGATGTATTTGAGGATGATGTGTTTGACGTACAGGATGAAGTAAATGAGTGGCTTTCCGGTCTTGGGTATTAAGGCTGCCTGAATCTGGTATAGTGTTACTCTTATTAAAAGGCGGTGAGAATATGAAAATGCGGGCAAAGATAAAAATGGGACTGGATATAGTAATGACTATATTGCTTTTACTCCAGATGGGCTACCATATGTTTGAAGAAGGAATACACAAATGGCTTGGAATCATTCTCTCCGTCCTTTTTGTTGTCCATCACGTTCTGAACTGGACGTGGTACAGATCCATATTTAAGGGAAAGTATTCTCCGGCAAGGGTGTTCAGGACTGCAACTAATATTCTGCTTACCCTGTCCATGTTTGGAATCATGCTAAGCGGGATGATGCTGGCGAGGGATATATTTCACTTTATTCCGTTTAAGGCAAACAGCTTTGCAAGGCTTTTGCATATGTCGGCTACTTCCTGGGGGTTTGTCCTGGCTGCGCTGCATATGGGACAGCACTTCCATATAGTGGCAGGGAAAATGAAAAGACGGGATATCATAAAAAAGCCTGTCTGGTGGAGCATGCGGTGTGTGGTGGCAGGAATTTCCGGTTATGGGTGGTACGCATTTATCAACCGGGAGATTGGAAAGCATATGCTTTTAACGGTACAATTTGCTTTCTTTGAGTTTGGGGAACCATTTACCCGGTTTCTGCTGGATTATACCGCTATTATGGTACTGTATGCGGCAATATCCTATTACCTTTTGAAATTCCTGACTATGTGGGGAAAGAAGAAAACGAGCAATGGAGAATGAAGGAATAAGGGGAAAGACGAAAGAAAAGCCAGAAAAATTTTTGTTTACGGACAGGGAATTGCTTTTACTGATTATTCCGCTGGTTATTGAACTGACTTTGAAATTAGTTGTGGGAATGATTGACACTATAATGGTTTCAAGTGCTGGGGAGGCTGCGGTTTCAGGAGTGTCGCTGGTGGATTCCGTGATTCAGCTTATTATCTATATTCTTGCTGCAATGGCTTCTGGTGGGGCGGTTGTGGCAGGACAGTATCTGGGGAGCGGCAATAAGTTAAAAGCAAAGGAGGCTTCTGGTGAACTGATATGGGTAAACGGGCTTTTGGCTTTGGTGATTACGGCTATCGTGTTTTTGGTTTCCGGATGGATAACAGGAAGTCTTTTTGGGGAAATTGAGGCGGATGTTGCACAGTATGCAAAGGACTATCTGCTTGTGGTGGCATCTTCCATTCCGGCGATTGCTGTTTTTGAGGTTGGAACCGCTATTTTCCGCACAATGGGAAATGCAAAAGCCACCATGAGAATTTCTCTTTTTATGAATATCATAAACTGTATCGGAAATTCCATTTTTATCTATGGACTGTCTATGGGAACAAGAGGCGCGGCAATCTCTACTGTAATAGCCCGGTGGTTTTCTGCCGTAATGATTGTAGTGTTATTATTAGACAATCGCAGAGAACTGTGTATTGCAAGGACATGGAAACATCATTTTAACAGGGAAATGATAGGGAAGATATTAAAGATTGGCGTTCCGAACGGCGTGGAAAATGGTATTTTCCAGATTGGGAAAATTGCACTGGTAGGTTTGGCGGCAACTTTTGGCACATCGGCTATTACAGCAAATGCAGTTACACAGACATTGGCGGCGATTGAGAATATTCCCGGCGGGGCGATGCAGCTGGCGGTAGTTCCTGTCATTGCAAGATGCATCGGTGCAGGGGATTGTGAACAGGCGGGACATTTTAACCGGAAATTACTTCGGATTACATATATTGCGGAAATGGTAACGGGCATTGTTATGGTCTTGCTGTTGTCGCCTGTTCTGTCGATTTACCGTCTGTCTGCGGAAACAGCGGCTCTTGCTTCGTCAATGTTTTTGTGGCATACATTGGGAGCCGTGCTTTTGTGGCCTGCGGCGTTTATCCTGCCAGCTTCTCTACGTGCTGCCGGAGATGTGAGATTTCCCATGTTGATCTCTATTTTTTCTATGTGGGTGTTTCGTTTCGGAGGCGCATATCTGCTGGCAGGATTATTGGGAATGGGTGCGGTTGGTATCTGGATCTCCATGTCCGTGATGGACTGGAGCTTTCGGGCATTTATTTATTGCTGCCGCTGGCATGGCGGCAAGTGGAAATTAAAACGAGTTGTCTAAGGAGGAACAGGGAAATGAAAAAAAGGTTTTTACGGGATTTGGAAGTATCGGCTATCGGTTACGGATGTATGGGACTGTCCCACGGTTACGGTGCGGTGCCGGAGAGAAGTGAATCCATACAGCTTATCAGACAGGCTTATGACATGGGATGCACGTTCTTTGACACAGCAGAAGCGTATGGCGCAGGGGATAATGAGCGTCTTGTAGGGGAGGCCGTGAAGCCGTTCCGCAGCAGGATCGTGCTGGCGACCAAACTTCATCTGAACAAGCGGGACGGTGATACCGCAGCCGTGATCCGAGATCATCTGGAAGCCTCATTGAAGCGTCTTGGGACGGATTATGTGGATTTGTACTATCAACACCGTATTGAGGATAATGACAGGGTGGAAGAAGTTGCAGGAGTGATGGGCGAGCTGATAAAGGAGGGGAAGATCCGTGGATGGGGACAGTCACAGGCTACGGAGGATCAGATACGCCGTGCCAATGCAGTTACACCGATCACGGCAGTCCAGAGTGAGTTCTCCATGATGGAGCGGATGTTTGAAAAAGACGTGATCCCGGCCTGTGAGGAACTTGGAATTGGCTTTGTACCGTTTTCTCCGCTGGCAAGTGGATTCTTAAGTGGAAAGTATACAAAAGATCAGAACT
Organism: uncultured Acetatifactor sp.; assembly: GCA_910577035.1. Lineage (GTDB taxonomy): Bacteria > Bacillota > Clostridia > Lachnospirales > Lachnospiraceae > Acetatifactor. The sequence goes on from CAJTKW010000004.1 coordinate 84,340, forward strand.
ATACAGGGGACGATGTGCGGCGGGTGATCACGAGATTTGCGCCAGAGAATGTGGAAAAAAATCAGCCTCTTTTGGATCTGCTCTATGATATGGCGTGGAAAAAGAAAGTTACGCTTGCACAGGTTTCCCTTGCATGGATGCTGTATAAAAAGGAGTTTATTGTTCCGATTCCCGGCATGAGGAAAACAGAGCGATTGGAAGAAAATTTTGGAGCGGCTGATGTGGAGTTTACACAGGAGGAATATGAACGGCTGGAAATGGAGCTTGCCAAAATACCGGTTTATGGGAATCGGACGGATGCGGATATTGCGAAGCTACGAGAAATGAAAGAATCAAATACAGAGCAAGAATGAAACATTTAATATGTCAGAACAAAAAAGCGTATTCTGTCGAAAGAGGTTAATCTGCACTGTGTAGATTGACCTTTTTGCGCTACATTGATGATGAAAGGAGCCATGGAAATGACAAAAGACATTTTGGTGATTACCCGTGATGCCAAGCTTTTTCATGGTATTCAGAATAAGCTTGCCATAGACCATACCAATATTTATTATATGGATTCCATGGACGATGCTTTCTGGAAAATACAAGTACATAGCTTCTGTTTAATCATATTAGATATACCACTTTTAAATGGTATCGAAATAGAAAAAATTATTGCTTTGCGGCGGATCAATCCAATGCCCATACTTGTGCTGTCCGAGGATACAGATGTTACAGAGCGGGTCAATGTATTGAAAAGTGGGGCAGACGATTTTTTGCAAAAACCATATGATATGGAGGAGTGTGTGGCGAGGATACAAGCTCTTCTCCGTCGTTATACAGAATTAAATTATGTTCCAGAGAATCATTATGAGATTGTAAGCTATGATGGTTTGCTATTGGATACAGGGCGGAGGGTTTTGTCTGTAAATGGAAAAGAAATCGGGCTTACTCCAAAAGAGTATGGAATCCTGGAACTTTTGATGAAAAACCGCAGGCAGATTATGACTTATGAACAAATTTATGAAGCGGTGTGGAAAGATACCTATCTGGGAGATGCAGACAGAGAAGTTGTTTTTTATCAAGTAGGACAACTACGCAGGAAGGTAGGAAAAGAAAGAATTGAATCCGTGTACGGAACAGGATATCGTCTGAAAGAGGAATCCAAAGAATAAAGGATATCCTGGTTTGCCAAAACCTCAGAATTTCCTCGGAATATCCTACATGCCATATCAGAATTGTTTTATATACTTGACCTTGTAAAAAAGGTGGGGTGTAACGGCTTTAAATTGAATCGACAGAAATTCCCCAGGATAAGGGGGATAGTTCCATTAAAGTTCCGACAATTAGATACCCTGCCATACATTTGGTCAGTAACAAGACAGAAGAAAGCGATAAACAGGTCACAGCCTTTTATATGCATTGGGCTGCGGCCTGTTTTTTATTTACAGAGTATCATTTACAATCTGACAACAGAATAGTTTCCTACATATTACTTCAAAGGGCGGTCGCAGGATTTATGCGGCCGCCCTTTGTCGATAATTGTCGGATAATGCGGTGCCGCAGTCCGCCTTCCGGTTTTGAATCTGAAAATTCAAAACCGGAGGAAAGGATAATGAGAAATTATAAGGACAGCGATTATGCCCTGAACCGATACAGCCAGGGGATAGTCTATAAATTTGCGGACGGCATCGTGGAGATAACACTGGAAGATTACCTGCGTGATAATACAGATAAGACGGAAGAAGATTTTGAGGAGCTGAAAGCCCTGTCGGATGAGATTTATTACCGGCAGGACAGGCAGGAGTACCGGGTAAGCCACCTGGACGTGAGTATCAGCGGAATGGAAGATACGCTTGTCGCTTCGGTTCCTTCCGTTGATGCGGAACTGATCCAAAAGGCAGAAGAGAAGAAAGCGTTGGAAGCGGCCATTCGCCTGCTGGAGAGCGGAAAGCTGACGGACGTACAAAAAAGACGTTTCTGTCTCCACTTTTTCCAGGGGCTTTCCACAAGGCAGATTGCGAAGCTGGAAGGCGTCCATCAGCGGGCGGTCTGGGACAGCCTCATGTGGTCAGAGAAAAAATTGAAAAAAATTTATAAGGAATGACTCGTCACACCCCCTGTTTTTTCACGTTGGGTGAAAGGAATTTTTTTGAGCATCCTTTCACCCGCACATTGAAAACTTCATACGGGTGTGGCGGATACACGATGACAGGCCGGGAGACCGGAAGCGACAAGCCGGGACGCGCCAAGACGATATGCAGGGATTTTATCTTAAGCATACTCCGAGCGATTTTGTCCGTGGCAGTGACGCCCCGTGGTGGGGCGGATTGCGATGACCCCTGTCACTTATCATGGTACTTCTGCCGGAAAACGGCAGCCCTGAAAAACGGGAGAACGCATCACCCCTGTTTGAGAAAGAACAGGGGGCGGCTTTTATGGTGTCCGTGGGATGTCACAGACATTCCTTTACCAGCGGAACGTCAGCCACACCTTTGTTTTAAAACTACTTCTATCGGAGCGATAGATACCATGCGGCGGAACCGGCCCCTTTGTCAACAGACAGCCAACCTTTGCCGTTTTCCGCCGTATGCATGTATCGCTCCTTTAGGATTCAAAGGAGGCTTAAAAATTGAGTGAGGAATGGATTGTCTGCACGGCGGACATACGGAACAGGATACACGAGGCGGGGATTTTCCGGCCTGACGAAAGAATTGTGCTGACTACAAGGAACTGTGTGCTTCTGGAACATTTTACAGGAAAGGCATACAGCTACCGCATGGTGGATTTACATACCTTAAAGGCGAAGAGGCTGTTTTCAAGGCCCACACCGCTGAATGAGGCAGGATACCGGAGAGCCATAGAGAAAATGGCGGCGCAGTCAGAAGGCGGGGCAGCATTTATGCAGGATGGTAATTCGAGAGCGGGCGGACTGCTTGCCCATATCTTCTATGACATTCTGCCGGAGTACGGACTGGTATTGAGAGAGAACCAGCTTTCTCTCTCCCTTGCTATGCTGGAAGCCATGGAGAAAGAGAAAGTGGCATTATGTGAGGCCGAGGTGGGGACGGGGAAAACCCATGCCTATCTCATGGCGGCGGTTATCTACCGTTTGTTTCATGGAGAAGGGCAGCCGGTGATCATCTCTACGTCCACCATAGCCCTGCAGAAAGCATTGACGGAAGAGTACATACCCCAGATTTCGGGGATTCTTCTGGAACACCGTATTATTGAGGAACCTTTGACCTTTGCGGTACGCAAGGGCAAGAATCATTATGCCTGCGACAGCAGGGTAAAGACTTATTTATCTTCGGTCAGTCATAATAACAGGCCGGAGGATAAAAAACTGATAGAAATTCTGACAGCCCTTTTCGTGGGAGCCGCTTCTCTTGACCTGGACGGCCAGCCCCTTACAGACTATGTAAAAGAGCGGATCTGTGTGGAGAACTGCCGGAACACCTGCGAATTTTCCAGCATGTGCCGGTATCGCACTTTCCTCAGAAGATCCAATCAGGGGAAAGCAGATTTCCAGATTGCCAACCACAACCTTGTACTGGCTGATATCTTGAGCAGGAAAGGCGGCAGGAACCGTCTGCTCCCGGAACACGGCATCTTAATCTTTGACGAGGCCCACAAGCTGCCGGAGGCTGCCAGACAGATGTACGGGGTCAGCTTTGAAAATGTGGAGCTGGAGCGTGTGGCGGCCAGCATCATCAGAGTCGTGGCAGGCAGACCGGAGAAGAGAGGGGCGCTTTCTCTGTGTGAGGAAATGCTGGAATTGAACACAGCCCTGTTTGAAAATTTGAGAAAATTTGCAGGAGTACGGTATGACAACAACAGCATGGAAGTCATATTCACACCGTCCGTCCTATTATCCCTGAAAGCACTGTCAGCCGTGGTAAAGAGCCTGTCAGTGCTTTTCTATACCGCAGACCGAAAGAATACGGCATATAAGCGTATTTCCGGCAGACTGGAACAGAAGCAGGAGAAGCTGACGGTACTCTGTGACCATGAGGATTTTATCTGCTGGCTGGAATATACAGGAGTGACAGCCTGCAGGCTTTGCGTTCTGCCAAAGCACCTTGACTTCCTGCTTCATGAGGATTTGTGGAGCAGCGGGAAGCCGTATCTCCTGACTTCAGCTACATTGTCCGTGGGCGGTGATTTCAGCCGTTACATGCATCAGACAGGGATCGACCTGCTGAATCGGAAACAGATTTTAATGGTGAGCAAGGCATCACCATTTGATTACTGGAACCATGCTTTGCTGTATTTGCCGGAGAATATGCCGTTTCCCAATATCAGGAAAACAGCTTACCGGAAAGCGGTGGCAGACAGGCTGGAGGAACTGATCCGGCAGAGCCACGGGCATACGCTGGCGCTGTTCACATCCTATCGGATGATGGAGATGGTGTATCGGGAACTTGCAGAGAGGATAGAAGATTTTCCGCTGTTTTCCATGGGAAAGGGGAGGCTGGAGGCCATCCGGGAGTTCCGAAAGAGTGGGAACGGGGTATTGCTTGCCAGTGACAGCGCCGGGGAGGGGATCGATCTGGCCGGGGATATCCTTTCTTCCCTTGTGGTGGTGAAGCTGCCTTTTCCTGTGCCAGATCCGGTGTTGGAGTATGAGAAGTCCTTACATGAGAATTTTTATGAGTATCTGGCGGAAGTCATTGTACCGGGGATGCTGATGAAACTGCGCCAGTGGATTGGGCGGGGCATCCGCAGGGAGGCAGATACCTGTGTGTTCTCCATCCTGGACTGCAGAGCCGGCGGACGGTATAAGAATGACATTCTGGCGGCTCTGCCGGATATGCCGGTGACGGAGCGGATGGAGGATGTGGGAATCTTTATCAGGGGCAATAAGCCGGAAAGCTATTTTGATGATAAGGGATGAGTTGGCAGAGACTTCGGAAAAATGTCGGCCAGGGCAGGGAGAAAGGCGGAAAGAATGAGGTTATTGTGTGAGATAGGCGGGTTTGCTCTGGCAGGTCTGCTTATCCTCTTTTTGGTGATAGATATAGCGATTATCCGGGTAGGAAAGCTCAGGGAAAAAACGGATATGATAGAGGAAATCATAGAAACTACAGCAATTCCCGGAGAGAACCGGATGCAGGGGGATGTCATAGGACAATCTGCGGAAAGAATAGATTAGTGGATAGGAAAAGCATATGGAGCAAAAAGAAGAGGGAGGAAAGCCTATGGGTTTTGACTTATCCCAGGTGGATTTTGACGCATTGAGGGAAGTGGACGTGCGGACGGCTGACCCGGATTCCCTTGTGGATATAAAGGAGATAACCATCGACCAGGAACTGCCAAGGGAGCAGCGGATGGCGGAGTTTATCCGGCAGGTACGGAACCCCTACTGTTTTAAGGTGGGGAAGATTGCCGTCAGCGTGGGATTCTCCCAGGACGGGGTGACATTTGAGCAGCGGATGGAACAGTACCTGCAGACGTTATGAGAGAAGCAGGAAAAAGAATTTTTGCGGATATTCCGGAAATCTGCATGGACGCGCAGATGGTTTTATGGTAAGCTGGAGTCCAGGCCGCAGGGCTGGGTAAACCCTGTGGCACGGACTTTCGGTAAGGCTCCTGACGGGTTTCCTGAAATCCAATCGAGCAGGAGTTATCATATGGAAGCAAAAAAACAGGAAGAATATTATGCCGACCTGTATCTGCGGCTGTCCCGTGAGGACGGGGACAAGGCGGAGAGCGACAGCATTGCCAATCAGCGGGAGCTGCTGATGGACTATCTTTCCTCCCACCCGGAGATACGGCTCCATGAGGTGAGGACGGATGACGGATATTCCGGAGTCAACTATGACCGTCCGGGGTTCATACAGATGATGGAGGCGGTAAAAGCCAAGGAAATCAACTGTATCATTGTGAAAGACTTCTCCCGTCTGGGGAGGAACTTCATTGAGACAGGAAAATATATTGAAAAGATATTCCCGTTCATGGGGGTACGGTTCATTTCGGTGAACGATGACTATGACAGCGCAAGGCCCAGGACATCTTCGGATAACCTGATCGTGCCGGTAAAAAACCTGATGAACGATGCCTACTGCAGGGATATTTCCATCAAGATCCGCAGCCATCTGGACATCAAGCGGAAGAAAGGCCAGTGCATCGCTCCCTTTGCAGTATACGGCTATCGGAAAGATGAAGAAAACAAGAACCATCTGGTGATAGACGAGGAACCGGCTGCCGTGGTGAGGGAGATATTCAAAAAGAAACTGGAAGGATATTCCGCACAGGCCATTGCGGACTGGCTGAACGGGGAAGATATCCTCTCCCCTATGGAATACAAGAAGGCTCAGGGCAGCCGGTACGCCAGTGTCTTTAAGAAGAATGATCGGGCAAGCTGGACGGCGGTGGCAGTGTTCCGCATCCTGAAAAATCCTGTTTATATCGGGACACTGGTGCAGGGAAAACGCAGCACACCCAACTACAAGGTGAAGAAGCTGTTTGACGTGCCGGAGGAAAAGTGGGTGAGGGTGCCGGACAGCCATGAGCCGGTTATCAGCAGGGAGACCTTTGAAAGTGTGGCGGCGCTGCTTATGTCGGACACCCGCACAGCCCCCAGCCAGGATACGGTATTTCCCCTTTCCGGTCTGGTCTATTGCGGGGACTGTGGGAGCAGCATGATCCGCAAGAATAATTCCCGTGCGGATAAACCCTATATCTACTATGTCTGCTCCGGCCATAAGAACCGGGAAGGGTGCAGGAGCAGCCACAGCATCCGTGACAAGGCGCTGGAACAGGCGGTTCTTGCGGCCCTGCAGGAGCATATCGCATCTGTGCTGGATATTGAGGACACATTGACACAGATTGCCCGGTTGCCTTATACCGAACGGGCGGTGAAAAAGGCGGACGACAGGATACAGGCGAAGCGGCAGGAAGTGGAAAAATACCGGCGGTATAAGATGAAGCTCCATGAGGACTATGCGGACGGCATCCTGTCCCGTGAGGACTATATCGCCTTTGGAAAACGGTATGACACAAAGATTAGCGGGGCGGAGGAAACTGTGCAGGCTCTGGAAGCGGAGATAGAGAACCTTGTAAACGGGAATACCGGGGAACAGGAATGGATCGGGCATTTTAAGGAATACCGGAATATTAGGGAACTGACACGGAAGCTGGCCGTGGCGCTGATTGAGCGGATTGATGTCTATGAGGGAAAAAAGATACATATTCTTTTCCGATTCCAGATGGAGTATGACAGCGCCAGGATGCTGGCAGGGAATATAGCGGTTCAGGATAAGACAGCACTCCAAAGGGAAACAGCACTCCGAAAGGAGGTGCTGTAGGATGGCAAGAACCAGCAGGAAACAGAGTAAAAGGCTTTCGGATGGGATGGAAAGTCCCCGAAAAGAAACCGGCCAGCAGACGGTCATGGAAAAAATCTATCGGACGGCGCTCTATATCCGGCTGTCTGTCCTTGACAGTGGGAAAAAGGACAGTGATACCGTGGAGACACAGGAATCGCTTCTGCGTCAATTCCTTGAGGGAAAGCCCTGCTTTTCCATTGTTGATGTCTATGTGGACAACGGAGAAACAGGGGTAGACTTTAAAAGGGATGAATTTGAACGGCTGATGGAGGATGTCCGGGGCGGACGGGTGGACTGTATCATCGTCAAGGATCTGTCCCGGTTCGGAAGGAACTATATTGAGACGGGCGAATATCTGGAAAAGGTATTTCCTTTTTTGGGTATCCGGTTCATAGCGGTAAATGACGGTTATGACAGCACAGACCCGACAGCGGCAGACGGACTTTCCTTACATTTAAAAAACCTGATGAATGACGTATATGCCCGTGATATTTCCGCAAAGATCAGCCCGGCCCTGCGGGGAAAGCAGATGCGGGGAGAGTTTATCGGCGCATGGGCGGCCTACGGGTATAGGAAATCCAAAGAGGATAAGCACAGGCTTGTGATT
>CAJTKW010000004.1:92269-96022 GCA_910577035.1 uncultured Acetatifactor sp.
ATATTTTCGCCTGGAGGCTGGAAGGGAACAGCTATCAGAAAATTGCACGGAGGCTTACGGAACAGGGCATCCCGTCCCCCGGCCAGTATCGGTACAGGCAGGGGATTGTAAAGGACAGAAAGTTTGCGGAAAGCCTGTGGCAGATTGAAACGGTGAAAAAGCTCCTTGCCAACGAGGTCTATCTGGGCCATATGGTGCAGGGCAGGAAACGGGAATCCCTGTTTGAAGGGCAGAAGCAGAAATATCTCCCACGGGAAGAGTGGTTCATTGTCAGGAACACCCATGAGGCCATCATAGACCAGAAAACCTTTGATGAAGTGCAGAAGCTGAACAGCCTGAAAAAGCAGGAATACTGGCAGAAGCAGGAGCGGTTTTCCGGTGTGGAGAATACCGAGAATATTTTAAAGGGGCTTGTATACTGTGGGGACTGCGGGAGAAAGCTGGTGCGGTATAAAAATATCCGTGAGAACAAACAGAAAAAACCGCAGCTTCACATCTGGTACAACTACATCTGCCCCAATCATGCTGCTGACCAGACCTTATGCGGGTTTGGGAGCATACGGGAACTGGAACTTCTGGATGTGGTATCCGAAGCCGTCAGAGTGCAGATAAGCCTTGCGGAAGATATGGAAAAGCAGGTAGCCGCTTTCCGCTTTGAAAGCCCTGTCCGGCAGGAACGGGAGCGGATAGAGGTACGGATCAGCGAGGCGGAGGCAGAACTTAAGCGGACAAGAAAGCACAGGGAGAGCCTGTATGATGATTATGCGGACAATCTGATGGGCGAGAGGGATTATATCTATGCCCAGAACCGGTACAAAGAGAAAGAAGCGGCTTTGCAGGAGAGATTGTCAGAACTGAAACGCTCTTGCCAGTCCATCCATGAAGAAGAACCGTCAGCTAATCCATGGCTGAAAAACATACTCCGGTTTCGGGAAAAGACAGAGCTGACACGGGAAATGGCAACAGCTTTGATTGAAAAGATCACCATTTACAACAGTACCGCATTAAAAATTGAGTTCCGTTTTTCCGATGCTTTCCGGCAGTTAGAAGAAACCCTGTCCGGAAAACGGGAGGGGACAGCATGAGCGGGGGCAGCATCCTTATCCAGTATCTGCGTATTTCCGTGGAAGATCTGGATAACAACGGGGTGGATAAGGACGAGAGCAACAGCATTGCAAACCAGAGGGAACTGTTAAGGGGATATGTGGAGGACAACCCGGAACTGGGAGGCTACCAGGTCATGGAGCTGTGTGATGACGGTTATTCCGGCACCAATATGGAACGTCCGGGGATGGAGAAGCTGCTGGATATGGCGAAGAAAGGACTGGCAGGCTGCATCATTGTCAAGGACTTTTCCAGGTTCGGCAGGGATTACCTGACGGTGAGTGACTATGTTGACCAGATTTTTCCCTTTATGGGAATCCGCTTTATCTCCATCAATGACAACTATGACAGCGCTAAATGCAACGGCGCCACCAGTGGGGTTGAGATTGCTTTCCGCAACGTGATCTACGGTTATTACAGCCAGGACTTATCTGTGAAGGTCAGGAGCGGAAAACGGACGAAGGCCCAGAGCGGGAAGTTTATGAGTCCTTTTGCCCCCATCGGCTATCAGAAGTCACCGGAAAACAGGAATCAGCTGGTGGTAGAGCCGGAGGGAGCCGCCATTGTGCGGAGGATCTTCCAGATGGCAGGGAAGGGTATGAGCGTCATGCAGATCCTGCGGGTGCTGAACCGGGAAAGGATACCCACACCAAGTCAGCTGAAAAACAGGCATGGAGAGTTTCATAAATGGTGGGTTGGTGTAGGGGACAATAAGGTGTGGGACGGAAGTACTGTGGTAAACATCCTGCGTGACGAAAGGTATCTGGGGAAAAATGTTTACGGAAAGTATTACCGTCCGGTGGTTGGGAATTACCGGACAAAGAGAAACAGCCGGGAGGAATGGGTCATCGTGGAGGACTGCCATGAGGCCATTCTTTCCAGAGAAGAATTTACGGCGGCCCAGAAAATTTTGCGGGAGCAGGCAGGGCGGAACAACTATTCAAGCGTAGTCCATCTGTTCAGCGGAAAGATACGGTGTGCAAACTGCCAGTATGCCCTCCACAGGATGAAGTCTCCCACACCCAGATACTATTGTATCACCAAACGCAGGGCGGAGGACTTCCAGTGTATGAAAGGGCATCTGAAAGAATCCGAACTTGCGGAGGCGGTGTTAGCAGCGGTAAAGGCTTATATCGGAGTTCTTCTTGACAGACGGGAACTGAAGAAAAAGACAGAGGACAGCGGGCGGATACCGGCCCTGTGCAAACAGCTGACATCCCTGCAGGGCTGTGTGAAAGAGTGTCAGGAACGGAAAGCAAAACTTTACGAACAGCTGGCGGATGAAGAGATCAGCCGGGAGGTTTTTAAGAGCAGGCAGGCAGCTCTTTCCCACAGGCAGGAAGAAGCGCAGGCGGATCAGGAACGGCTGGAGGAAGAACTGGCGAAGCTGGAGCATATCGTATCATCCAGCCGGATGGAAGCGCAGACACTGGAGAACTATCTGGGCATGGAGGAACTGACACGGGAGATGGTGGAAGCTTTTATAGACTGTATTTATGTGTATGATGACAAGTCCATACATATCCAGTGGAGGTTTGAGGATGGAATAGAAGAGTAAGGTGTGGCTGTCCGAAAGGGAAATATCTGAACTGGAGCGTTTGGCTTTCCAGGTTAAGGCGCAGGAGGACGGTGTGTTTGCCTCCGTTGGCAGAGTAACGGAACTGGCGCAGACATTCATCAGGGAAGTGCTGGTGTCCTCTCCCGCTGATATGGGAATCACCTGGAAGTTCGGGGATGTGTTTGGAGGCTGCTCTGATATCGAAAAGGGAGGAAACATACAATGGATAAACTGAGACATGTTACGATATATATGCGGGTCGCAAGAGCGCCCAGGGCATGGATATACTGCCGGGTGGCGGCACGGGATTCCTTTGCGCTGAAGACCCAGCAGGAAGAGCTTAGGGCCTTTGCCGGGAAGAACGACTATGAGATCGTGGGCTGCACATCCGAGCAGGGGGCTGGCACAACAATGGAGCGTCCCGGACTGGCTGAAATCACCAATGCCGTTCTCCGGGGCGAGATGGATATTCTGCTCGTCCTGAACGTTTCAAGGCTGGGGCGTGATATCTGGGGAATGGCCGAATATGTTGACTGGCTGGCGGAGCACAATGTAGAGGTCATCTGCCTGGACGGGGAACTTTCTATCCAGGAAGTGCGGCGGTTCCTGCGGACAAAGCAGGCTATGCAGGGCGGGGCATTTGACGATATGGGCTCTCTTTCCTTATAAAGCGGATGCCAGAGGTGGCCTTTTAAAAGAAGAACCAATAACTACTTTCAGCATTCATAGAAAATTTGCTGTTTAGTTGGCACAAAGAGATTTTTCCAGATATTTATGTGTATGGTGATAAGTCCATACATATTCAGTGGAGGTTTGAGAGCAAAATAATGGAGTGAAGCGCAAGGGTGTCCCTGGAATGGTGGGGATGCCCTTGTTTTCTTTTCTCAGAAAAAATAAATTTTTTTAAGTCCTGCTCTTGACACAAGGTGATGAAGGAATCACCGGCACTTCCATATCCAAGCGTAAGAACTTCGTGCGGATGATGGAGGACGCGAAAGAAGGGCATTTTGATCTGATCGTGACGAGGGAGGTATCAAGGTTCGCAAGGAACACGGTGGACACCCTCCAGCAGACGAGATTGTTAAAGCGGA
>CAJTKW010000005.1:0-71276 GCA_910577035.1 uncultured Acetatifactor sp.
TTTCTTATAACCATACTGTGTCCAACTCTGCTTACAGGCTTCCTGCAAACTTCTTTTGATGTTTTCTTTTTCTCGTTCTGTAAAACTTCTTGACATATGGTTTTCTCCTTTATATGACTTAAAATACCATTTCGGTCACAGATATAATACACCCTATACCAGTAAACGTCAAGAAATATTTTCAAAATTTTTATTTTGAATGTCCGCAAAATCCGTCCTACATCCCACGGACAGTCAACACAGGTATTTCTGCATGGCGGAACTGTTACAGGAAAATTAAGATTTCTTAAGTTGTCAGAAACGGGTCTTCGAGGGTATAATAGAATCCAGATAACAGAAATTGCGAAGCAGTTTCTATTATAACAATCAGCACAACAGATTTACAGGCGGTGTGACGCGTAGAGTATAGATTAAATGAAAGACGTGATTATTCTTGATATTCAGCAGTATAGAATTCCTGCTTCTATTTCTGCCGGTTTTTTTAATTATCTATCGATTGTTTCCCGACAAGATGAAAAACGGAGTGCTTCTTATTGGAAGCCTTATTTTTTACGCTTTAGGGGAGATTGGATACCTGGTGCTTCTCATGGTGTCCGTATTGATAAATTATTTTCTGGGGCTGCATCTGGAGCGGCCGCCGAGGCAGAAGGGAAAGCGGAATCAACAAAAGATAAAACATTATAACAGAAAACGAAGAGTAATTTTTACAGCGGCAGTGGCAATGAACGTGGGCGTGCTTGTCCTGTTTAAAACGGTAATGGACGGGAGTACGCTGCCTTTGGGTATCAGCTTTTATACCTTTCAGATTCTTTCTTATCTGACCGATGTGTACAGGGGGGAGCAGACCCGGGAGAGATCGTTTATCCGTTTTGCCACTTATATTACCATGTTTCCCAAGCTGGTGTCCGGGCCGATTACCGGATACGGCCAGGTGAGGGAACAGCTTCATAAGCGGAAATTCGGCCTGGATGGGCTGCAGGCAGGCCTGAAGACGTTTACCGTGGGCCTGGCAGCGAAGGTGCTTCTGGCGGATCGGCTGGGGCTTTTGTGGCGGGAGGTGCAGGTGACGGGCTTTGAAAGCATTTCCACGCCTCTGGCCTGGCTTGCAGCCATAGCCTACTCCATGAAGATTTATTTTGATTTTTACGGCTATTCATTGATGGCGGTGGGGCTGGGCAGAATGCTGGGCTTTGAACTGCCGGAGAATTTCCGGCTGCCATATATGGCCGGTTCCGTGCGGGAGTTTTACCGCAGATGGCATATTACGCTGGGAAACTGGTTCTGCAAATATATTTATATTCCCCTGGGGGGAAGCAGAAAAGGAGAGCTGCGCACGGTAATGAATCTGCTGGCGGTGTGGGCGCTGACGGCGGTCTGGCACGGCAGTACTGTTAATTTCCTGATCTGGGGCCTGCTGCTGTGGCTGTTGATTGTATTCGAGAGGCAGCTGGAGGCGCTGGGAGCGGGGAAGATACTGGGCATAGGGCCTATGCGGGCCATTCCTCATCTGTATCTGTGGGCCGTGATTCCCGTGACCTGGGTCTGCTTTGCCGTGACGGATCCGTATCAGCTGCCGATCTATCTGGGCAGAATGCTTGGCGTTACGGAAGGAATCAGGGTCAGTGCGGGAGACTGGCTCCGGGCGCTGGAAACATACTGGTATTTGTTTGGCGTGGGAGCGCTGGCCTGCACACCTGTGCTGCATAAACTGTACCGCAGGTGGAAGGATAGTGTGGTGGTCACACTCCTTCTGGTGGCCCTCTTCTGGCTGTGTGTATGGAGGCTGCAGGTGGAAGGGAATAATCCCTTTATGTATTTCAGAATATATTAGGATTGATACAGGATGAAACGGGATAGAAACGAGTGATAAAGTGAAGCTGTTGAAAAAAAGTTATTATTTGATATTGTTTGCGGCGGTGGGCATTGTCTACCTGAGTGTTGTGGATCAGTGGCAGGTCTACGCCGGGGCGCTGGAGCAGGTAAAGGAATTCTGTATGGGAGGCAGTTCCCGGGAGAATCCGGGGAAATCGGAAGGCCAGGGCGGAGCCGGCGGACAGAACGGTCAGGAAAGTCAGGGAGAAGAGAACAGCCTGAAGGAACAGGAAGACCCGAACGGAGCGGGCGGGCAGGATGGTCCGGACGGACAGAACTCGGCTGGAGGGCAGGGTGCAGGGACCGGAGAAGAGGGGCCGGGCGGCAGCAGGGATGGGCAGGCGCCGGAGGCGAATGATCCTGCAGGCGCAGACGCCGGTCAGGAGCCAGCGGAAGGCGGAGAAGGAACCGGCGGGCCTGCCGTGCCTCCGGAGCAGGCGGAGGCGGCGCCGGTGTTCGGCACGGTGGAGGATGATTATTTTTCCGATGCGGTGTTTATCGGCGATTCCAGGACAGTAGGCATGTATGAGTACGGAGGGCTGGAGGATATTGCTGCCTTTTATGCTTCCACCGGCCTTACCGTCTACAAAATATTTGATTCCCCCATCGTGGAGGTTCCGGGCCAGAAAAAGAAGATTACCGTCGAGGAAGCTCTGCAGGCCAATTCCTTTGGCAAGATTTATCTGATGATCGGCATTAACGAGATGGGAAGGGGGACGGTGGAGACCTTTACGGAGAAGTACCGGGAAGTGGTGGCGCATCTGCAGGAGCTGCAGCCGGAGGCGGTTATTTATATCCAGGGGATCATTAAGGTGACTACAGAGCGTTCCGGCCAGGGAGATTATATCAACAATGAAGGGATTGAAGCACGGAACGCCGAGCTGGCAAGGCTGGCGGACAATAAAAGTATATTTTATCTGGATGTGAATCCGCTTATTTGTGACGAGACCGGGGGTATGGTGGACACTTATACCTTTGACGGGGTTCATCTGAAAGCGAAGTATATCCAGATCTGGAAGGACTACCTGAAGGGAAATGCCGTTCTGACAACGCCGCCTCCACAGGAGCAGGTATCAGGATGAAAAACTGCAGGCATTTTCGAAAAGATTTTTCTTGACGCGTTCCCGACGAAAGATTATCATAGAAAAGAAAGTGCAATGAGGCCGTTTCCGCGGCCTCATTGTGCGGGAAGAAATAACCTGAAGGTCGGCTTTTCGAGAGGGGAGAGATCGGGGGAAATCACAGGAGGATGAGTTCATGAGCAAGAAAAAATCGGCTCTCGGTGAGAGCGGCATTTATGATGCCAGGGTTCTTGGCGCTCCAAGGGTTGCAGTGCTGGGGCTGCAGCACATGTTTGCAATGTTTGGTTCCACAATACTGGTTCCTGTTCTGACGGGGCTGGATGTTTCCGCCACTTTGTTTTTTGCGGGAGTGGGGACATTGCTGTTTCATTTTCTGACAAAGAGGAATGTACCGGCCTTTTTGGGTTCCTCCTTTGCATTTCTGGCCGGTTACCATGCCATTGCGGGCAATCCCGATGAGGGCACGCTTCAGAAGGAGCTGCTTCCCTATGCCTGCTTTGGAGTGGCTTGTGCGGGCCTGCTGTATCTGCTGCTGGCTCTTTTGATTAAGCTGTTTGGCAGCAGGCGTGTCATGAAATTTTTCCCGCCTGTAGTTACGGGGCCGATCATTATTGCCATCGGCCTGACCCTTTCCCAGACGGCCATCGACAGCTGCTCCTCTGACTGGCTCATTGCCTTTGTGGCCATTGTGTTGATTATAATCTGTAATATCTGGGGGAAAGGCATGCTGAGGATCGTGCCGATTATCGTGGGTGTGATCGGTTCTTATCTGTTGGCGGCCTTTTTGCAGAGGGCGGATTTTTCCAAGGTTGCGGAAGCTGCCTGGGTAGGCTTTCCCATTCATTGGAACGAAACCGTGTTCTGGGCTTTTGAGGATGGTAATGTTTCCATGCTGCTTACAAGCGTTATCACCATTATGCCTATCGCCCTTGCCACCATCATGGAGCATGTGGGGGACATCTCCGCCATATCCTCTACCGTAGGGAAGAATTATATCAAGGATCCCGGGCTGCACAGGACTCTGCTGGGTGACGGTCTTGCCACCATTGCGGCTTCCCTGTTCGGTGCGCCTGCCAATACGACTTACGGGGAAAACACGGGGGTGCTTTCCCTGACAAAGGTATTTGATCCCATGGTGATCCGGCTGGCGGCCGTCTTTGCGATCCTGTTTTCCTTCTGTCCGAAATTTGCCGCTGTAATCGGCTGCATGCCTACCGCTACCGTGGGAGGGGTATCGCTGGTACTCTACGGTATGATTTCCGCGGTGGGCGTGCGCAATGTGGTGGAGTCCCGGTGTGACTTTTCCAGGAGCCGGAACGTGATTATTGCTGCCCTGATCCTGGTGCTGTCCATTGGCATCAGGTACAGCGAGGCAGGGGCAATTGCGTTTACGGTGGGCTCGGTCACCATCAGCCTTTCCGGACTGGCGGTAGGAGCCCTGGTGGGAATTATCCTCAATGCGGTGCTGCCCGGCAAGGATTATGTGTTCAGTGAGGAGGAGCCCAGGGATACGGGGGTGAATTTTGCGGTTATGGGTAAGGAGAAGGATTGACAGTCCCCGGACTTTGGGCATAAAATAATAAAAATACGGTGAAGGGGGTGCCGCAGGGCGCTCCCTTTTTTGAAAGGAAAGAATATGAAAATTGCGGATATGCACTGTGATACGATCAGCAGGCTGGCGGATCTGGAGGAGAGGGGAGAACCCCAGGGCTTACGGGAGAATACCGGACATCTTGACCTGCTGCGCATGGGGCAGGGAGGATATTTGCTCCAGAATTTTGCCCTGTTTGTGGAGCTTTCCCGGGAGCGGGACCCCTGGGAGAGGGTCTGCAGGCTGTATGAATGCTATAGCCGGGAGATGGAGCAAAACGGCGACCTGATCGCCCCGGTGCTTTGCTATGACGATATTGCCGCCAATGAGGCCGCGGGAAAGCTTTCGGCGATGCTGACGGTGGAAGAGGGGGCCGTGTGCAGGGGAGAGATCGGAAAGCTGAGAAAGCTTTATGATATGGGAGTCCGAATGCTTACCCTGACCTGGAACTTTCCCAATGAGCTGGGATACCCCAACCGGGTGGGAGAGCTGACGGAAAAGGTGGGCAGGCTTAGAAAGCAGATGAGGAAGTATCCCGGGGAAAGTGAGGAATATCAGGCGCTGCAGGCTCAGGCCAGGCCGCTGTTGGAAGAATATTTCCACACTCCCAATACCACGGGAGGGCTCACGGAGCGGGGCCGGGAATTTGTGGCGGAAATGGAAGCACTGGGTATGATCCCGGACGTATCCCATTTGTCCGATGCAGGATTTTATGATGTGCTGGCGGTGACGAAGAAGCCCTTTGTGGCAAGCCATTCCGATGCCAGGGCCGTGTGCCCCAATGTGCGGAACATGACGGATGATATGATTCGTAAGCTGGCGGAGCGGGGCGGTGTGATGGGACTGAATTACTGTGCGGATTTTCTGGAGGAGCTGCCGGCAGGAGGGAAGAATCCGGGGACCATAGCTGCGGTCGTCCGCCATGCCGGGCACATCGTGAATGTGGGCGGGATCCAGGTTCTGGGACTGGGCAGTGATTTTGACGGTATCGATACCCATGAGGAGCTGCCGGGAGCGGAGAGTATGGGGAAGCTGTGGGAGGCCCTGAAGGCGGCGAAATTTACGGAAGCTCAGCTGGATCTTGTTTTCAGCGGAAATGTATTGCGAGTATATCGTGACACCTTGTCCTGAAAGTGCTATACTTAGGGAAGAGAAGATACGGTCAGCTCTTCCTCAGAGCCTCCGGCGGATGCGCACGGATATGCAGAGGAAAATGCTGCTTCGCAGCGCAAAGGAGTGCGGAATTATGAAGACCTTTGAGGAACTGGATAAGCTCTTTGGAAAAAGTGAACAGGCATTTTTGGTGACGAAGTCACCCTTTTCGGAGGAAGCTGTCCTGGTATATGGAAATGCTGCGGCAGCTGCTCTGACAGGGATCAACATGAAAGAGACGGCAGGGCGCAGATTCCTGGATCTGGGGGACCGGTGGAAGGAAGAGCGGCATATACACCACTCTGCTTTCGACGATGACCTGTGCCTTGTCATGGTCGTGGATAAGGCAGAATCAGAGCGGGCGGCAATGGCCGCTTACGCGGAGTCCTGCAGAAATATGGAAAGGGCGTTGGCGGCGGCCAACGATGCCAACCAGGCAAAAACTAAATTTTTATCGGAGATGTCCCACGACATACGCACTCCCATGAACGCGATTGTGGGTATGACGGATATTGCGCTGAAATACGCAGAAGACACCGTAAGGGTGGAGGATTGCCTGAAGAAGATCAAGGTGGCTTCCGGACATCTGATGGGCCTGATTAATGAGGTGCTGGATATGTCCAGGATCGAGAGCGGCAAGCTGGTTTTGACGCTGGAGGATTTCCAGCTGGTGGATCTGATCCATTCCATTGTGATCGTCATCAAACCTCAGGCAGAAAAGAAGGGGCTTCATTTTCATCTGGAAATGGGGGAAATCCTGCAGGAGAACCTTCAGGGTGATGCCATGCGTATCCGACAGATTTATACCAACCTCCTGTCCAATGCGGTCAAGTATACGGAGGACGGCGGGGATGTGTATATGAGATTGTCCCAGGAACAGGGTGAGAACGGGATGATCCGGCTTCTGGCTGAGGTGGAGGATAACGGTATCGGCATGCCGCCGGAATTTCTGGAGCATATATTCGAACCCTTTGAGAGGGAGCGTAACACCACTCACAGTAAAATAGAGGGAACCGGCCTTGGCATGAGTATTACCAAAAGGCTGGTGGAGATGATGAACGGCAGTATCTTAGTGGAAAGCAAAAAAGGGGCAGGCAGCAAGTTCAGGGTATGTCTGGAAGTGGAGTGCTCGGGCAGGGGGGCGGCTTTCGAAAAAAATGCCCTGGCCGGCCAGAAGGTGCTGGTACTGCAGGGAGAGAAGGAAAAGCTGGAACGGCTGCCCGAAATGCTGCGCCGCTTTGGCATGGAAGCGGATGTGGCATCCTGCGGTATGGAGGCGGTGGATTTGCTCAATGATGCGGACATTAGCGGGATGAACTATTTTGCCATGCTTACCTGTGATAAGCTGGCGGATATGGAGCTTTCCCTTTTTCTGCCTGAGGTCTGCGCCAGAAAGGGCAGGGATTTTCCCATATTGCTTTTGTCCGAAAGTGACTGGACTGAGGAAGAGTATCTGTTAGGGCGGGCCGGAGTGACTTCTTTCGTTCCCCTGCCTCTGTCGGAAAGCCGTCTGGCAGAAGCGTTGTATGCCTATACTGAGGAAGGCAGGAGCAGACAGAAGCTTTCGGAGAGCAAACCGAGGAAGAATCATCAGAACAGCCATATTCTTCTGGTGGAGGACAATGAACTGAACCGGGAAATCGCGCTGGAGATTCTGAGCAGTACGGGGGTACAGATTGACACGGCATGTAACGGGCAGGAGGCTGTTGATACTTTTCTGGCGAAGCCGGAATATTACTATGGGATGATATTGATGGATATTCAGATGCCGGTAATGGATGGCCTGGAGGCTACAAGGAGGATTCGAAGCCTGGACCGGGTGGATGCTTCGGCGGTGGCCATTGTATCCATGACTGCAAATGCTTTTGCGGAGGACAGGAAGCGTTCAATCGAGGCAGGTATGAATGCACATATTACAAAGCCCATCGACGTGGAGCAGCTGCTGGAATGTCTTGACCAATGGTGCGGGAGGTAAGCATGCGGCAATATCAGGAAGAATATATCGCCAATACCAAAAGTATTACCGAGCTGATGCTGCATACCGAGCTGATCGGGCTGCCTCCGGAGGAAATTTGCCGCAGGCTTCGGATGAAAGGGATCGGAGTGCGGGAACTTCAGGAGCGGAATAACCGGATCCTGCGGGAACGGCTGATTCCCACTCTGGACAATATTCTTACCGCCGGCGAGGAAGAAATCGACGCATTGGTGGAATTTACGGATGCGCTGCTGCAAAGGCAGCTGGATGCCGGAGTGAGGTATTATGTTTGCCGGGCGCTGGTTTCAGTGGCCCGGGTGCAGGGAAACCGAAATCTGCTGATTAAGGAGCTTTACATGACAGGCATGGCACTTTATGGCCTCCGGAGCACCCTGGAGGGTCAGGATGACAGTCAATTCTGCTGGAGAATGAGGATGGTATTTGGAGAGGCGGCAGGTTATATTCGGTATTACGATGAAATAGACGATGCTGATACAAGAGGATATATCCATCGGTCCATGGGAAACCTGGCGCTGGGGATAGCAGGTCATGACAGCAGAACAGCGGAAAAAAAGATGGAGGTGCTTCGGCGTTCCCTGCAGGTACTGACGGATCCTGTCTATCAGGAGAAGACTCCCCAGCTGCCCTGGAATACCTATATTTATAAGCAGCACCAGGAGCGGACTACCCTGATGGAGTATCTGCGGGGCGGTGAGGTGACGGCCAGAATTGTAGGAGAGGTCATGGAGTCTGCCCAGTATGTTTATGACAGGCAGGTGAAAAATGCCAGGGAGAGAGGAATGCCTCTGGAGGCGCGGTGGCTTTATACCTATTATGCGGCTTCCTATTACTGCGGCGTGTACACATTGCCGGAGCTCCTGCACAAGATTGAGGAGGTCTATGCCTCCGCGTCTTTTTCCGATTACAGCGTGAACGGGATGTATGGAAATATTTTTCTTCCGGCCATATACTCTGTCCACCTGGGAAAGGATCCGGAGCTGTTGGAGCGGAAAAAACCGGTAGTCCTGATGATGTACCGCAGAATGAAGGAATATCTGAAGCGGGTGCCCCCGGGCGAGAACACGGGCAGTTTGTCTTCCTATGTCAGAGGAAGCATGGGGGCGTATATTGAATACCCGGGAGAAAACAGTTTCCGCGATTATGTGGAGGAAGTGATTGCCGGCAGGCAGCCGGAAACATATGCACATTCCTATATGGTTTCAAGGCTTGCATCGCTGATCTTTGACGAGATGATGGAGACAATGCCGGAGCAGCTCGTGGGCGTCAGGGGAACAAAGAGTGTCGGGGAGCTGCAGGAACGCAGGGAAGAAGTGGAGAGGTTTCTGTATGATTGCTGCATTCTTCATGATATAGGGAAACTGAAGATGCTGGAGCTTTACGAACTGCCCAATCGCGGGTGGTTTGCCGAGGAGGAGGAACTGTACAGATTTCATACGGTTTACGGCTGGCAGATGCTGACGCGGTATGACTCCACGAAAGATCTGGCGCCGGCAGCCCTGGGGCATCACAGATGGTTTGACGGGCAGGGAGGCTTTCCGGAGGCGTACCATCGGGAGCAGGATGCAGTGCTGACCGATATCGTCAGCGTGGCGGATTTTATTGACGAAATCTGTAATCCCGGGGAAAATTATCAATGTGAGACCGTATGCCCGGAAGAGATGCTGGAGCAGCTGCGTGCTTTTGCAGGCGCCAGGTTTTCGCCTTTTGCTGCAGAGGCGGCTGTCCGACGGGAGGAAGATATAAAAAAAGTATTGACAGACAGTCTCTGATCCTTTATAATGCTGATAATTTCATAAATCAAGTGATTGATTGTAAAAGCAATGACAAGAAGAAGTAGCAGACAGTGGGGCATACAGAAAGCAGCCGGATGATGAGAGGCGCATGGGAAGCTGTTTGTGAATACATCTTTGAGCTTCACACCAAATTCTGCGTTTTGCGGATAGTAGGCTGTGACGGTTCCCGCATCCGTTATCGTGCTAGGGTATAAGCTGTGGCAGCAGTCGTACCCGAAGAGGCAGGCAGTGTGAGCTGTCTGTAAACATTAGGTGGTATCACGAGGCTTGGGCTCTCGTCCTTTTGAAAGGATGGGAGCTTTTTTAATGCGCTGCTTCATGGAATGAGCAGGTCCGCTGAGCCGGAACAGGAAAATAAAAAAAAGGAGAGCAGATATGAAAACAACAGAAGCAGAATTCGGGAAAAAGGATTTTACGGAGAACGGGGAGACGACACGGGTGAGGGACATGGATGAGGAGCAGATAAAGGCCCTGGTCCGCCATCAGATGCGCGTTATCAGACAAGGGGCAGCCGAGTTGATCGGTGAGGAAGAGCTGGGGGAGAAGCTGAGACGCAGTATCATGACGGGAAAGCCGCTGACAGTCAAGTTCGGCATGGATCCCAGTGCGCCGGACATCCACCTGGGGCATGCGGTGGCGCTGCGGAAGCTGAAGCAGATGCAGGACCTGGGGCACAGGATTGTGGTGGTAATCGGGGATTTCACCGGGAGGATCGGGGATCCCACCGGAAAGAGCAAAGGGAGAAAGGCGCTTTCGGACGAAGAGGTGAGCGCCAATGCACAGACATACCAGGAGCAGATATTCAGGATTCTGGACAGGGAGAAGACCCGGGTGAGGTACAACGGGGAATGGCTGGAACACCTGGATTTCGGACAGGTGCTGGAGCTTGCGTCCACAACAACGGTGGCGAGAATGCTGGAGCGGGATGATTTCCAGAACCGTTTCCGCAACAACATTCCCATCGGGCTGCATGAATTTTTCTATCCCTTAATGCAGGCGTATGATTCCGTTGTGCTGGAGGCAGATCTGGAGCTGGGGGGAACGGATCAGACCTTCAACGTCCTCATGGGGAGAAGCCTGCAGAGAGAGTGTGGGCAGGAATCTCAGGCGGTGCTGTTCATGCCGCTTCTGGAAGGGATTGACGGTGCGGAGAAGATGAGCAAGAGTCTGGGAAATTACATCGGCATAGATGAGGATGCCAGAACCATGTTTACCAAGGTGATGCAGATCCCCGACGGGCTGATCCTCAAATATTTTGAGCTGGGGACGGATATTCAGCCGGAGGATCTGGACAAGGTGAGGGAAGATCTGGCGGACGGAGGAAATCCCAGGGATGCAAAGCTGCTGCTGGCAAGGACGATCACGGAACTGTATCATGGCGAGGAGGAAGCGGAGTCGGCAGAGAGCTTTTTCCGGGAGGCCTTTACCAACCGCGGCGTGCCGGAGAATGTGGACGCCCTGCAGGTCATTTTGGATCGGGGAAACCTGCTGGATTGTGTCCGTCCGCTGGTAAACGGGGGGTATGTGGAGAGCGGCGCCGGTTTCCGAAGGCTGATTGCCCAGGGCGGTGTCTGGAAGAACGGCGAGCGGGTGAAGGATCCGGAGGAAAGGGTTAAGGCAGGTGATGTGCTGAAGATCGGAAAGCGGCGTTTTGTGAGACTGGAGACAGATATGTAGTAACAAAAACCACATAAAAAAGATAAAAAAACTATAAAATGTATTTTTGAGTAATGATTTGCATTGCTATTTTGATAGGTAAGTGGTATTCTTTACTTTATAGACGATAACTTATGAAAGGTCAGTAAACATATGAGTGAAGCATTCCATATTATCAGCGACGGCTCCTGTGATTTGCCGGCAGAGCTTGCAGAAAAGAAAAATATTACAGTAGTTCCCTTTTATGTGTCTTTTGATAATGAGCATTATCTGAAGGAAAACGTGGAAATCGGCATCAGAGATTTTTATCAGCAGATGGTGGACCGGAAGGGAGTATATCCCAAATCCTCCTTGCCTGCGGTCAGGGACTATATGGATGCGTTCCGGCCTTATGCGGAAGCGGGGGTGCCGGTGATCTGTATCTGCATTACCACGAAATTCAGCGGCTCCATGCAGTCGGCGGTGAATGCCAGGGAAGCGCTCCGGGAAGAGTATCCCGATTTGGAGATCACGGTTATTGATGCTACCGTTAATACGGTGCTGCAGGGACTGTATGTGCTGGAAGGGGTTAAGATGCGGGATGCCGGGTTCAGCTATCAGGACGCGGTGGCACGGCTGGAAGAGATCAAGGGTACCGGCAGGATATTCTTTACCGTGGGAAATATGGAATATTTAAAGCACGGCGGGCGGATCGGAAAGGTAGGGGCGCTGGCGGGCAGTGTTCTGGATATACGTCCGGTGATTACGCTGAAAAGAGGCGAGATATTCCCGTCGGGAATCGGCAGAGGGAGAAAGCGGAGCACGGCAAAGGCGACGGATCTGCTGGTGTCCTATTTGAAAAAGGGAGGGCTGGGCATCGATTGCTACAGCATTGTCATCGGCTATGGCTATGACATCGAAGAGGGGAAAGAATACCGGGACAGTGTGGTACGGGAGCTGCAGGCTCAGGGCCATGAGGTAAAGGAGCTTCCCACCTGCCAGATCGGTGCGACCATCGGCGTACATACCGGCCCGTATCCCCTGGGGATCGGCGTGATCGAGAAGGCAATTCACAATTGATATGTTATATCGGAAGGAAAGGCCGGCCGCCAGTCATCTGCAGCCGGTCTTTTTCACAGGCAGTTTTTTAGCAGTTCTTTGATATCGGTAAAAGCGTACTCTGCAGGGTAAGGAGTATTCTTCATGTCTTCCGGCCGTGCTTCGCCGGTAAACACCACACAGGTATCCACACCGCCGTTAATGCCGCAGGCAATGTCCGTGTAAAGGCGGTCTCCCACCACCAGGGTTTCTTCCCTTGTAAAGCCGGACAATTCCAGACATAAATCAACTACCTCCCGGCTGGGCTTTCCCAGGTAGACGGGATGCCTGTCCGTGGTGGCGGTAAGCATGCCGCAGATGGAGCCGCAGTCCGGAACAAAGCCGAAGTCTATGGGGCAGCGCAGGTCGGGATTGGTGGCATAGAAGGGGGCGTCCGTGGTCAGCAGTACCCTGGATGCCTGTATCAGCTTTTGGTAGTTCAGTTCACTGTCGTATGCCACCACCACACAGTCGATGCCGTCCTCCGCAGTCTCGGTGATCCGGAGACCGTTACGCCGCAGCTCTGCCACAAAGGAAGCGGTGCCCAGCACAAATATTTTTTTGCCGGCATAATGCTCCCGCAGGAAGCGGAGGGTCATAAAGCCGGATGTGATGAATTGGTCTTCCCTGGTTTCCAGGGAAAAGGCGGTGCGGAATTTCTCCACATAATCGCTGCCGCTTCTGGTGGAGTTGTTGGTGATATAGTAGGTTTTGCCGCCAATGCGGTCAATGTGGGCCAGCAGCTCGGCGCTGCCCTCGTACAGGGTGTCGCCCAGTGCCAGGGTGCCGTCTATGTCAAACAGGAACAGTTTCTTTTTTTTCAATGCTTCCGGTGATTTCATATTTAGTTATTATCTCCCTTATCTGTAATGATTCCCGTAAACAGAGCTATTATAACATTTTGGCCTGATACGCTCAAGGAGATTCGTAACTGTTCAGACAACATGGAACCGTCACGGAGATTTCGTGAAAAGAACAGGAAATCCGAATAATTCCGAATAAAGGAATAGACTTATGATGGAGGTTGTGCTATACTGTCCGTATCGGCAGTAGATGATCGTAACAAAGAGAGTGGAGCCGGCATTTCGTGCGGCTTCCATAAGAGGAGGAGCGATGAGTAGCAGATAGTTTGAGAGGGAAAACAAACATTTTGTTTTTTAGGGAAAGCCTGTCAGAAGCAGGTTTGTTTGTGCATCCTTATCAGATTATCACACTCATTTACGCGGATAGTGAGGCAAGGGCCGTATTTCAAGTCAACCAGGGCTGGCTTGAGTATGGAGTTATGCTCCATGTCGTGGTCAGGGCCGCAGTTTTTTGTGTATGAGTCTGTTTTCGGATGCGGGAACAGACTTTTTTGTATGTGTGATTTTTGCACTTTCGGAGACTTATGCACAGAATGTGATTTTTACACATTGTGGGATTCCTGCATATTTTGCAGACTGTTCAGGCTTTCGGGAGGAGGGTCTATGCTACAGATCAGAAATTTAAGTATAATTTATAAAAAGGATTTGCGGGAATTGGTGTCGGAGCTGTCTTTTGTGCTGAATGACGGAGACAAGGCGGCGTTGATCGGGGAAGAGGGCAATGGCAAGTCTACATTATTGAAGCTGATATATGATGAATCCCTGGTGGAAAACTATGTGGAGCATTCCGGTGAAGTCATCCGCAATCATTCTGTGCTGGGATATTTGGGGCAGGAGCTGGAGCCGGAAGAACGGGAAAAGAGCGTATATGAGTTCCTGTGCGGAGAGCCGGAATTTCAGGAAAGCGGGCCAAAAGAGCTGGCGGCTTATGCTTCCGGGCTTCATGTGCCGGTCCCGCTTTTGTATTCGGAGCAGCGGATGGATACGTTGTCGGGAGGAGAGAAAATTAAAATATGTATGCTTCGCATTTTATGCCGGAAACCGGATGTGCTGCTGCTGGACGAACCGTCCAATGATATTGATTTAAGGACCCTGCTGTGGCTGGAGGAGTTCATTCTGGGCTGGGAAGGGCCGCTGCTATACATTTCCCATGACGAAACGCTTTTGGAGCGGACTGCCAATAAGATAATTCATCTGGAACAGATTCAGAGAAAGAAAAAGGCCCGGCATACGGTGAAAGCCCTTGATTACCGGACTTATGCAAACCAACGGGCGGGAGGGCTGCAGAAGCAGGAACAGCTGGCTAAAGGGGAACGCAGCGAATACAGAAAGCAGCAGGAAAAGTTTATGCGGATCCAGCAAAAGGTAGAGCATCAGCAGGAGGTGATTTCCAGGCAGGATCCCCATGGGGCGCAGCTGTTAAAGAAGAAAATGCACGCCGTCAAGAGCATGGAGCGGAGGTTCGAGAAGGAGTTCCAACAGATGACGGAATTTCCCGATGTGGAGGAAGCCATTTTCATGAAATTCGGGGAAACGAAGGAACTGTCTCCCGGGAAAACAGTGCTGGACCTCTTTCTTCCGGAGTTAAGGCAGGGAGAGCGTGTGCTGGCCCGCAATATTTGCCTCAAGGTGCGGGGAAAGGAGAAAATCTGTCTCACAGGGGATAACGGCGCCGGCAAGACCACGCTGTTAAAGTCAATTGCTGCCGGGCTGCTGGAGAGAACGGATATAAAGGCAGCCTATATTCCCCAGAATTATGCGGATCCGGAAGGATTTGGGGCGGCTTTGCAGGTCACGCCCGTGGAATTCCTGGCAGGGAAGGGCGATAAGGAGGAGTGTACAAAGATACGCACATATCTGGGCAGCCTGAAATTTACGGCCGATGAAATGGAGCACTCGGTCCGGGCGCTGTCAGGGGGGCAGCGGGCTAAGCTGCTGCTTTTGCGAATCTGTATGAGCGGGGCCAATGTACTGATCCTGGATGAGCCCACCCGGAATTTTTCGCCTTTGTCAGGTCCTGTGATCCGTAAAATGCTGGCCGGGTTTCCGGGTGCGATTATCAGCATCTCCCATGACAGGAAATATATGGAGGAGGTGTGTGAAAAGGTATACCGGCTGACGGAGGAAGGGCTTGTACCCACGGAGTGAAAGCCCCTCCCGCGGGTATTGTTTTTTCGGAAGGTTCCGTGTAAAATGGAATACGGGATTTGTGTGGGAGGAATACTTCAGGCGGGGGAAGAAATGGTTAGGAAACGTTTCAGGTTTACGGGCAGGGTGCAGGGCGTCGGGTTCAGAACCCGGGCAAAATACGCTGCCCGCGGAATGTATATCACGGGCTGGGTGAGGAATGAGTGGGACGGTTCTGTGGTAATGGAAGCACAGGGGAGCGAAAAGGCAATTGACCAGATGCTGATTATGATTAACAGGAGCGACTATATCCGTATCGACTCCATGGAGTCGGAAATCGTTCCCCTTAAGGAGGATGAGGCTTCTTTCACGGCAATCGTGTGAGATTGTGAGTTTCCGCATAGGGGATCACGGAAGTTCGTGTGAAATGCAGAGATCCGTGCTGCAACAGGCGCGCAACACTCCAGGCCGGCCATGGAATCGTTATCGCCGCCGGGGGGTTCAAACATCTGAAAAAGTTTTACCGGAAGGACTTGTACAGGACAGAAGTCTGTGTTATAGTAAATATAACATCTGTTTTATCCAAATCGGGAACACATTCTGGTTCCCGTGTTTCGGCTTTTCGCCATCGATTCAGACAAAATAGTTAAACAGTGCACAGGACCGGCGAAAAGTATTTCTCCTGTCTGTGCGGAACAGGAGGAACGAATGAAAGAAAGAAAAAAATTGCTGCCTGCGGGAAAACCGGCAGCAGCGGCTCCGGGAACCCGGGAAAACGGAAATTCGCAGAGCGTGGAAGGAAAGTACAATCAACACAACAGGGACATCAGCAGCAGGTCTATATTTGGCAATGCGGTTCTGTGTGCACAGTTTTTGAGGGACAACGTGGATATGCCGCTGCTGAAGGATGTGCAGCCCGAGGATATTGAAGACGTGTCCGAACGCTATCATCCCTATCTGGGAACCGAGTTCACTTCGGATTCCGTGAAGCGGATTCGGATTCTGGATATTGAAAAAGGTAAGAAGGCGGGAAGAACGGAGCCACCGTTTCTGGTATCCCTTATCGAACATAAGAGCCTTGTGGAATATGATGTCTCCATGCAGCTGCTACGGTATATGATGTGTATATGGACGGAGTACCGAAGAGAGATGGAAAAGCTTCACGGGGGCTGTACCGGTCAAAAGGGGTTTCGCTATCCTGTAATTATTCCTGTCGTATATTATGAGGGCGGGCGGGAATGGACGGCGGACAGGCATCTGTGCGGCAGAATTCGTGACAGCTCGGAATTCCGGAGGTGGATTCCGGATTTTCAATATGAGGTAGTCAGGATTCATGACTACAGCGACAGAGAGCTTTTGGAACGGGGAAATGAGATGTCCCTGATTATGTTGATTAACAAAATACAGAACACAATGGATCTGGAACGTTTTTTGCAGATACCACCGGATAAAATGAATCGGATTATTCAGAACAGCCCGGAGCATGTCCTGGAGGTTTTGGTGACGGTCATGGAGAGCCTGTGCCTTAAAATAGACGCATCGGCGGAGGAAAGGTCACAATGTGTTCGGAAAGTGAAAGTGCGTGATATGGGATATTTATTTGAAAATATGGAGAAAATCAGCATACAGGAAGAGCGGAAGAAGACCGAGGAGCAGCGCAGGAAGACTGAGGAAGAGCGGAAGAAAGCCGAGGAGCAGCGCAGGAAGACTGAGGAGCAGCGGAAGAAAGCCGAGGAGCAGCGCAGACGGGCTGATGAGGCGGAAGCAAAGCTTCGACTTGCCGAGGAAAAGATAAGGCAGCTGCAGAAGCAATCCGGGGGATCGGACTGCTGACCCGTAAAGCCGGGTTTGATGCTTTGGTTATTGTTTTATCGATGAAGCTTGAGTAAAATTGATTCCATGGTGTAGTGAGAAGGAGAACAATGGTGGAAGGTAACAGGGCACAAGGCGGAATGCCGGAAATCGGTGGAGAAGGCCGGCCACGGCTGGGGAGGGATTTCTTTGCCAGGGACGGCATTACCGTGGCCAGGGAGCTTCTGGGAAAGATTCTGGTGCATGATACGAAAATCGGTCCGGTGCGGGGGATTATCACCGAGGTGGAGAGTTATATGGGGGAGGAAGACAAGGGCTCCCATACCTATGGCGGCAGGCGCACGGAACGCACGGAGCCCATGTATCATGCCGGCGGAACTTCCTATGTCTATTTGATTTACGGCATGTACAGCTGTATGAATATCGCTGCCATGACGGAAGGGATTCCCCAGGCGGTGCTGCTTCGCAGCGTGATTCCGGCGGACGGGGAGTCGGAGCGGCGGATGACAGAGCTGCGACAGGAAGCCGCGGCAGGGCGCCGGCGCCGGAGAGCAGAGGATGGTAGGGCCGGGAAGGAGGATAAGACCGGAAAGGCGAAGCTGCCCTCTTTTGGAAAGCATCTTGCCGACGGGCCGGGCAAGCTCTGCATTGCCATGGGCATATCCAGGGCGGACAATGATATAGATATGACAGAGAGCGGCTGTTTTTATGTGACGGAGGGGATTCCGGTGGAGTCCGCCAGAATCCGGGCAGCCAGACGGATTGGCATCGATTATGCGGAAGAAGCAGCGGAGTATTTGTGGCGTTTTTTTATAGAATAGAAAGTTAAAGAGTGTACATATGAGCTTAAAATTTGTGTTTGGTCCATCGGGAGCAGGTAAAAGCCGTTATCTCTATGAGGAGATTCTTCGCAGGGCAGCAGACGACAGCAGTAAGAATTTTCTGATCCTCGTGCCGGACCAGTTCACCATGCAGACCCAGAAGGATCTGGTTCTGCTGAGTGACCGGGGCGGTATTATGAATATAGACGTACTCAGCTTCGGGCGGCTGAACCATCGTATCATGGAAGAGGTGGGGGAGGACGACACACCGGTGCTGGACGATACGGGGAAAAGCCTGGTGCTGCAGAAAATAGCGGCGGATTTAAAAGAAGAGCTGCCGGTGCTTGGCAGCTTTCTGAGCAGGCAGGGATATATCCATGAGGTGAAAAGTGCCGTTTCCGAGTTTATGCAGTATGGGATCGGCGTGGAGGACGTGAGCACGCTGATAGAATATGCACAGAAGAGGGGGGCTCTGGTACAGAAGCTGAAAGATCTGCAGACTCTTTACAGGGGATTCCGGGAGTACATACAGGGTAATTTTATTACCACCGAGGAAACCCTGGACGTGCTGTGCCGTTCGCTTGCAAAATCCCGGCTGCTTCCCGGCAGCGTGGTAGTGTTTGACGGATTTACCGGATTTACGCCCATTCAGAATAATGTGATCCGGGAGCTGATGCGGCTGTGCGGGGAAGTGATCGTTACGGTGACTATGGGGGAGGGCGAGGATCCCTACAAGCCGGGGGGGGAACAGCGGCTTTTCCATCTGAGCGGAAAGACTGTGGCGGATCTGGAGAGGCTGGCAAAGGATGCGGGAACAGAGAGGGCAAGGGACCTTTTCATACTGCCGGGAGATTCGTCTGTGGAAAGAGAGTGGAGGAACCGGCTGAGGGAAAGATGTGATATAGTGCTCCGGGACAGGCACCGCTTTGAAGAAGCTCCTGCCCTGCGGCATCTGGAACGGAGCCTGTTTCGCTATAAGGTGCGGCCTTACGAGGGGGAGCAGCAGGAAATCCGCATATTTGAAACCACCAGCCCCAGGGATGAGGTGTACCAGGCCGGACTGTTGATCCGGGAGCTGGTTCGGGAGGAAGGGCTGGCATACAGGGATATTGCGGTGATTACGGGGGATCTGGAGGGGTATGGTCCCTATGTGGAGACAGAGTTTGCCCAGATGGACATTCCCTGTTTTCTGGACAGGACCAGGGGGATTGTCTTAAATCCCATGGTGGAATATATCAAGAGTGCATTGGAGTTGTATTTAAAAGACTTCTCCTATGAAGCCGTGTTCCACTACCTTCGCAGCGGGCTGGCGGAGATGGAGCCCGGTGAGGTGGACGTGCTGGAAAATTACGTGATCGAGACCGGAATCCGGGGGTATCGCAGCTATAGCCGTCTTTTTACCCGTAAGACAAAAGAGATGGGAGAGGAGGAAGAGGAGCTGGCGAAGCTGAATTCGCTGCGGGAGCGTTTTTTGTCCCGGGTTGAACTGCTGCATATGAAGCACCGGGAACCTGTTCGCCATTATGTGGACAAGCTCTATGACTTTCTGATGCAGGCCGGGGTGCAGAGTAAGCTGGCTTCCTATGAGGCGGAATTTACAGGCCGGGGCGAGTTGTCGAAAGCCCGGGAATACGCACAGATTTATCGGCTGATTATGGAGCTGCTGGAGCAGGTCTATGAGCTCTTGGGAGAAGAGACCATTTCTTTGCAGGAATTTGCTGATATTCTGGAGGCAGGCTTCGGGGAAATTCAGGTGGGAATCATTCCGCAGAATGTGGACCGGGTAGTAGTGGGAGATATGGAACGTACCCGCTTAAAGCAGGTGAAGGCATTGTTTTTCCTGGGAGTCAATGACGGGAATATTCCCAAGAACGCCTCCAGGGGGGGGATTATCTCCGATATGGACAGGGAGTTCCTGCGGGAGTCCCGGCTGGAGCTGGCTCCCAGTCCCAGGCAGCAGATGTTCATTCAGAGGCTGTACCTGTACCTGAACATGACAAAGCCCTCCGAAAAGCTGTACCTGTCCTGTTCCCGGGTAAACAGTGCAGGTAAATCCCTGCGTCCCGCTTACCTCATCGATACGGTGAAAAGACTATTCCCCGGTATCCGGACGGAGCATCCGGAGCTTCGCAGTCCCCTGGAACAGATCGTCACGGGACGGGAGGGGGCCGGTTATCTTGCACAGGGGCTGCGGGAGTTTGCGGCGGGGGCTCTGTCTCCGGAAAGGGAGCGGGAGATCCTTGCCATATACCAGGCCTTTGATAAGGACGAGCTTCGGCAGGAAAGGGATTTTCTGCGGGAGGCAGCTTTTAAGCGGTATCGTGACAGCGGGCTTTCGGCGGTAGTGGCGGAGGCGCTTTACGGGAAATACCTGGAGAACAGCGTATCCCGTCTGGAGACCTTTGCGGCCTGTGCCTACAGGCACTTCCTGCAATACGGGCTCACCCTGCAGGAGCGTCGGGAATTTATCTTTGAGACGGCGGATATGGGAAATGTGTATCACGGGGTTCTGGAGCAGTTTGCAGGAAAGCTGGAAGAGAGGCAGTATACCTGGTTTGATTTCCCGGAAGAATTTGCGGAAAAGACCGTGGAAGAGGCCCTGGAGCAGTTTGCCGCCTCCTATGGAGATACGGTGCTTTACAGCAGTGCCAGGAACGAATATGCCCTTACCAGGATGGCGAGGATTCTGACCAGAACGGTGCTGACCCTGCAGAGGCAGCTGAAAAGGGGGAGCTTCCGGCCGGATGCCTATGAGCTTTCCTTCCGGTTTGCCGAGGATCTGGACAGTGTGAACGTGAGCCTCTCCGGGCAGGAGAAGATGCGGCTGCAGGGGCGGATTGACCGTATTGATGTGGCGGAAGAAGGGGAAAAGGTCTATGTGAAGGTGGTGGATTATAAGTCGGGTGACAGGCACTTTGACCTGGCGGCACTGTACTACGGGCTGCAGCTGCAGCTGGTGGTGTATATGAATGCAGCTCTGGAGGTGGAGGCGAAGAAGCATCCGGGCAGGGAGATTCTTCCGGCAGCGCTGCTGTATTACCATATTGACGATCCTGCCGTAGAGTCCCCGGTGGAGCTGTCGGAGGAGGAGATTGAGGAGCAGATCGCCGGGCAGCTGCGGATGAAGGGAGTAGTCAGCAGTGAGCCGGGAATCGTGGAACGGCTGGACGGCGGGGAGTGGAGCCGGTCGGAGGTGATTCCCGTGGAGCGGAAGAAGGACGGGAGCTTCAGCGCCCGCTCTTCGATATTGAGCGGCGGAGATTTGAAGACGGTGTCCGAGTATGTCTCCAAAAAGATAGCGTCAATCGGCAGGGAGATTCTGGACGGGAATATTTCCCTGAACCCGTATGAGATGGGAACCGAGGAAGCGTGTACCTGGTGTGCCTTTAAGCGGGTGTGCGGCTTCGAAGCCTCAATGCCGGGCTGTGAGAAGCGGCAGCTGGAGAGCATGGATCGGGAAGAGGCGCTGGAGAGGATGGGAAAGACGCCATGAAAAGAAAAATTTTGGTTTCAGATTACGCTGGGAGATCATCTGAATGAAGAGCTGGAGCAGTACTTCTCCGGCACCATCACGGAGGACATGGTGATTGAACACCTGGAAAGCCGTGTGGGATTGTATTTGGGGTTCTATCTTGATGGGTTTGTGGGAGTGCGTGGAGGGCGGTAAACCGCATTAAATGGGGATTCTTTGGGGATGGGGTCTGGTGGTTTTGAGTCATTTTGGTTGAATTCTGGTGGGGGCTGAACGAAAGTTGAACTCAGAACTAGCAATGCGCTTTATAAATCCGTCCTATTTATTTGCGTGTGGAACGAAGCAAATAATTGTTGTAAACTGTTTATGAATATACGGCATGCCGAGCTTGCCGTTTGGAGAGGCAGGCTCGGGCTGAAAGTCCAGAATATCCGGATGACTATTTGCCTTGGAATCCTT
This sequence comes from uncultured Acetatifactor sp., assembly GCA_910577035.1. Lineage (GTDB taxonomy): Bacteria > Bacillota > Clostridia > Lachnospirales > Lachnospiraceae > Acetatifactor. The sequence goes on from CAJTKW010000005.1 coordinate 21,774, forward strand.
TTAGGAACAGTGCCAATCCCCCTTTTTGATTCATCCGTTTGGACATACTGCTGCTTTTGATTCTTTTTCTGTTATAATAACTTCAATGCCTTGTTCATCAAAAGCGGATAGGTCTTCTTCAGAAGCATCCCAATCCGTAATTAGTTTATTTAGCCTATTAGCCGGGCAAATGCTGACAACAGATTCAAAACCAATTTTTTCAGTAGGATATAGACCGATACTTTCCTTTGATGAATCAATAAGAGCGTTCCAAAAGCTGATTGCCTGGGACTTTTGTATTGATAGTCCAAATCCTGGTGAAATAAACGCGGATGTAATAAAACATTTATCAAAACGCAAACGCTTTATCATCTCAATGGCAAATGAATCATAACAGTTTCCTTTGTCATCCATTTCCCCACCCAGGAGAATAACAGAAATAGGATCCCTTTTTCTCAATTCTTCGGCAATAACGATGGAGTTTGTCACAACACGAATTTTCAAGTCTTCCGGCAAGCTCTGCACCATAAAGTAACCGACAGTAGCCGAAGTAATAAATACGACATCGCCCAGCTTAATCATTGACACAGCTTTTTTGGCGATTGCCATATAATTAGGCTTTATTTCGGTAATATCTTTTCCGGTTATATGGCGAGGTTTCCCGAACGCTACCTGGTGAACAGGAATAGCTCCTCCATGTGTTTTTTTAAGAAGGCCCTGTTCATCCAGAAGTCTTAAATCTCTGCGGGCGGATTCTACCGAAATGTTAAATTTCCGGGTTATTTCGTCAACTGAAATTCTTTCATTTTGTTTCAGCATATTCAATATTACCTGATGTCTTTCTTCAATAAACATAATTTAACTCCATTTTCATGATTTTTAGTAGTAGTAAGTGGCACCTGTATTACTGCTTATTACCATTTTATGCTATATATTACTTTTTGTCAAGTTAAAAATTAATAAACGGCAATTACAATTAACATTCGGCAATGCCGTGCAGTTTTTATTGTTGTATCTGTCAGTTCCTTGAAGATGCCATTTAGCCGCATAGCCATCCACACCAAATGGCATCCCTTTACCATATCCTCCGCCTCGTTACGCACTGTAAGATGCGCTGGTCCGACAGCGCAGTATTAGGGAATGGCTATATTTTCACTGATGTAACGGCAAAAGGAAATCCGTCACCATTCGGCACAAGTTTTGCCTCGCTGTTTGTGCGGGCGGTATTTCCGATCTGTGCGAGACTGGATGCGGCATATGGAGATGCTCTATTGATGCTTTCGACATGTGCTTATCATGTGGAAAATGGACGTTTTGTTATTGTAGCGAAGAGAAAAGCATAATAAAGTACAGTAGGTATTCCTATCTGTATCCGGATACGGAATTCCGTAATGCGTATCAATCCCTGGCGGGAAGCGGCTGTGTGGAAACCGCGGGAAGTCTGCCGCCAGGTTATAAATTCAGTTTTCGGAAATATGGCTTGCTTCATGGGGGCCACGATTTATTATCCCCTTACGTCGGCATGTCCATTTCATGCAGCATTCAAGTGCGCGGGGCAGTTGCAGGCCCTGCGCCTTTTCTGCTTTTGTTCCGGCTTATTTCATGTTATACTTATAGGCAGACAGTGCTTTGGGGAATTGGATAATTAAAAGTATAGATAAGTCAGGAGCATGAGCCATGCCGGTAACATTTACAGCGGAGCAGCAGGAGGTCATAAATTTAAGGGATTGCAGTATATTGGTGTCTGCGGCGGCAGGCAGCGGGAAGACGGCTGTGCTGGTGGAGAGGATCGTTAAAATGGTCTGCGACGAGGAGAAGCCGGTTGACATTGACCGGCTTCTGGTGGTGACCTTTACCAATGCGGCGGCCTCGGAAATGCGGGAGAGGATAGCGGCGGGGATTGCCGCAAGGCTGGCGGAGAACCCGGATTCCGAGCATATCCAGCGGCAGGCGGCCTTGCTGCACAATGCCCAGATTACCACCATTGACAGCTTCTGTCTGTTTCTGCTGCGGAATCATTTCAATGAGATCGGCCTGGATCCTGCTTTCCGCATTGCGGATGAGGGGGAGATCAGGCTACTGGAGCAGGAGGTGCTGCAGGAGCTGCTGGAGGCGTCTTTTGCTTCGGAAAGCGAGGCCTTTCGGTATTGCGTGGAATATTTTTGCCCCGGGGGCAGGGAAAGCGCTTTGGAGCAGCATATCCTGAATCTTTCCCGGTTCGCGGCGGGTTTTCCCTGGCCGGAGGAATGGCTGGAGGAGAGGCGGAAGGACTATGGGGACGAAGGGGTGGAGGCATTGTGCGAGAGCGTCTGCGGCAGATATTTGGCAAAGCATCTTGAAGTCATGGTTCAGGGCTGGATGCGGAAGCTGGAGCGGGTGCAGGCTCTCTGCCTGGAGCCGGACGGTCCTTATATGTATGGGGAGCTGGTGGAGAGGGAGCTGGAGCTGTTGGAGGGCCTGAACCGGTGTACCGGCCTGGCGGAATATGCGGCAAAGCTTCCGGCAGTGCAGTTCGGCCGGCTTTCCTCCAAAAAGGATGACAGCGTGAACGGGGATAAGCGGGAGCTTGCGGCGGCCATCAGGGCGGAGGTGAAGAAGAGCGTCCAGGCTACGGCGGAGAGGTTCTTTGCCACGCCCCTGGAGCTGGCTGTCTCCCAGGCCTTAAGCTGCAGGAAGCCGGTGGATACGCTGATTGATCTGGCACTGGACTTCAGAAGGAGGATGGCGGAGAAGAAGCAGGAGAAGAAGGTGGTGGACTTCTCGGATGTGGAGCATTTTGCCCTGGACATTCTTCTGAGGAGGGAAGCGGGGGAGATCAGGCCCAGCCGGGTAGCCCTGGAGTATCGTCAGTATTTTGAGGAGATTCTCATAGACGAGTATCAGGACAGCAACCTGGTGCAGGAGATTCTTTTGAGTGCCGTTTCCGGGGAGGAAGCGGGACATTTCAACCGTTTCATGGTGGGAGACGTCAAGCAGAGTATTTATAAGTTTCGGCTGGCCAGACCGGAGCTTTTCCTGGAAAAATATCACAGCTATCTACCGACGGCCGGGAAGGCTTACGGTGCCTTGGCTGCCGGTAAAGTCTGCGCTGCCGCCGGTATAGTCTGTGATGACTCGGCTGCCGGGCAGGAGGGCGGTCCGGCGGAAGCTGCTGCATGGGAGGACGGACAGAAGAGTCTGGCAGGAGGGCAGGAGGGAGGCTTCCGGCGCAGGATCGACCTGACCAGGAATTTCCGCAGCCGCCCCCAGGTGATAGAGGCGGTTAATGAGGTGTTTTCCAGGCTTATGAACGAAAAGACAGGGGGGCTTGCCTATGATGAGCGGGCAGCTCTTTATGCCGGGGCGGCATATCCGGAGAATACGGGCAATGAAAGCGAGCTTCTCCTGGTGGAAAAGCCCGGGGAGGGCGGCAGGCAGGGCTCTCCATTGAACGCCAGGCAGGCGGAGGCCATGGTCATAGCGGAGAAGATCCGGGAGCTGCGCCGGGAATTTACCGTGACGGACAGGGGGGACGGGGGACTGCGTCCCGTGGAATACTCGGATATGGTGATTCTGCTGCGGGCTACCAGCGGCTGGGACGAGGAATTTAAGAAGGTGCTGGAAGAGGAAGGCATTCCGGTTTATATTACATCCAGGAGCGGTTACTTCGGGGCCGCGGAGGTGCAGGAGCTGTTACAGCTTTTGCGGGTCTTGGACAATCCCCGTCAGGATATTCCCCTGTTTGGGGTGATGAAGTCCGTTTTCGGAGGCTTTACCGAGGAGGAGATCGCCCTGATAAGATGCGGCGGCAGAAAATGCAGCCTCTATGAGGCGGCGGAGTTGTTTGCGGCAGGAGGCGAAGGGGAGTACCCGAAGGGCGGGCGGGAAGCGGAAGGTGAGCAGGAAAAAGGCGAAGGGGAGTGCCCGAAGGGCGGGCGTAAGTCGGAAGGCGTGCAGGAAAAAGGAGAAGGGGCGGAATGCCCGAAGGGCGGGCGGGAAGCGGAAGGCGAGCAGGAAAAAGGCGAAGGGGAGTCCACGAAGGGCGGGCGGAAGTCGGAAGGCGAGCAGGAAAAAGGCGAAGGGGAGTCCACGAAGGATACAGAGGAAGCCGGGGACGAAAAAGAGACGGGAGAGGCTCTGGAGGCGCAAGGGTATAAAGAGCTGCGGGCCAGGACGAAGGCCTTTCTTCATAAAATAGACGAATACCGGCGCTGTACGGTATATATGCCTGTGCGGGAGCTTCTGACAAGGCTGATTACGGACTTTGATTATCTGAATTATGTGACTGCCCTTCCGGCAGGCGGAAAGCGTCGGGCCAATGTGGAGATGCTGCTGACCCGGGCTTCAGAGTTTGAAAAAACCAGCTATTTCGGGCTGTTTCACTTTATCCGTTATATGGAGCAGCTGGAAAAGTACGATGTGGATTACGGGGAAGCGGAGCTGCTGGACGAGAACGCCAATGTAGTGCGGATTATGAGCATTCACAAAAGCAAAGGCCTGGAATTTCCCGTTACCTTTGTGGCTGGCCTGGGGAAACGTTTTAACATGCAGGACGTAAACCGGTCTTTGATTCTGGACATGGATCTGGGGCTGGCCACGGATTATATGGATCCGGTACGGCGTCTGAAAAACAAGACTCTGCGCAGGAACGTACTGATGCGCAAATCCCGGGAGGACAGTCTGGCAGAGGAATTAAGAGTGCTTTATGTGGCGATGACCCGGGCCAGGGAGAAGCTGATCCTTACGGCATCCCTGGAAAATGCAGTGGAAAGATGGGAGCAGTATCAGAGGGCAGGAAGCGAAAGCCTGCCGTACCCGGATTTTATAGAGAGCGGGAGTTACCTGGATTTCCTGCTGCCGATTATCGGGAAGACCAGTATCAAGGTTACCGTTTTGCAGGAAGAGGAGCTGGCGGCAGGAGAGTTTCGGGAGCGGCTGGAGCTGGGAGACAGGGCAGGCAGGCTGGCCCTGGCAGGGGAGCTGGCAGATCAGGAAGCGCTGGCGAGATTGCGGGAACGCCTGCAGAGTACGTATCCCTTTGAAAATCTGGCGGGATTGTATACCAAGACTACGGTGTCTGAGCTGAAGATCGCCGCCATGGCGGATCGGGATGAGGCGGCCTACCACACCTTTGAGGAGAAGGAAATTCAGCCCTATATTCCGTCCTTCCGCAGGCAGGAGGAGAAGGTCAGCGGCGCAGTCAGAGGTAACGCGTATCACCGGGTCATGGAGCTGCTGGACTTTGAGCAGATTTTGTTATCGGAAGATCCGGAACGGAGTCCGGGTCAGAAGCAGAGTCCAGGTCAGAAGCAGAGTCCGGGTCAGAAACAGGATTCAGGGCAGGCCGCGGCGGTCCGGGATGATTATGAGGCTTACAGGACAAGGGTTCATCAGGCATCCATAGTCCCGGTGCTGGAGGATTTTATAAAGGAAGAGGTGAAAAGCAGGCGGCTGCGGGAGGAGTATGCCCAGGCAGTAAACTTGAAAAAAATACTTCACTTCCTGGAGTCGGAGCTGGCTTATCGTATGTGGAAGGCGCAGAAACGCGGCAGACTATACCGGGAACAGCCCTTTGTCATGGGCATCAGTGCATCCAGGCTGGGAGAGGAATTTCCGGATTCGGAGAGTGTATTGATCCAGGGAATCATAGACGTTTTTTTTGAGGAGGAGGACGGTATCGTCCTGCTGGATTACAAGACAGATACCGTCTCTTCGATGAAGGAACTGTGGAACCGTTATGAGACCCAGCTGGATTACTACAGCCAGGCTGTCAGTAAGCTGACGGAGAAGCCTGTGAAGGAGAGGATACTGTATTCCTTCCATCTGGAGCAGTATGGGGAAAACCCTGCAGCCGGCCTGCGGGATGTTATTCCGGCAGGAGGATCAGCTTCTTTGTCTGGGGAAGCTTCAGCAGGGCTGCCGCGCCTGCAAGGGTGAGAATCAGTTCCGGCAGCATATAGACTCCGTTGTAAAGAAAGCTGTAGAGATAAGTATTATCCGTTGAGAAGCCCGTCCACAGCTCACCGACGCTCTGCCAGACTACGACGCCGCTTAGGAAGTGGCAGAGAAAGCGCAGGCCCACGGCCAGGACAATGCCGCCCATCCAGCCGGGAAATTTCCTATTTCGGAAAATGCCGGCAATTCCCAGCACGGCATAGGCGCCGATGTAGTCCAGAAAGATGCAGGCTATGAGCATGGCGGGGGTCAGTCCCCAACCGAAAAGGCCTTTCATGGCCCCCTGGGCAAACTGGATCAGTCCATACAGAAGGGATACCGCAAATCCGGCTTTAAGGCCCCTGCGGATGGAGAAGATGACGATGGGGAGCATTGAAAGCAATGTGACGGTGCCGCCCCAGGGCATCTGGATGATGGGAATGAAACTGAGTACGGTGGCAAGGGCAGCCATAACGGCGCCTTCCACCAGGATCTGAAGTTTGGTGCTGCGCATAAAAAAATCCTCCTTGTGTTGGTTTAGGAGGAGGCACGAATCCGCAAAGTGCGGATACAGAAGGGCTGCAGACAATGGTGCGGAGTCTGCGGGTATCCCTGCTGTGCTGCTTCCATACGCCGGTATTAACCGGATCATGTAGTGAGGGTTAGAAACGGGTAATGCCGTTTCAATCTCAGCGATGTGCTCCCCTAGCGTTTATGTAGTTACATGTGATATACTATAAAGTGGTTTGGCAGGGTTGTCAAGAATAAAATATTTTAAGAGGAACCGGGAACAGGTTCGTGAGGGAAAATGAAATGAAAAGTACAAAGGCTGACAGGGTGGAAAACAGAATCGGGCTGGAGAGAGTGTACGCCCTTTTGGAGGCTTACAGGTCCGGACGGCTGGGGGGCGAAAAAATGCCCGAGGAGGAAAATCCGGGGCTGGACAGGGGAAGCCTGGAAAACTATATTTATTTTACACTTCCCATGGCGCTCAATTATCAGAGAAATTCCTATATCTTATGGGAGTGTGCCAATAAGGCCTGGCATGACGAGGGCACCCGGGATATTTACAGTATAGCGGCCGTGGCAGACATGAGTGACGATGAGCTGCGGGAAAAGCTGATGAGGCATAAGGTAGCTTTGCAGCGTACCCGGCATCCCAATACCTGGAAAACCCTCTGCCGGACGTTCCGGAATGATTTCGGCGGCGATGTGCGGCGGCTGCTGTGGGAAAACGAATATTCCGTGCAGCGTATCAAGGCGTATATGACGGAACACAGGAAGGAATTTCCTTATCTGAGCGGAAATAAGATCAGCAACTACTGGTTATATGTGCTGGAACAATATACCGATACCAGATTTACCGACAGGGAATATATTACGGTAGCGCCGGATACTCATGTGATCCAGGCCAGTGTGCAGTTAGGCGTTATTTCCAGGGAGGAAGTGGCGGGCACTAAAGTTCAGAAGCTGGTGGCTGCGCGCTGGCAGGAGCTTTTGAAAGGGACGGAGCTGGCTCCCATAGATCTGCATACGCCGCTGTGGCTGTGGAGCCGGGGGAAATTTCAGGTTGAAATCTGAGAAAGCGCGGGAATGGGGAAGACTATGAAGGGTTCGAAGACGGTGGTAGGCATTCTGGCTCATGTGGATGCGGGAAAAACCACTCTTTCCGAGGGGCTGCTTTATACTGCGGGGGTGCTGCGGAAATTGGGCAGGGTGGATCATGGAGATGCTTATCTGGATCATTTCGCGCTGGAGAGGGAGCGGGGGATTACCATATTTTCCAAACAGGCAAACCTCTCCTGGAAGGGGCTGGATCTGGTGCTTCTGGATACTCCGGGACATGCAGATTTTTCTGCCGAGACGGAGCGGACCCTGCAGGTGTTGGATTACTGTCTGCTGGTGGTCAGCGGTGCGGACGGCATCCAGGGACATACGGAAACCCTGTGGAAGCTGTTAAAGCGATACGGGATTCCTGTTTTTCTGTTTATCAATAAGATGGACCAGCCGGGGACGGACAGGCAGGCACTGATGAAGGAAATTCAGGGCAGGCTGGGGAGCGAGTGCATAGAGTTTGGCAGTCCCGGGGAAGGTGCAGCCCAGCGGGGGAGGGAAGGTCCCGCCGGGCGGGAGAACCCCGGGGGGAGAGGAGAGCCCGCCCCGCAGGAGAATCCTGCCGGCTGGGAAGACCTTGCCCTGGGGAGCGAGGAACTGATGGAGGAGTATCTGGAGACGGGGCGGATGACGGACGAATCCATTGCCCGGGCAGTAGCCGGGAGGCAGGTATTTCCCTGTTATTTCGGGTCTGCCCTGCGCCTGGAGGGAGTGGAAGAGCTTCTGGAAGGCCTGCATCGTTTTATCTTGAGAAAGGAGTATCCGGAGGATTTCGGGGCCAGAGTTTATAAAATATCCAGGGACTCTGCAGGGAATCGGCTGACCCATTTGAAGGTGACCGGGGGAGTGCTCCGGGTAAAAATGCCGGTCAGCCATTGCGCCCACGGAGCGATAGGGGATGAGGACTGGGAGGAAAAGGCGGATACCTTAAGGATTTACGGCGGCGGAGGGTTTGAGGCCGTTGACCGGGTGGAGGCAGGAGGCATCTGTGCGGTGACGGGTTTTGGCCGCACCGCTGCGGGACAGGGATTGGGGTATGAAGGCGCCAGTGAGCAGCCGGTACTGGTGCCGGTTCTGAACTACCGGCTGGTGCTGCCTCCCGGGACGGATATGGTGAAGACCCTGGGACAGATGCGGAGTCTGGAAGAAGAGATTCCGGAGCTGAATGTGGTCTGGCGGGAGGCTGCACAGGAGATTTCGCTCCAGGTCATGGGGGAGGTACAGACGGAGGTGCTAAAACGCCTGATTGCGGACCGTTTCGGGATAGAGGCGGAATTTGACAGCGGGCGGCTGCTGTACCGGGAGACCATTGCAACTACGGCGGAAGGAATCGGACATTTTGAGCCCCTGCGGCATTATGCCGAGGTGCATCTGCTGCTGGAGCCCGGAGAGCCGGGGAGCGGCCTGGAGTTTGCCGTCAGCTGCAGCGAGGATGAACTGGACAGGAACTGGCAGCGGCTGATTCTCACTCATTTGGAAGAAAAGACACATCTCGGGGTGCTGACCGGTTCACCTGTGACGGATATGAAGGTTACCCTGCTGACGGGAAGAGCACACCTGAAACATACGGAGGGCGGGGACTTCAGGCAGGCTACCTACAGGGCTCTGCGGCAGGGGCTGATGCAGTGTGAAAGTGTCCTGCTGGAGCCGGTATATTCCTATACGCTGGAAGTGCCCTTGGAGCAGGTGGGACGTGCCATGTCCGATCTTCAGCGGATGTGGGGCAGTTTTGGGCCTCCCGTGACGGAAGGGGAGACCGCCGTTCTCACCGGGAGTGCCCCGGTATCCACTATGAGGGATTACCAGAGGGAGGTCCTTGCCTACACAAAGGGGCGGGGCAGGCTGAGCCTTGTATGGAAGGGATACGAGCCCTGCCACAATCCGGAAGAGGTAATCCGGGAGATCGGTTATGACCCGGAGGCAGATACGGAGAATCCCTCCGCTTCCGTGTTTTGCGCCCATGGGGCCGGCTTTCTGGTGGGCTGGCAGGAAGTGCCTGCATATGCTCATGTGGAGAGCGGATGGAAGCCGGGCGGCGGGGATGGCGCTGAGGCCTTGGCGGAAGTAAGTCCGGACATGGAAAATTCCATCGGAAGCGGCGGAGGGTCCCACGGGCAAGGACAGCCCGGGCAGGGGCGGTACGGCCAGGAGCAGGCCGGGCAGAGACGTTCCGGTCAGGGCAGCCGCCCTGGAGTCAGCCAGACAGGGCAGGGACGGTCAGATTATATCACTCAGGAGGAGATTGAAGAAATCTTTCAGCGTACCTATGGAAAAAGTGTACAATCCTATGAGCCCTATCGGTATCATCGGCAGAACACCGGGGGAAACAGGGAAAGCGGCGGGGAATCCGGCAGTTCCGCGAATCAAAGCGGAGGCAGCGAAAAATATCAAACGGGCAGGGAGCCGGCGGAAAAGGCGGCGGAGCGCCTTCCGGAAGTGCTTCTTGTGGACGGTTACAATATCATTTTTGCCTGGGAGGAGCTGCGGAGCCTGGCGGAGGTGAATATTCAAAGCGCCAGAGACAAGCTTATGGACATATGCTGTAATTATCAGGGGTATTGTGGTGCCATCCTGATTCTGGTTTATGATGCTTACAGGGTAAAGGGGAATCCGGGTTCCGTACAGAAGTACCATAACATTTATGTGGTGTACACCAAAGAGGCGGAGACCGCCGATCAGTATATCGAAAAGACCGTTCATGAGATCGGCAGAAAGCGCCGGGTGACGGTAGCCACCTCGGACGCTCTGGAGCAGATGATTATCTTAGGGGACGGGGCTGTGAGAATGTCGGCCCGGGGGTTTTATGAGGCGGTGGAGGATGCAGGCCGGCGCATGCGGGAGGAATACCCGCAGGGCGGCGCGCTTTCCCATAGAATCTCCCTGCCTGAAAAACCACAGCAGGACGTGCGGCTGCCGGTTGTGGCTGTCAATAGCGAAACAGGGGAAGAATATAATGGCAAAGGTATTGGTATTTGATCTGGGCGGCACGTTAATGCAATACGTGGGAATGCCGTATTCCTGGGTAAGCTTCTATCACCAGGGCGTAAGGGAGATCAGCCGAAGATACGGATGCAGTGTCTCGGAGGAGGCAATGGGGAAAACCGTGCAGATGCTGGAAGATTTTAATCCCAGAGTACATTACAGGGAAATAGAGTACTCTGCGGAATATATTTTTGCCAGGGCACTGGAACATTGGCACCTGGAGGTGCCGGTCAAAGACTGTGTGGAAGCCTTTTGGAGCGGCCTGGGGCTGAAAGCGGAGATTTATCCGGATACGATCCCGGTATTAAGCAGTCTGAGAAAGCGGGGGTATCGGATTGCGGCGCTGACGGATCTGCCCAGCGCCATGCCGGATGAGATATTTAAGAGGGATATTTCTGCATTGCCGGATTATTTGGATGAGTATGTCTCGTCTGCCGTTTGCGGATATAGAAAGCCGAATTGCAAAGGTCTGCAGATGATTGCGGAAAAATTTGAAGTCCCGGCTGCGGAGCTGGTTTTTATCGGGGATGAAGAAAAGGACAGACAGACGGCCCGGAATGCCGGCTGCCGATTCATACCCATCAGGCGGACGGGGGCTGCCGGGGAGGACATAAGGGATTTATATGGTTTGGAGTCTCGATATTTTCCGGAGATTATGTTATAATGTCCGTGACCGCTATGGGTGTGGGGAAACAAAAAGATATTTTATGACGGTTACAAATTATGGGGAGAAGAGGGTGCAGGGCCCGTGTGCATCCTGATATGGAGGGTGGTATGAATACAAGTAGGATTCCGTTTTACAACAACTGGACTTTTCTGCGGACAGATCTGCATGTTACGATGGGGGAGATTGAGAATCAGAAGACAAGGTTTGTCCCTGTGGAGCTGCCCCATGACTGGCTGATTTATGACGCAAAGAATCTGTATCAGGACGGCTGCGGCTGGTATCGCAAGGAATTTGAGCTGGTGACCGGTGAGATAGAGGATCTGGGCGGGGAGCTGGGGCCGGATACTGCGGCCGGGACGGCGGCCGGCCCGGAATCGGAACGGATTTTCGCCCGGATACACAGGGAGGAAACGGTGATTCTGCGTTTTGACGGGGTATACATGGACTCCACGGTGTATGTCAACGGTACGAAGATAGGGGACTGGAAGTATGGTTATTCTGCCTTTGATATGGATATAACCTCTGCGCTGGTGCCCGGAAAGAATCTGCTGACGGTACAGGTGCGCTATCAGTCTCCCAACAGCAGGTGGTATTCGGGAGCCGGCATTTATCGGAAGGTGTGGCTGAAAGTCTGCCCTGCCGTTTATCTGCCGTTGGACGGAACTTATGTGACGACGAGGAAGGTTGACGGCGGTTTTGAGCTGGAGGCGGAGACGGAAGTGGCGGGGAAGCTGGATTTAAATGTGGCCTGCCGTTATCGTCTGTGGCAGGGGGAAGACCTGGTGCAGGAGCTTGGGCAGGTGCCGTGTGCCGCAAGCGCTGCTGAAACGGCGGGGAAGTCCACTCTGCGGGCGTTTGTCCGGGAGCCCGGGCTGTGGGATATAGACAATCCCCAATGCTACCGCCTGACGGTAGACCTCTGTCTGCAGGGCAGGGAGACCGTGATAGACAGCCAGAACATAACGATAGGGTTCCGCACCTTGGAATTTACCACGGACAGGGGCCTGTTCTTAAACGGAAGGCATGTGAAAATACACGGGGTCTGTGAGCATCATGATCTGGGCTGCCTGGGGGCGGCGTTCCATGTGCCTGCCATGGAACGAAAAATCCGGATGCTGCAGAAGATGGGAGTCAATGCCATTCGTACCAGCCACAACATGCCTGCACCGGAGCTGATGGAGCTGGCCGACAGAATGGGCGTGCTCATTTTAAGCGAAGCCTTTGATATGTGGGAGCTGCCCAAGACAAAATATGATTATGGCAGGTTTTTTAAGGAATGGTGTGAGAAAGATGTGCGCAGCTGGGTGCGTCGTGACAGGAATCACCCCAGCCTTCTGCTCTGGTCCATTGGAAATGAGATTTATGATACCCATGCGGACGAGCATGGGCAGGACATCACCCGGAGACTGATGCAGGCTGTGAGGGAGCATGATCCGAAGGAGAATGCCCTGATTACCATCGGATCCAATTACATGCCCTGGGAGAATGCCAGGAAGTGTGCGGATATTGTCAAGGTAGCCGGCTATAATTACGGGGAAAAATGTTATGCAGGCCATCATGCAGAGCATCCCGACTGGATCATGTATGGCAGTGAGACTGCCTCCGTAGTGCAGAGCCGGGGGATTTACCATTTCCCTCTGAAACAGGACATATTGTCCGATGAAGACGAGCAGTGTTCCTCACTGGGGAATTCCAATACCAGCTGGGGAGCCAGAAGCTGGGAGAGCTGTATCACAGATGACCGGGATCCGGAATATATCTGGGGACAGTTTATCTGGACAGGCTTTGACTATATCGGAGAACCGACCCCTTACCATACTAAGAATTCCTATTTCGGACAGATTGACACGGCAGGCTTTCCCAAGGATTCTTACTATGTCTTCCAGGCGGAGTGGACGGACGGGGAAAAAGCTCCCATGGTGCATCTGTTCCCTTATTGGGACTTCAACCCGGGACAGATGATTGACCTGCGGGCATGTACCAACGCACCGGAAGTGGAGCTGTTTGTAAACGGTGTATCTCAGGGGAGAAGAACCATTGACCATGTCCGCGGGCTTAAGCTGATTGCCGACTGGCAGGTACCCTATGAACCCGGCAACATCACGGCGGTGGCATATGATATAAACGGCAGGGAAGTGGCGAGGGACAGCCATGTTTCCTTTGGGGACAGTAAAAGAATCCTGCTGTCGGCAGACAGGCAGGAGCTGAAGGCGGACTGTGAGGATATGTGCTTTGTCACGGTATCGGTGGCGGATGAAAACGGCAATCCCGTGGAGAATGCGGCGGATTATGTGAAGGCCGAGCTTACCGGACCCGGCCGGATCCTGGGGCTGGACAACGGCGACAGCACGGATTATGACGACTATAAATCCACGGTGAGAAAGCTGTTTTCCGGCAAGCTGCTGATCGTGGTGGGAAGCACGGCAGAGGCGGGGGAGCTTGTGCTGACGGTCAGCGGAAGGGGCCTGGAGACAGGAACGCTTAACCTGACTGCGGTAAAGCCCGGGGGGAGTGCGGTACTTAAGCCCTTTCTGGAGGACTGCAGCCGGCGGGGCGGGGCCGAATTCCCGTCCAGAGTCCCCGCCAGAAAGCTGGAGCTTCGTTCCGAAGGCAGTCATGTGCTGTCTCCTGAGCGGCGGGAAATCACGGTGGAGGCTATGCTTTACCCGGCGGATACCACGGACAGGACATTGGTCTGGAAGGCAGTGAACCCGGGCGGCATAGAGCTTCACAGCGTGGAAATCCAGGAATATACCGATGCCCGGGGCAGAAACCTGGCCAGGGTAAGGGCACTGGGGGACGGAGTGTTTTATGTGCGCTGCATGGTGAAGCATGGGAACCGGGCGGCCCTTATATCCCAGCTGGAGTATCGGGCGGAAGGCCTGGGGCAGGCAAGCTTAAATCCCTATGAATTTGTGTCTGCGGGGTTGTACACGAAAGGAATCGGGGAGATAGGCAGCGGAAACGAGAAGGGGATTGCCACGGCCCGGGATGGGGCCAGCGGTGTGGTATTTTCCGGTGTGGATTTTGGAGAATATGGTTCCGATGAGATTACGCTGTCTGTATTCTCCCTCTCGGGAGATCCGGTGGCCATGGATATTTGGACAGGTGTTCCCTGCGAGGCGGGAAGCAGGCTGATTGATACGGTAGTTTATCAGAAGCCGTCCATATGGAATGTTTACCAGGAGGAGACCTACCGTCTGCCGGAGCGGATCCGGGGTGTGACGGATATTGGCTTTATGCTGCATGAAAAGGTGCATGTTAAGGGGTTTGTCTTTAAAAAGAAGGAGAAGGCTTTCGGGAGGCTTTACGGCGGCGAGGCCAATGCCGTCTATGGCGACAGCTTCACCCGTGACGGGAATATTGTGGGAGGTATTGGCAATAATGTGGTAATCGTGTATGAAAATATGGACTTTGGCCGGCCGGGCGCGGACAGGGTGATGATCTGCGGACGGACTCCCCTGCCTGCCAATACCATCCATATTCATTTTACGGAGGAATCGGGTGAAACGGTGAACCGTATTGTGGAATTCAGAGGTGACGGCGGTAAGGAACAGATCTTCCCCATTGAGCGGCTTCAGGGAAAAGGTAAGATCGAGCTGGTATTTCTGCCCGGAAGCAATTTTGATCTGGAGGCCATACAGTTTATCTGAAGAATAATAAATATAACGGAGAAGAATATATGCTGCATTTCAGGATACCTGATACTTATGATTCGCTGTTGGCGCTGGTGGGCATTTTGTTTGCATTCGGCATCACAGTGTTTATTACCAATAAACTGCAGGGAATTCTGCCTAAGGATGCGGGGCGGGAGTATGCCCATGACGGGAAGCTTTCTGCGGGAAAGCCCAGAGGCGCGGGGATTGTATTTGTGCTCTGCTTTGTGGCGGCGGCCCTGCTGTTTGCGCCCCTGAAGGCGGAAATCATCATTTATCTGATCTTGATGGCCGTCTGTATGATAACCGGCTTTCTGGACGATGCTTCCAAAATGCCCTGGGGAGAGTACAAAAAAGGCTTTCTGGATCTGTGTGTGGCGGCGCTGGTGGCCATGACCTATTTGAAATATAATTCCAATACCATAGAGCTGGCGCTGTTTCATGTAGAGCTGACGATCCCGCCGGTACTGTTTGCTGTCTTGATTGTCATACTGGTGTGGGTATCCGTGAATGTCACCAACTGTGCGGACGGCGTGGACGGACTTTCGGGGACCCTGACCATTATCTCCGTGATGACGTTGTATATGGTGGACGGGATACTGGGAAGGGGAGGAGACTTTTCTTTTTTGATTTTGCTGTTTTCGGCGTGTATCCTGGGGTATCTCTGGTATAACGCCACTCCCAGCAGGCTGCTGATGGGGGATGCAGGCTCCCGTTCCATGGGGCTTTTTATCAGTATAGCGGCACTTAAGACCGGCTGTCCCGCACTGTACATTCCCATTGCACTGGTGCTGATTCTGGACGGAGGGCTGGGACTGGTGAAGGTGGCGCTGCTGCGTTTTATGAAAATACGGATTTTAAAAAATACCAGGACGCCTCTGCACGATCATGTCAGAAAGGCCTGGGGCTGGTCAAATACCCAGACAGTGTTTCGGTTTGCCATTATCCAGATCATTCTGTCGGCGGCAGTGATCTGTGGGTTACAGCAGGGAATGCCTTGACGGGCCAAAAGAAAGGGAGCGGAAGGAGAGAGTTGGAGAATGTACGATGAACTGACGGCCGGGGATATAAAGAAAATGGAAGAGGAGATTGAGTACCGCAGGCTGGTGGTGCGTCCCAAGGCATTGGAGGATGTAAAGGAAGCCAGGGCCCATGGGGATCTCAGTGAAAATTTTGAGTATCACGCGGCCAAAAAGGTGAAAAATCAGAATGAGAGCCGTATTCGTTATCTGGAGAGGATGATCAGGACGGCTAAAGTGATTTCCGAGGACTCGGCGGAGGACGAGGTGGGCATGAATAACACGGTGACTGTGGAATTTACGGACGACGGGACGGTGGAGACCTACCGCATCGTTACTACCGTCCGGGGCAACTCACTGGAGAACCTAATCAGCAATAAGAGCCCTCTGGGGGAAGCGCTGCTGGGGAAGAAGGTGGGTGACCTTGCCCATGTAAAGGTGAACGATACGGTGAGCTATGACGTTAAAATTCTTAAAATAGAAAATACGGTTGACGACGGAAGCGATAAGCTTCGCAGTTATTAAGGAGGCTGGTGTGAAAAATTACTTACTGTTTGACCTGGACGGAACGTTGACGGATCCAAAGCTGGGAATCTGTACCTGTGTACAGTATGCGCTGGCTTCTTTCGGGATAGAGGAACCGGATATTGACAAATTGACACCCTTCATCGGCCCTCCCTTAAAGGATAGTTTCATGGAGTTCTATCATATGGAGGAGGAGCAGGCAGAGAAGGCCGTGGCGAAATACAGGGAGCGTTTTCAGGATCAGGGGCTGTTTGAAAACAAGCTGTATGAGGGAATCCCCGAGATGCTGGAAGCTTTAAATTCCAGGGGAATGTTTCTGGCAGTGGCGTCCAGTAAGCCCACGGTATTTGTGGAGCGGATACTGGAGCATTTTCATATAAGGAAATATTTTAAGGTCATTGTAGGAAGTGAGCTGGACGGTACCAGGGTAAGCAAGGACGAGGTGGTGAAGGAGGCCCTGGAGCAGCTTTTTGGTGAGAAGCCTGTGGATAAAGGGAAGGTCTATATGATCGGAGACCGCAGATTTGATGTGGAGGGAGCCAGGGCCATGGGAGTGGAAAGCGTGGGCGTGACTTACGGCTACGGAGATATGGAAGAGCTGCGGGAGGCCAAAGCGGATTATATCGTTCGTTCCGTAGAGGAGCTGCGGGAATTCCTGCTGCGGGGGACGGAGGATGCAAAGAAGGGGCTGACCTTCCGGGTGGTCTGGCAGATGCTCTACTCCTTCCTGATGTTTGTCCTGGTCAGGACGATTGCCATTTCGCTTACCATGAATGTATACCTCCTGATCTCCAAGCGTATGCCCGGTTTCCCGTTTGTTCTTCTGGATGCGGAAGGAAATGCGCAGGCAGTCACCGGAAACGGTTCTGCCGTAGCACAGATCATCGGCTGCATCGCAGGGGCGGCAATCATATGGAAGACGGCAAGGGTCATGGTCCAAAAGGCGGAGAAGGAATCCCGGCTGTTACATATGAAAAGAGAACCGTTGCAGAACTACCTGATTCTGGGAGGGATTACGCTGGGAGCCATGCTGGGGCTGAACATGCTGCTGGATCTGACGGGGGTAACGGACAATTCCGCCGCTTATCAGGCCATTGCAGAGCAGCAGTATTCCGCGGGCATCTGGCTGGCTATACCGCTCTATGCACTGGCGGCGCCTCTTGCGGAGGAGCTGTTGTTTCGGGGTATCATATATAATACGCTGCGGGGGGCCGTGGGGCGCCCGGTGATTGCCATGTTGATGGCGGCGGTATTCTTTGGCGTTTATCATGGTAATTGGGTACAGGGAATTTACGGATTTCTCATGGCCTGCCTGCTTATATACGGTTATGAGTATTTCGGGGATTTCAAAGTGCCGGTGATTCTGCACGCATCGGTGAATCTGATTTCGTATCTTCTAAGCAGTACTTCCCTTGCGGTATCCGGCTTTGTCTGCTGGCCGGTCTGCGTGGTCTGCCTGTGCCTGGCGGCAGCCGGGCTGTATTTCCTGAGCCGGCAGAGGAGGATATTTTAGGCATGAGGTTTTCTATTGTTACGGTGGCCCTGAATCCGGGGAATAAGCTTCAGAAGACGCTGGACAGTGTCTTTTGCCAGACCTGTACCGATTATGAGGTGGTACTTAAGGACGGGGGCAGCACCGACGGCTCCATGGACAAATGGAGGGATGGGAAGCAGGTACGCTTTTTCGGCATGCCTGACAAGGGCATCTATGATGCCATGAACCAGGCGGTGCAGCAGGCGGAGGGCGACTTTGTCCTGTTCTTAAACTGCGGCGATACGCTGGCAGACAGGAGGGTGCTGGAGCGGGTGGCAGAGCAGATCGACAGGGCGGGGGAGCATATGCCCCTGGTTCTTTACGGGGATACCGTCAGTGCCGGAACGGGAGCAACGATTGCCTCGCCGCCGAAGATAACGGGGTTTACCTGCTACCGCAACATTCCCTGCCACCAGTCCTGTTTCTACAGCAGGGATCTGTGCCGGGAGAAGCCGTATGACCTGCAGTACAGGATCAGGGCGGATTATGACCACTTTCTCTGGTGCCGTTACAAGGGGGGAGCAGATTTTCGGTATCTGAACTTTCCGGTATCCGCCTACGAGGGCGGGGGATATTCCGAGAGCAGGGAGAACGGGGAACGTGACAGGAGAGAGCATAGGCTGATTACCGGGGAATATATGTCCCCCTCGGAGTTGTTCTGTTATCGTGCGGCCATGGTGCTCACGCTTGCGCCTCTCCGGCGGAGAATAGCGGGGAGCAGACTGCTGGCTGGTGGTTATCAGCGGCTGAAAAGGGTTTTGTATGGGGGAAGAAGGAAATGAGAAGAAGGAGCTTCTACAAAAGTCTGGCAGTGCTGATGGCCGTGACTCTGCTTGCAGGGCAATACAGCTTTTCTGCCAGGGCGGAGACTGCCGGCAGCATAAGCGCAGGAGATGCCGGGAGGGCGGAGACTGCCGGCAGCATAAGCGCAGGAGATGCCGGGAGGGCGGAAACTGCCGGCAGCATAAGTGCAGGAGATGCCGGGAGGGCGGAATTCGCCGGCAGTGTAAGCGGAAGTGATGTGGCAGACGAGTTTACGATAGACGGTATCCGGTACAGAATCATGTCTTCTGCCGGGGTAGAGCTTGTGAAGGCAGATTCTGCAGCTCTTTCCCAGAACGTTGTCATTCCCGTTGGGGTGGAGGGCCCGGATCATAGGGAATATGAAGTAGTGAGTATCAGGGAGGACGCATTCACAGGCTGTGGCATGGTAAGCATGCAAATACCGGACAGTGTGACAAGTATTGGATCGGGGGCCTTTGCGGAGTGTGAAAGCCTGGAAAGTATCCGGATTCCCGGGGGAGTCAGGAGCATCGGCTACTATACGTTTTGGAACTGCAGAAAATTGAAGAGCGTCCAGCTTCAGGAGGGGATTGCGGCGATTGAAGTGGGGGCGTTTGGAAATTGTGAAAGCCTGGAAAGTATTTTGATTCCGGGCAGTGTATCAAGTATTGGGCAGCAGGCTTTTTATGAATGCAAAAGCCTGAAAAGCGTCTTCCTGCAGAATGGAATTGCGGATATTGGTATCCGTGCATTCTGTGGCTGCAGCAGTCTGAAGGATGTCCGGCTTTCGGATACCATTATCAAAATTGGCCAAAGTGCGTTTGAAGGCTGTGGGAGCCTGGAGAGTATTCAAATTCCAAACAGTGTGGAGGAGATTGGCAGCAG
Source organism: uncultured Acetatifactor sp. (assembly GCA_910577035.1). GTDB lineage: Bacteria > Bacillota > Clostridia > Lachnospirales > Lachnospiraceae > Acetatifactor. The sequence goes on from CAJTKW010000005.1 coordinate 41,331, forward strand.
TGCATTTTATCGTTGTAAGAGCCTGAACAGTGTTCAAATACCGGAGGGTATCACTCGCATTGAGAATTGGGTATTTGGCGAGTGTGGAAACCTGGAGAATATAGAAATTCCCCAAAGTGTTACCGTAATCGGCCAGGGGGCGTTTTTCAGCTGTGCGGGGTTAAAAGACATTCAGCTGCCGGATCAGCTTGCCAGGATTGAAGATAAGGCGTTTTGCGGTTGTGATGGCCTGGAGAGCATTGAAATCCCGGGCAGCGTTGAGTACATTGGGAAGGCAGCATTTTCAGCTTGTAATCATATTCACAGTTTTCGGATTGCAGTGAAGACGGAAGAGACAGACGGCAGGAAGTGGGTAAAACCGCTCTCGGTGGATGAGGACGCTTTTGCAAATCTGGTTCCCGATAATTCCCGTAAAATTGTTTTCCTGACGGAAGACGGTGCGGCAGAATTATCCGATACCTCATCCCCCGCACTGGCAGAAGCCTGGGAGGCCTATCGGAATGTGAATGACGGTGATCCGGGTGACAATTATTGGTATGGCTGGTATCTGGGGGAAGCTCCCGCCGTGGAAGTCAATCCGGTTTATTCCGTGACGGTCCGGGTGTACATAGACAATGAAGAATGCTCTGTCCATGACAGGATTTTCATGCTGTACCGGGAGGATTTGGCAGTATCGGACCTGACCCGGGTAAGCAGCGGGACATATGAGATTTATGATGTGTCAGGCGCACCGGGCAGGGCCGCCGGGATGCCAGGGCTGAACACGGGAGTAACGGTGGAGGTAAATGGCAAAGACGCCATTGCCAGAGTAGATTATTATACAGTAACCTTTTATGATGGAGATACGGCATATGACATGGATTCAAGCCAAAGACCACAGGTGATTCTGAAGGGGTATCCGGTATCCAGGCCGGATGATCCTGTGAAGGAAGGCGTTGTGTTCCAAAGGTGGGTAGCGGGACCGCTGGAAACGGCAGCCTATGATTTTAACCGGAAGATACAGGAAAAGACAGCACTTTATGCCGTGTGGACGGAGAAGGAGCCGGACACCCCGGAAGCACCTGACAAGCCTGGGGAAGGGGACAAGCCGGAAGTACCGGACAAGCCTGGGGAAGGAGACAAGCTGGAGGCACCTGACAAGCCTGGGGAAGGGGATAAGCCGGAAGAGCCGGGCAGTCCGGAAGCACCGGATAAGCCGGGGGAAAGCGGGATCCCCGGCGGGCCGCAAGCGCCGATTGCCGGGGATATGTGGGCGACAGGCAGCGGGGCAGAAAATAATAGCAGCAGTTATTCCGCGGAGAATAACAATCCTTCCGGCAGCAGGGAGCCTGAAACCGGCGATACTACTCAAGTCCAGGTATATGCAACCATTGCCATGATAGCCGGGCTGCTGTATTTGTTGCTGTATTTTGCGGATTCGGATCATGGGATGACGGAAGAAAAGAAGGAAAGTCTGGTGTCGGCGCTGATCGGGTGGGCCAAAAGAGGAGGCTGTCTGCGCAGGTATGCGGCCATTGCAGCAATCTTCTGCCTGTTATGCTATTATCACGGTATCGGAAAACCCCGGGGTTTTCGGGGATCTGCCCGCAGCCTGCGGTGAATGGTGCTGAGGAAGAAGGGGCATGGAGGGCTGTATGAAGGATTTTATCAGATTAACGGATCTTCGATCAGAACAGGTGTATGAGATATTTCATATTGCAGATGAAGTCGGCAGCGGAAAGTACAGCGGTTTTCTGGCGGGAAAAAGCGTGGTCCTGTTCTTTCCGGCTTCCGGTATCAGAACCCGGGTAACCTTTGAAAGGGGGATTCATCTGCTGGGAGGGCAGTCCATATTGTTTCCGGGTGAAACATTGGACAAGAAGGAGGACATCCGGGATGTCTGCGGGTACCTGGATAATTGGGCGGATATGATAATCGTGCGCCACAAAGAGATCGGTCTGGTAGAAAGTTTAGCCGCATATTCCGGGATTCCGGTCGTTAATGCCATGACGGACAGTAACCATCCCTGTGAGATTCTTTCTGATTTGTATTCACTTTCAAAGTGCAGGGAGAACTTTGTGAAGGATAAATACCTGTTCTGCGGGAAAAGCGGCAATATCGGTCTGGCCTGGAAGGAGGCGGCTGCGGTGATGGGCTTCGAGCTGTCCCAGTGCTGCGGAGCCGGGTATGAGATGGAAGGTGTAAGGGTATACCATGATATAAAAGAAGCGGTCCCGGGAAAGGATATTGTCTGTACGGACTCGCTTCCTGCCGGGGCGCTGCAGGATTTCGAAGCCTGTCAGGTAACCCGGGAGATCATGGATCTGGCAAACAGGGGAGCCCTGTTAAACCCCTGCCCGCCCTTTTACCGGGGAGAAGAGGTGTCCGAAGATGTCATACAATCGGAATATTTTGTGGGGTATGAGTTTAAAAAGAGTCTGCTGGCAGTTCAGCAGGCGGTGATGATTTGGTGTCTGCAACCAATAGTTGCCGGATAGTTGGTGGAATGCAGCGGTAGGAATTGATATAGTATTGCCATCAAATCAAAGGAGGCTGATACTATGAGTGAAAGCAGGCTGGCATATAATATCGCGCGTTATAGAAAAAGGAAGGGGTTATCACAGGAAAAGGTTTCCGAATATATGGGTGTAAGCCGTCAGGCAGTAACGAAATGGGAAACTGATCTTTCCAGACCCAGCTCCGATCATCTGATCCGGCTGGCAGAGCTGCTGGGAGTAAGTGTTGACACTTTGCTGGGTGCAGATTCGCAGGAAGCTTTTTCCGGAAAGTCAGGGAATGTGGAGGAGAGCGTATCCTGTTTCGGACAGGAACCGGTTCAGGAAGGAACTGATCCGGGAATAAGCCGGCTTGGATATAAGGCCGATATGGGTAAAGTGCCGTGGATTTTAGTGGGAGTTTCTGTTTCCTGTATCTTGACATATATGGTCAACAGTCTGATATGGGGCATTTTCAGCGGAGGAGTCCTGATCTGCATGTTTCTGATCTGCGTTCCCATACAGATGTTCCTGCATGTCATTTTTTCCAATGCGCTGAAGAATGATTCCTTCAGCGGAATCGCCGGGTTTGATGAGAAAACGGAATATAATCTGTGTGAAGTAAAAAAGCTGCTGGTGCAGATGGATCTGCAGATCGGAATTTTGTCGGCAGTATTTGTTTTCCTGCTTTGTGTGGTAAATTGTATGAAGTTTGAGGCTGGATGGCTGAACGGTCTTTTGGTTCTCCTGTATGCGATGAATTTTACGGCGACGGTGGAATTCTGTAATTATAAGGGGATCGACAGGATTTATTGCCGGGAAGAGGATAAAGAGCGGGCCCGGCGAAGTATGCCGGTCACGGCGGTTTATACGGTGGTGGTAATGGCAGGAGTATTAATAACATATGTGATATTTGAAACAAGAGGAATTGAGAACAATACCTGGCCGGCTATAAAAGCGGGTGGGATTTTGCTTTCAGGTATCCTGGCGGCAACGGCGGGATTCCTTTTGGAACACAGCCGGATCAGGAAGTGGGATCCTGTAAATACAGGATACAGGACCGGCAGGATAAGCCTGCTGTGTCTGATGATTTGTGTGACGCTGTATGCAGCAGCGGCATGGAGGTTCACGTGAAGGAGGGAAACGATGATAATTATAATAACGGGTGCTTCTCATACGGGCAAGACGGCTTTTGCGCAAAGACTGCTGGAAAAATATAAATTTCCATACCTGTCCATTGACCATTTGAAAATGGGCCTGATCCGCAGCGGATATACGGCCTTGACGCCTGTCAGCGACGATGGGGCCCTGACGGAATATTTATGGCCTGTTGTCCGTGAGATGATAAAAACGGCAGTTGAAAACGAGCAGAACCTGATTGTGGAGGGATGTTATGTGCCCTATGACTGGAAGAAGGATTTTGAGCAGGAATATCTGGAGCATATCAGGTATTTCTGCCTTGTGCTGAGTGAAGGGTATATCAGGAAGCATTTTGCCGACATTAAAAAATATGCCAGTGTCATTGAAAACCGAGGTGAGGATGAGTATTGCACTCCGGAAACGGTGATAAAGGATAATGCGGAAGTCCTGAAAATGTGCAGGCTTAATTCGATAGAGCCTATCCTCATTGAGGAAAGGTATGAAATCCGGGTTGAGCTGTAATGCGGGCACCATGAATTGTCAAATAATCTGACAATTTAAGAAAAAGTAGTTATTTACAAACGCCAAAAAGTATTGTATAGTGTTTTAAGATAAAAGAGCGCAAAGGAGCGTAGGACGGCTTCCTTGCGCTCTTTTTGCGTGCCTGTGGCCGCAGGAGTTGTATGAGAAGGAGGAAAAAGCATGTTTGACGTGAAGAGAGATGCTTCGAAGGCGCCCCTTTACCGGGAGGAATTTGAACATGATAACTGTGGTATCGGCGCCTGTGTGAATATGAAGGGGGAGAAAAGCCGGGAGACGGTGGAGAATGCCCTGAAGATCGTGGAGAACCTGGAACACAGGGCGGGAAAGGACGCAGAGGGCAAGACCGGAGACGGCGTGGGAATCCTGACCCAGATTCCCCACAGGTTTTTTGCCAGGGTGACAAAGCCGCTGGGGATAGAGCTGGGGAAGGAGCGGGAGTACGGCGTGGGCATGTTTTTCTTTCCCCAGGAAGAGCTGCGGAGGAACCAGGCCAAGAAGATGTTTGAGATCATTGTGGAAAAGGAAGGGCTGGAATTCCTGGGCTGGAGGGAGGTGCCCACTTTTCCCAATGTGCTGGGGCACAAGGCGGTGGAATGTATGCCCCATATCATGCAGGGTTTTGTGAAAAAGCCTGCCGATGTGAAGAAGGGGCCGGATTTTGACCGCAGGCTTTATATTGCAAGGCGCCTGTTCGAGCAGTCCACCGGGGATACCTATGTGGTTTCTTTTTCCAGCCGTACCATTGTATACAAGGGAATGTTCCTGGTGGGACAGCTGCGTACCTTCTATGCGGATCTCCAGAGCGAGGACTACGTATCGGCAATTGCCATGGTGCACTCCCGTTTTTCCACCAATACCAATCCCAGCTGGGAACGGGCCCATCCCAACCGTTTGATGGTACATAACGGCGAGATCAACACCATCCGGGGCAATGCGGACAAAATGCTTGCCCGGGAAGAAAATATGGAATCGGAGTACCTGAGGGGGCAGATGCACAAGGTGCTGCCTGCCATCAGCAAGACCGGATCCGATTCGGCCATGCTGGACAATACCCTGGAATTCCTGGTGATGAGCGGGATGGATCTGCCTCTGGCGGTGATGATTGCCATTCCGGAGCCCTGGGCAAATGACAAAGCCATGTCCCAGGCCAAGAAGGATTTCTATCAGTATTATGCTACCATGATGGAACCTTGGGACGGGCCTGCATCCATTTTGTTCTCCGACGGGGACATTATGGGGGCGGTACTGGACAGAAACGGCCTTCGCCCCTCCCGTTACCTGATTACCGATGACGGGATGCTGATTCTTTCTTCGGAGGTGGGGGTACTGGATCTTGATCCTGCGGGAATAGTAGTCAAGGAGCGGCTGCGTCCCGGCAAGATGCTGTTGGTGGATACCGTTCAGGGCAGGGTTATATCCGACGAGGAACTGAAGGAAAAGTATGCTTCCCGCCAGCCCTACGGTGAATGGCTGGACAGCAACCTGGTATTCCTGAAGGATCTGGTCATTCCGAACCAGCGTGTTCCGGAGTATACCAGTGAGGAACGTCAGCGGATGCAGAAGGCCTTCGGCTATACCTATGACGAGCTCAAGACCAGTATCCTCCCCATGGCAAAGAACGGCGGGGAGGCCATTGCGGCTATGGGGGTGGATACGCCGCTGCCTGTGCTCAGCAAGTCCTGCCATCCGTTGTTCCATTATTTCAAGCAGTTGTTTGCCCAGGTAACGAACCCGCCCATTGACGCCATCCGGGAAGAAATTGTTACCTCTACTACAGTTTATATTGGGCCGGAAGGCAATATCCTGCAGGAAACCCCGAAAAACTGCAATGTGCTTCGGGTGAATAATCCTATTTTGACCAATACGGATTTGCTGAAGATTAAGAATATGAAGGCTGACGGCTTCCGTGTGGAGGTAGTCCCCATAACCTATTATAAGAATACCAGCCTGGAGCGGGCTATTGACAGGCTCTTTGTGGAGGTGGACCGGGCGTACAGGGACGGTGTGAATATCCTGATCCTTTCCGACCGGGGGGTGGATGAGAACCATGTGCCCATTCCGTCCCTGCTGGCAGTATCCGCCCTGAACCAATATCTGGTACACACCAGGAAGAGGACCAGGGTAGCGCTGATCCTGGAGTCCGGCGAACCCAGGGAGGTGCACCATTTTGCCACCCTTTTAGGCTATGGGGCCTGTGCCATTAACCCATACCTGGCCCAGGATTCCATCCGGGAGCTGATTGATAACCATATGCTGGATAAGGATTATTACGCGGCAGTGAATGACTACAATAATGCCGTGCTCCACGGTATTGTCAAGATCGCGTCCAAGATGGGAATCAGCACCATCCAGTCCTATCAGGGCTCTCAGATTTTTGAAGCCATCGGCATTGATGAAGGAGTTATCAGCAAATACTTCAGCAATACGGTATGCCGGGTGGGGGGGATCACGTTGAAGGATATTGAGGAGCAGGTGGATCAGCTGCACTCCATGGCTTTTGACCCCCTGGGGCTGGGCAGTGACCTGACCCTGGACAGTCCTGGCCATCATAAGATGCGGAGCGGCGGAGAGGAACACCTTTACAATCCCGCCACCATCCACATGCTGCAGGAGTCCACCAGGCGGGGGGACTATCAGATGTTCAGGCAGTATACCGCCATGGTGAACGATGAAACAAAAGTCAGGAACCTGAGAGGGCTTATGGACTTCAATTATCCCAAAAAGGGAATTGCCCTGGAAGCGGTGGAACCTGTGGAGTCCATCGTGACGCGCTTTAAGACGGGGGCCATGTCCTACGGCTCAATCTCTCAGGAGGCTCATGAGACCATGGCCATTGCCATGAACAGGCTGCGCGGAAAGAGCAATTCCGGCGAAGGCGGCGAAGACCTGGAAAGGCTGACGGCAGGAGCGGATGGCCAAAACCGCTGCTCGGCCATAAAGCAGGTGGCCAGCGGCAGATTCGGCGTCACCAGCCGTTACCTTGTGAGTGCGAAGGAGATTCAGATTAAGATGGCCCAGGGTGCAAAACCCGGGGAAGGAGGGCACCTGCCCGGAGGGAAGGTCTATCCGTGGATTGCCAAGACCAGGCATTCTACGCCCGGGGTGTCCCTGATTTCCCCTCCGCCCCATCATGATATTTATTCCATCGAGGATCTGGCCCAGCTGATCTATGATTTGAAAAATGCCAACAGAGATGCCAGAATCTCCGTGAAACTGGTGTCCGAAGCGGGTGTGGGTACTGTGGCGGCTGGCGTGGCCAAGGCGGGTGCCCAGGTGATTCTGGTATCCGGATATGACGGCGGTACCGGCGCCGCCCCTAAAAGCTCTATCCACAATGCGGGCCTGCCCTGGGAGCTGGGGCTGGCGGAGACTCATCAGACCCTGATTATGAACGGCCTGCGGAACAAAGTGCGCATTGAGACTGACGGCAAGCTGATGAGCGGCCGGGATGTGGCCATTGCGGCCATTCTGGGGGCGGAGGAATTTGGATTTGCCACGGCACCGCTGGTGACCATGGGATGCGTGATGATGCGGGTCTGCAATCTGGATACCTGCCCGGTGGGGATCGCCACCCAGAATCCGGAGCTGCGGAAGAACTTTAAAGGAAAGCCGGAGTATGTGGAGAATTTCATGCGCTTTATTGCACAGGAGCTTCGGGAGTACATGGCGGCCCTGGGAGTAAGGACCGTGGATGAGCTGGTAGGGCGCACGGACCTTCTGAAACGCCGTGAGGATCTGAGCGGCAGGCAGGCCCAGGTGGACCTGAGCCGGATCCTGGGGAATCCCTGCCGGAATACGAAAGCAAATTGTATATTCGATGAAAAGCAGGTATATGATTTTGAACTGGAAAAAACCCTGGATGAAAAAGTACTATTAAAGCATCTGGGCAAGGCCCTGGAGAGCGGACAGAAGAGAAGCATTGAAGTGGACGTGTCCAACACGGACAGAGCCTTCGGCACCATCCTGGGCAGCGAGATTACCAGGAAGCTTGGGGATACTGTGGAAGAAGATACATACCGGGTGTTATGTAACGGAACGGGCGGACAGTCTTTTGGAGCCTTCATTCCCAAAGGGCTTACCCTGGAGCTGGTGGGGGATTCCAACGACTATTTCGGAAAGGGGCTTTCCGGGGGAAAGCTGATCGTCTATCCTCCTGCAGGCAGTGTGTTTCAGGCTTCCGAAAATATCATTATCGGCAATGTGGCCCTGTACGGTGCCACCAGTGGAAAGGCTTTTATAGCCGGTGTGGCAGGTGAGAGATTTTGCGTCCGCAATTCCGGCGCCAGCGCGGTGGTGGAGGGCGTGGGCGATCACGGCTGTGAATATATGACCGGCGGCCGGGTGGTGGTGCTGGGTTCTACCGGAAAGAATTTTGCCGCCGGTATGAGCGGCGGTATCGCCTATGTACTGGACGAGGGCAACGATCTTTACAGGCGTCTGAATAAGGAAATGGTATCCTCCAGTGAGATTACATCCAAATATGATATGCTGGAGCTGAAAGGCATGATTCAGGAGCACGTGGCGCTGACCAATTCCGAAAAGGGTAAGAGGATACTGGACCATTTCGAAGAGTACCTGCCGAAGTTCAAGAAGATCATTCCTCATGACTATGAGCGGGTCTTAAAGACCATTGTGCAGATGGAAGAGAAGGGCTTAAGCGCGGAGCAGGCGCAGATAGAGGCGTTTTATGCAAATACCCGCAGGTAATTCGTGCTGTATACGGCGGAACAGGAGGAGATCAAAATGGGAAAACCTACAGGTTTTATGGAATATAAGAGAGAAGTCAGCAGTGCCCAGGAGCCGAAGAAGCGTATCCGGCATTTCCGGGAGTTTCATGAACATTTGTCTAAGGAGGAGCAGCAGCTTCAGGGAGCCAGGTGTATGGAATGCGGTGTGCCTTTCTGCCAGGCGGGTATGCTGATCTGCGGCATGGCCAGCGGCTGCCCCCTGCATAATCTGATTCCGGAGTGGAATGACCTGGTATATACCGGTAACTGGAAGCAGGCATATAACCGTTTGAAGAAGACAAACAACTTTCCGGAATTTACCTCCAGAGTATGCCCTGCCCTCTGTGAAGCCGCATGCACCTGTGGATTAAACGGGGATCCGGTGGCAGCCAGGGAGAATGAGTATGCCATTATTGAAAATGCCTACAGGGAAGGCTATGCTGCGCCAAACCCTCCCAGGGTGCGTACAGGCAAGACCATTGCCATTGTAGGCAGCGGGCCTTCCGGACTGGCGGCAGCGGACCAGCTGAATAAAAGGGGACATTCCGTCACGGTCTTTGAACGTTCTGACCGCATCGGCGGCCTGCTGATGTACGGTATTCCCAATATGAAGCTGGAGAAGGAGGTCGTGGAGAGAAAACGGAAGGTGATGGAGGAGGAAGGGGTTACCTTTGTCACCGGAGTGAATGTGGGAAAGGACATGAAGGCCGACAAGCTGCTGCGGGAGTTTGACAGGGTGATTCTGGCCTGCGGGGCTTCCAATCCCAGAGACATCAAGGCACCGGGCAGAGATGCAAAGGGTATTTTCTTCGCCGTGGATTTCTTAAGGGCAAATACCAGGAGCCTGCTGGACTCCGGTTTTGAAGATAAACAATATGTGGATACAAAGGATAAGCACGTGGTTATTATCGGGGGCGGTGATACCGGAAATGACTGTGTGGGCACATCCGTCCGTCATGGCGCCAAAAGTGTGACCCAGATCGAGATGATGCCCAAAGCGCCTGACAGGCGGGCAGAGAATAATTCCTGGCCGGAATGGCCCAGGGTATGTAAGATCGATTACGGCCAGGAGGAAGCCATTGCGGTATACGGGCGGGATCCCCGGATCTATGAGGCTACGGTGAAAGAATTTATCAAGGATAAGGACGGCTGCCTGAAGGGAGTGAAGACCGTGAAGCTTGCCTGGGAGAAGGATGCCGATTCCGGCCGGATGAAGATGCAGGAAATACCCGGCAGCGAGCAGGAGCTTCCGGCGGATATTGTCCTGATAGCAGCCGGGTTTCTGGGGGCTCAGAGCTATGTGGCGGAGGCCTTTGGGGTGGAGCTGGACGGGCGCACCAATGTGAAGACCGAACCGGGGGACTACCGGACCAGCCGGGACAATGTATTTGTTACAGGGGATATGCACAGAGGCCAGTCCCTGGTGGTCTGGGCCATCAGGGAGGGCAGGGAGGCAGCCCGGGCGGTGGACGAGAGCCTGATGGGGTATTCTAACCTGGTGGTACAATAATGAGCGCTGCAGGGACAGGGATTTTGTAACAGGAATCATCAAAATAGATATTTTATGATACAACCGGCGCATAAAATATCTATTTTTTTGAAATAGTATGTTGCATTATATAATAGTATGTGATATGATGAACTTACCAAGAAACAATATTATAAAATGAAAGAGGAAAGAAGGAAGAAAAAGCAGAAGCAAAAAGTCCAAAGACAAAACAAGAAAACGGAACAGAACATGAAAACCGAACAGAACAAGAGAAATAATAGGAAGGAGAAGCAGAATGAACACACAGTTCAAAAAAGGAGCACTGGAGCTCTGTGTGCTGTCTCAGCTCACCAGGGGAGACAAGTACGGCTACGAGCTGACGGAGCGTATCTCGGTGGAGATGTCCATCGCCGGGGGCACGCTTTACCCGATCCTGCGGAAGCTGAAGGAGGAAGAGAGGGTCACTACCTATCTGGTGGAATCGGAGTCGGGACCGGCCAGAAAATACTATCGTCTGACGGATACAGGGAGACAATATCAGAGGCAGCTGCAGCAGGAGTGGGAAGAGTTTACCAAAGCAGTGAATGAGCTGATCTGGAATTGATGCGGAGAAAAGGAGGAAGCAATGACGAAATCAGAGTATATGGAAGCCTTGCAGAATAAGCTGGAATGCTTTAACAGGGAGCTGCAGCAGGAGATTGTGGAGGACTATGAGCAGCATTTCGCGGAGGGGATTGCGGCAGGCAAGTCAGAGGAAGAGATTATGACGGAGCTGGGCAGTATTGAGGATATGATCCGGGAACTCCCCGAGGAGGATATTGTACAGGACAATGGGGATGCCCAGGCACAGGAGAGGACGGAGAAGACCATGCCGGAACCCGGCAGGCAGAGTTACACCTACACGGGAGAATATAAGACGGTGGTGATCGACGGCGGAATTGCCGATGTCCGTCTGAAGCAGTCCGACGACGGCCAGATCCATACGGAATACAGTAACAGCGACCCGGAATACTGTTATTATCAGTATGAGGAAAACGGTATCTTCTATGTGGGGGTAAAGAAGGATCAAAACAGTGCCAGGGCGGCAAAGAGGGCGGTCAAGTTTATGCTCTTCGGGAAAACGGTGAAGGTGGATCTTGACGGCTCCTTTGAAAAGAATTTCGAAAAGAACTTTTGGAATGTCTGGAACGGCGGCGGCAGCAAAGATTCTGAACTGGAAGTGAGAATCCCGTCGGGAATCTCCCGGGTGGAGGTGAAGACCCGCAGTGCCAATATTGAGGCGGCGGATGTGACGCCGGAGGAGCTGGATATACGCACTACCAGCGGCGACATGGCAATCCGCCATGTGACCGTTGACAGGCTGAGCCTGAATTCCACCAGCGGCGACATCTCGGCAGAGCAGGTTTACAGCGGCAGTATGGATGTGCATGTGACCAGCGGGGACATGGCATTGGATCATGCGGAGACGGGAACCTTCCGTTTTCAGGGTGCCAGCGGGGATATTTCGGGGAACCGTGTGCGGGGGAACAGCGTGAACATTGGTACGGGAAGCGGCGATGTGGAGTTTGACGGTGTCTTTGAGCGGTATAATATCGGCACGGGAAGCGGCGATGTGGACATCAGGGTAAAGGCCGGAGCAAAAGAAGTCCGGGTCGGCACGGGAAGCGGCGACGTGGAGCTGGATGTGACAGAGGTGGAGAGTGCGGAAGTAACCGTGAGTACGGGAAGCGGGGAAGCGGTTATTTACGGCGCCGACGGGGCGAGACATCATATTACCATGGGCAGCAGCACCGTGGGCAGCGGAGACTGTAAGGTGCGGGTGAGTACGGGAAGCGGGGATGCAGAGATCCGACTCCGGGGCTGAAGATGACTTTACGGTTTTTGGGGGAATTGCACGGTGACGTGCAGTTCCCCTTCTTTGCAGGCAGCATTGATGGAGCCGCCCATGCGCTCGGTGAGCAGTTTGGCGATGGACAGTCCCAGGCCGGTGGAGCCGCTGACGGACTCAACCGTATAGAAACGGTCAAAGAGCTTTTCCACAATGACAGGGGTAAGTGCGGCGGCATGGTTTGCAAAGATAACGGTGCCTTCCTCTGTCAAAGTAACCCTGAGATCTCCGTCACTGTATTTTACGGCATTGCTTAGAATATTGGTGAAGATCCGGGACAGGGAGGAGGAATCCAGAGTCCGTAGGACCGGCCGGGAGGGCATGGAAATAACGGGTGTAATTTCACGCTGTTCCAGGCTGCTCCAGTATGCCATCAGACAATCCTCCAGAGCCCGGTTCAGGGACAGTCTTTCAGGGTGTTCCTCCCGGGCGGACAGAATGATGGAATAGCGGAACAATTCCTCTGTCAGCTGTTTCATGGTATGCAGCCGGTTCTGCAGGATGGCAAGATAGCGGGCGGGCTTTTCCCCGGCGGAGGCCGGAAACGGAGCCCCGTTCTCCGGCTCCCCGTGGTTTGCCAGTTCTTTCTGCAGAAGCTCCAGATAGCCGGTCATGGCAGTGAGGGGTGTCCGCAGGTCATGGGAAATATTGGTGATTGCTTCCTTTAATTCCCGGTCACCGTTTTCAAATCGGAGCTGCCTGCTCCGCAGCCGGGACAGCTGCCTGTTCAGCTGTGCGGCCAGCCGGCGGATATGACGGTCCCGGGAGGAGATTGTCACCAGGGCGTTCGTGTGAACGCCCTGGAGGTCGGTAGGGGTATCCGTAGTATTGCCAAGGGTATCCGCAGTACCGAGGATGTGGGACAATTCTTCACAGATCTCCCCGATGCTCTTTTGGAGCAGGAGGAGGCGGCCGGCCAGGAATATGGAAAAGAAGAATAAAACGGTGCATATAAAGTATATCATAATTTAATACTCCCTTAACCCGCCTGTTTCCGTCACCATTCAGTGATGCCGGACGGCATACTATTTTAAATCTTTTCTTCGGAAGGCCAGGATACCGCCTGCCGTAGTGCCGGCAGTAACAAAGAGAGCCAGGAGGCATGACTGCAGGGGATGCTGGAGGGCTCCTTCCTGGTTCAGCTGCATACTGATCCCCAGTGGCAGGAGATCCCGCAGGAATTCATGGATTTTACGAGACGCTCCCCGCAGATAGTGCGGGTTAGGAACGGGCTCCTGGGGAATTACGCTGCCGTCTATAGACATCTGGTACATTCCGGAGATCATTTCCGGTGCGTCCAACCGATTTATGATGACAATGGTTAAGAAAAGCAGGGCAAAGAAACCCATGATGCAGACGACGGAGGAGACGGGCTTGCTGGTAATCAGCATGGCAGGCAGGGTAAAAAGCCCTGACAGGGCGGCCGTCATCAGAATTCCGTAGCCGTAATTTACTGCCATGACTGCTGCCTGGCTTTGCGGCAGGCCAAACAGGGGAATTCCCACGACAAAGGTGATGAGGACAGCCGCAAGGCATACCAACAGGGAAGAGGCAAAGCAGATGACCAGGGAAGAAAGGTAGACAGCCGTTCTGCCATGACCGCATATCAGCTTGTTCCGCACGGTGCCGTCACTGTATTCCGTCCCCAAAAACAGGCTGGACCAAATGGCGGTGAATGCGCCGATCAGCATATAAATGCCATACAGATAGGCATCAAGAGTAGTCTGAAAATAGCCCAGCTTCATATCGTGATAATTGGAGAACAGGGCACAGATAATGATTCCCGGCAGAAAGATGATGCCAATCCAGAAACATTTGTTTTTCCAAAGCCGGCTGAATCCTGCAGACAATAATTTATTCATGGTGAGCTCCTCCGATCAGATTCATATAATAGTTTTCCAGGCCTTCTTCCCTTTCATGAAGGTTGGAAATGACACAGCCCTTTGCCGACAGGGCTTCCACCAGATCCGTGACGCCGATGGCGCTGTAGATCTCTGCCCGGTCATCTGATAACACGCGATATTCTAATTCCTTCTCATCCAGTACCATGCAGAGAGCCTGTATATTTGATACCGTGACACAAAGACACTTGCGGCAGGCGGCTTCCAGATCCTGTGCACTGATTTCCCGCAGGATGGTGCCGTGGTCGATGAAACCGTAATGTGTGGCCAGACGGGCCAGTTCGTCCAGAATATGGCTGGAGATCAGGACGGTGATCCCTTTTTCCCGGTTCAGCTTTAGGATCAGCTCCCGCATTTCGATGATGCCTTCTGGGTCCAGGCCGTTGGCGGGCTCGTCCAGCACCAGAAAGTCCGGGTTTCCTGCCAGGGCAACGGTAATTCCCAGCCGCTGCCGCATCCCAAGGGAAAAGTTGCCGGCTTTCTTCTTTCCGGTGTTTCCCAGGCCCACCAACGTAAGCAGATCGGGGATGGCCTCAAAGGAGGGCAGTCCAAGAATGCGGTATTGTTCCTTGAGATTATCCTCCGCGGTCATATCCAGGTAGATGGAAGGGGTTTCTACTACGGCGCCCATGCGTTTGCGGCTTTTGACGATTTCCGTTGAGGTATCGGAAATACCATACAGGGTATATCCTCCCGAGGTGGGGAATTGCAGGCCGCAGATCAGGCGGATGAGAGTGGTCTTTCCTGCTCCGTTTTTCCCTACAAAGCCGTAAATTGCTCCTTCGGGGATGTGCATGTTGACATTGTTCAGTACGGTAAGGCTGCCATACTTTTTTTGCAGTGCCGTGGTTTTCAGTACATATTCCATAAGAATCCTCCGTTTCCGGCAGTCTGTGATATAAGTGCAGACTGCACAAGTCCTATGTCCTTTAGTATAAAGCATAGAAGTAAAGAAAACGGTAAAGAAAAGGGTAAAGATTTCGTAAAGATTTATCGGCCGGGGCATAGCCTGAAGCCAATCCCCCAGACGGATTCAACCGTTTCCCCGGCTCCGGCCTGTTTCAGTTTCTTGCGCAGATTGCTGACGTGGATCTTCAGGGAGCTTTCCGTACAGTCGGGGGTGTCCGTGCTGATGTCTTCAAGAAGGGCGGATTTGGAGACCGGGCGCTCCGGATTCTGCATCAGCTTTTTTAAGATGGCATGCTCCGTCCTGGTCAGACGGACGGAGCCCCCGGGGGTTAGCAGTTCCCGTGTCCCGGTGTCCAGGGACAGGCCGCCAAAGGTCATGACAAAGCCGGCGGAAGCCTTGGAAGGAATGTTTACGTCTCCGGTATCCTCCTTACGGCGGCGCAGATGTACGGTGATGCGGGCCAGCAGTTTCTTCATTTCAAAGGGTTTGGTGATGTAGTCCACAGCGCCTCCCAGAAGCATATCGACCTTATCATCGAGTCCCGCTCTGGCACTGAGAATAATAACGGGTGTATTGATAATGCGTGGAAGAAGCTCCCGGCCGGACAGGCCGGGAAGCATCAGATCCAGCAATATCAGGCTGGGCTGCTGCTTTTCCAGCAGCAGAAGCGCCTCTGTGCCGGACCAGGCCCGCAGGACATGGTAGCCCTCCGCGGCCAGGCATTCCTCCAGCAGGCTTCCGATATAGTTATCATCCTCAATGACAAGAATTGTGTACATAGGATACTCCGTTCCGATACGAGTTTCATATCAAGCTTATTATGTCACAAACTGCCTTTTTGTCAATATCCGCTGACAGTTCAGTGCCCTGCATGAGCTGCTACAATATCTGGGGAGGCAGGGGGCACAGTTATATATTTTGGGATTCAAAAATTTTCAGTTTCATGTATAATGGAAGAGAAGTGATTAAGAGATAGGAGGAGTTTCATGTCTGAGAAAAAGCGTATGGCGAATCTGGAATTGCTGCGCTGTCTTGCCATGATGATGGTAATTGTATTGCATTACCTGGGCAAGGGCGGCTTGTTGGCAGAGCTGAAGGGGGATGGTATGGCAGATGTGGGTATGGCAGCCTGGCTGCTGGAGGCCTTCTGCATTGTAGCGGTTAATCTGTATATGCTGATCAGCGGTTATTTTCTGTGTACCTCATCCTTTAAGCTGAGCCGTCTGCTTCAGCTTTTGCTTCAGGTCTGGCTCTATTCGGTGGTCTTTGGAATGATTGGGGCGGCAGCGGGTATAGTCCGTGAGACGTCTGTGGATACGCACTATTTCCTGACCCTGATTTTTCCGGTATCCATGGAGCATTACTGGTTTTTGACGGCGTATGTTTTCCTCTATCTGCTTTTGCCTTTTCTGGGGGCGGCAGTGAAGCGGATGAGCAGGCAGCAGATGAAGCTGGCTATTTCTCTTCTGCTGATTACCTTCTGTGCTTTGAAAAGCATACTGCCCCTGAGGCTGGAAACAGATCAAAAGGGGTATGACTGCCTGTGGTACCTGTGTGTGTTTCTGACGGCGGCTTACATACGGAGGTTTGGATGGGCATTTCTGGAAAAGCGGGGCAGGGCGCTGGGCCTGTATGCGGCCTGCTGTCTGCTGGCCTTTGCCGGCACCATGGTCCTGGGCTTCCTTTATCTTCGTACCGGCAGCCTGGGCAGAATGACGGGCATGTGCATGGAATATAACCATATCCTGCCGTTCCTGGCAGCGCTGGGGTTGTTTGGATTCTTTGCGGGACTGGAAGTGAAAGGGAAAATTGCACAGGCTATTAATAAAATAGCTCCTTATACCCTGGGGGTATATCTGCTGCATGAGAACCTGGGGCTGCGTTATACCTGGCAGGGCTGGCTGGGGGCGGACAGGATTTCCAATATAGGAGGGCTGCTTCTTTGGACACTGGCGGCTGTGGCTGTGGTATTCTGTACCGGTATTCTCACTGATATGCTGCGGGCGCGGCTGATGAAGGGGCTTCATGCTTTGCTGGGTAAGCTGAAGGTCTATGGAAAGCTGGTTGAAAAGATCGAGAGAGCAGACGGATTGTTCCGGGAAGCATGAAAGGTGTAAATTATGGATATTTCACTGAAAAAGAGGATCGGGAATCTCTTTGAGAACCTGTTCGTGGTAATTCTGGTGTTTTACCCTCTGCGGCATGTGCAATGGGGGCTGGATCTTGCGGATACGGGTTACAATTATGCCAATTATACTTACATGGGGACGGAACATATGGATCCCATGTGGCTGTTTTCCACCTGGCTGTCCAACGGGGTGGGCCACCTGCTTACAAGGCTGCCAAACGGCGGCACGCTGGTGGGAATGAATCTCTATACAGGACTGTTTGTCAGCCTGTTGGCGGCGGCGGGATACCTGTTCTGTATTAAGAAGCTGGCAATCCGTCCCTGGGCGGCATTTCTGGGGGAGATGGCAGCGGTCAGCCTGTGCTGGTGTCCCACGGCACTTTTGTATAACTATATGAATTATGTATTGTTCCTGGGCTGCTTCATTTTATTGTACTGCGGTTTGACAAAGGATGACAGGAGATATTTGATTGCGGCAGGGATCTGCCTGGGGGCCAATGTGCTGGTGCGGTTTTCCAATCTGCCCCAGGCGGCCATGATACTGGCGGTGTGGTTTTACGATCTGGTATGGGCGAGGGAAGAGAAGAAGAACGGCGGTGCAGTGCAGGAGGGATTTTGGAAGAAATTATTGCGGCATACGGGCTGGTGCCTGCTGGGATACCTGGCTGCATTGGCGGTATTGCTGGGCTATATCCATATCCGCTACGGTATCGGTGAATATGCGGCGGGGATTTCCAGGCTTTTTGCCATGACGGAAACGGCTACGGATTACAGGGCCGTGGATATGGTGCTCAATATGCTGCATGATTATACGGAGAACTTTTACTGGGTGATCCGCATGGGGGTCTTTTTAGCGGCCGGATCGGTGCTGGCCGTGGTAACGGGACTGATCGGAGGAACAGGAAGGGGGGCGGCGGTTCTCCGGCGCGGTCTGCAGGCGGTCTGCATCGGACTGGGTATCGCAATGGCAGGATGGCTTTATTACAGAGATGATGCAGGTCTGAGGGTTCCCTTCTGCACCCTGGACTTTTGCGACTACGCTTCCATGTACAGGCCGGCGGTCCTGTTTCTGATGCTGGCCCTGTTCATTGGGGCAGTGCGGGTAATTCATCCCCGGAGCAGGAAAGAAGACAGGCTGGCGGGCAGTATGCTGCTCCTGGTGATCTTCCTGTCCGCTATCGGGAGTAATAACAGGCTTTATTCCAGCATCAACAATCTCTTCCTTGTGGCGCCTTATACGTTAGGGGCCTGCTGTGAATTCATCACAAAATGCAGGGATAAAAAGATAGCACATGTTACCATATCCCTGTTTCCGGCAAAGTGTATATTGTCGGTCTTTCTGCTTCTGTGCTGCTTCCAGTTTGGGGGGTTTGGACTGAAATTTGTTTTTGCCGAATTTACCGGAGTGCGGGACATCAGCTCCGGAGTGGATAATAACGAGGTTTTGAAAAAGGTGAAAATGTCAGGGGAAAAAGCAGATTGGATGAGCTCTGTCAGTGCGTATATCAATGAAAACGGGCTCCGGGGGCAGGAGGTAATCCTGTACGGAACCCCTCTTTCCCTGTCGATTCCTTCGCTGTCTTATTACCTGCAGATGCCCGCGGCCTTTAATCCGTGGATTACTCTTACCTCGTACGGTTATGAGGTGCTGGAGAAGGATATGGAGGAGCTGGACGGAAGGACGCCGGTGATTATATTTGAGAATGTGACGGCGCTGTACGAGGAAGGCGGTGTGGAAGCGCTGGTCAGGGCAGGAGTGAGTGAAGAAGAGATGGCGGCCGCTTCGGATGAAAAATTACAGCTGATATTGAATTTTATGGGGGAAAATGATTATACACAGACCTTCCGCAGCGAAAAGTTTGCCATCTACCAGGCGCAGGAACGCTGATGAAGTATGGCGGAAAAGGACTGCAGCTTATAAAAGCTGCAGTCCTTTTTTTTGCGCCTCCTTCATGACCTCTTCGGGCCACAGGGAGCATTGTACCTCGCCGATATGGGCTTTTCTCAGGAAGAACATACAGATACGGGACTGGCCGATGCCGCCGCCGATGGTAAAGGGAAGCTCGCCGTTTAAAACCGCCTTGTGAAAGGGAAGCTCTGCACGTTCGGGGCAGCCTGCCTTTTTCAACTGTTCCAGAAGAGCCTTTTCGTCTACCCGGATTCCCATGCTGGACAACTCCAGGGCTATGTCCAGAACGGGATAATAGACGATAATGTCCGCATTCAGGGCCCAGTCGTCATAATCGGGAGCGCGTCCGTCGTGGGGTTCCCCGCTGTCCAGAAGGTCCCCGATCTGCATAATGCAGACGGCGCCCTTTGCCTTTGCGATATAGTACTCCCGTTCCTTTGGCGTGTAGTCAGGGAACATTTCTTCCAGCTCGGAGGTAGTGATAAAGAAGATGTCGTGGGGAAGAATCTCTTCAATATAGTCATAATGGATGGACATATATTTCTCTGTCTTGCGCAGGACCTTATATACAGTACGCACGGTGTCCTCCAGGGTTTCCAGGGAGCGCTCTTCCCTGGAGATAATCTTTTCCCAGTCCCATTGATCTACGTAGACGGAATGGATATTGTCCGTCTCCTCATCCCGCCGAATGGCGCTCATATCGGTATAGAGACCCTCACCCGGGCCAAAGCCGTACTTTTTCAGGGCATAACGCTTCCATTTTGCCAGGGACTGTACGATTTCACCCTCTCTGCCGTCCTGGCACCTTATGTCAAAGGTGACGGGCCGTTCCACGCCGTTTAAGTTATCGTTCAGACCGGACTCCGGAGCTACGAACAGCGGGGCCGATACCCGCAGCAGGTGGAGGCGTTCCGCCAGCAGCGTCTGAAAGAAGTCCTTTACCATTTTAATGGCGATCTGGGTGTCATACAGGTTCAGCTCGGACCTGTAATTTGAAGGCAGTACAAAATTTTCCATAGTATTAACCATCTTTCTATATGTAATATTCCTTATGTAGTATACCCGCATTGGCCCTCATTTGGCAACTACTTTTTACAGGACTGCTTATGACTTTGTCGGGCCGGTTATACGTTATCCATCCAAAAATCTTCCATATTGCCGCAGAATCCCGGTTCCTGGCAAAAGTGCTGATAAATTTCCCAGACCTCATCCTCCGACTTTACATCTTCATAGAAGGTGACACCGGACAAATAACCTTCATAGGAAGGCTGGAAAGGGTCGCCGCCCAACAGAATCTGCCTGCAGGCCGGCAGGGAAGGGGCATCTGTCCGAAAGCCGGCCTTTCTGCCGTTTATGTAGGTGATCCCGATTTCCGTGAAATGGTCATAGGTTACGCATACGAATGTCCATATATCCTGAGGAATCTGCCGGGCAAGGGCGTCATGGAATCCGCTGATGTCCGTATCCTCGCTGATTCGGAAGATGCAGTAGCCCCCTGATACAAAAGGGGAAAAGGTACAAAAGCCGCCCCGGTATCGTACATAAATGGAACTGGTCCAGCTGGTCTGTGTCAGAGGCTTAAGCCACATGCAGATAGTGTAGGAGGACTCGGCCAGAATCGATGCCGGCAGCTCCACGACATTTTCCCGGAAGCCTCCTCCGGGGAAAAGAAGGGAACCCCAGTTGCTGCTGATCCCCTGGGAAAACTGAATATTCTGGCCGATAATCCGGCCGGTGTGTTTCCCGTCGGCGGAAGTAAGACTGCCGGAGAAAGGAAACTCCACCTTCTCGTTGCCCTGGGTAATTTTATCCTTTACATAATCATAATAAGAAGAAACGGGAAGGGGGACGGAGTAATAGCTCCCGCTGATGGCGTTGCAGCCGCAGCCGCTTAAGAACCGGACATCTTCCTTGGTATTGACGCCTTCGGCGATAATGGACATCTTTAATTCCCGCCCCATAGACAGCAGGGTCTTGATAATCTGGCGGCCTCTGCTGGATTCCAGTGCGTTATGCAGGTAATCAGGATCAAAGATAATGGAATCATATTGAAGCTTATCCCAGTAAATCAGGCTTTTGAAAGTGGAGCCGACTCCGATGATGGAGATACCGAAGCCCAGTTCCTTCAATTTTTTCAGGGTGGCCATCATGGTATCGCTTCCGCGGTCAAAGGATTTTTCGTCTATTTCCAGATCCAGCTCGGAAGGCGCAACGCCGCTTTCGCCGGAAAGCGCAGCAATCATTTGAGGAAACTCATTGTCCAGCAGCTGGAGTCTGGAAATTCTGAGGCCGATTTTTCCGTTCTGGCCTGTTTCCGAATGGTATTTTTGCAAATGAGCCAGGGCATTTACCAGCATCCACCGGGAAAGCTGGCGTATAAACCCGTTTTTCTCAAAAAGAGGCAGAAAATCACCCTGCTCTCTTGTGATACCCCCCGGCATATTCCAGTAAAGCTTTATCTGGGACAATTTGAGCTTTGATGTCTGGGCACTGATCACAGGGAGGTAACGAATTTCGAATTCTCCGTTTTCCAGTGCCGTTTCCTGCCGCTTCTGCATTTCTATCTCGGAAAAGACCTGTTCGGCAATGTCATTGAAAACAACATACCGGCCTTTCCCATGATTCTTGGCGGAATACATTGCCACGTCACACTTTAGCAGCACGTCTTCCAAGACACCGTTGACGGTTTCCCGGTATAAAATGCCGATGCTGGCAGACACGGAGGTAGAGATATGGGAGAATCCCTCTTTCCCGGTTATCCGGTCAATTATGTCATTGGCAATGGAGCAAAGGTGCTCCCTTGCCTGCTCCCCCTGAAATAATAGAACGAATTCGTCTCCGCCCAATCTGAAGATATGGGCGTCCGGCGCGCATTTATCCAGGATAAGCGCCACTGCTTTTAACAGGAAATCACCTTCGTTGTGTCCGTAGACGTCATTGACATTTTTAAAGTTGTCAATGTCCATAAACATAAAATGGCAAATACTTCCAAGGGGTATATTCTGGTAAAGGGTATATAACTCCCCGCGCGTATACAGCCCGGTCAGATCATCGCATTTTTCGTCTTTCATGGAGTAATCCTCTTTCACTGATTCTTTTTTCAACATAAAATGATAGCGGTCTACAGTTTTGGTCTCTATAAATTATTATAACGGAAAATGGAAAAAGGTCAATGAATTTTACTTGCCAGGATAGAACGTATGTGCTATGATGAAAAAAGAACAAATGTTTGTCCCAAAAGCGGTATAACTGCCGTGAACCCGTTGCTTAAAGGAAGGATCTGCGCCATGAATACCAAATTGGATTATCCCGGAAATAATGTGTCCCTTATGGAAAAGCTGGGCATCCTCACGGATGCGGCCAAGTACGATGTGGCCTGCACCTCCAGCGGTGTGGAACGGAAGGGCACGGGGGACAGTATCGGCAATTGTGTTGCTGCCGGTATCTGCCATAGCTTCAGCAGCGACGGCAGATGTATATCCCTGCTTAAGATTTTACTCACCAACCAGTGCATTTATGACTGTAAATATTGTCAGAACCGCTGTTCCAACGACATTCCCCGGGCGGCCTTTACCCCTGAGGAGATTTGTACCCTGACCATGGAATTTTACCGGAGAAACTATATAGAAGGTCTTTTCCTGAGCTCCGGTGTTGTGAGAAACCCTTCTTTTACCATGGAGCTGATCTTTCGGACGATCAACCTTTTGCGCAATCAATATCGCTTTAACGGTTATATCCATGTCAAGGCCATTCCGGGAGCGGATCCTCAGCTGATCCGGCAGACGGGATTCCTGGCGGACAGGATGAGCGTTAACCTGGAACTGCCTACTGCGGAAGGGCTGCGGAGCCTTGCACCCAATAAGAACAGAAAGACCATATTAACACCCATGCGCCAGATTCAAAACGGAATCCTGGAGAATAAGAATGATCTGGTTTTGTACCGCAATGCACCCAGGTTTGTGGCAGGCGGGCAATCCACGCAGATGATTATAGGGGCTACCCCGGAAAATGACTTCCATATCCTGAATGTGGCGGAGAGCCTGTATCAGAAATTCGGCCTGAAGCGGGTATTTTATTCGGCCTTTGTCAACGTGACAGGGGATAAAGCGCTTCCGGCACTGCCGGGGGGCCCTCCCCTTCTCCGGGAGCACCGGCTTTATCAGGCGGACTGGCTGCTGCGGTTTTACGGCTTTAAGGCAGAGGAGCTGCTGGATGAAAAGCGTCCTTTTTTCAATGTGATGCTGGATCCGAAGGAGGATTGGGCGGTACGGCATCTGGAGCAGTTTCCGGTGGAGGTCAATACTGCACCTATGGAGATGCTGCTGCGGGTTCCGGGGATCGGTGTCAAAAGCGCCAGGCGGATTGCAGCGGCGAGGCGCTGTAACAGCCTCTCTTTCGCGGATCTCAAGAAGATAGGTGTGGTACTGAAAAGAGCGGTATATTTTATCACCTGCGGCGGCAGGCTGATGTATCCGGTGAAACTGGACGAGGATTATATTGTCAGGAATCTCACGGACAGGAATGAGAGAATCCGCTTTGGCACGGACGGCATGTCCTACCGGCAGATGTCGCTCTTTGACGACGGCAGCTTTGCCGGTGAGCCGAAAGTACAGGAGATTATGCAGACAGCGGTGGGGCAGCTGTAAAGGATGAGCAGCTGCGGGTAATGTGTCAGGTGTAAGAGGATGAGCAGCTGCGGGTAATGTGTCAGGTGTGGGAGGATGAGCAGCTGCGGGTAATGTGTCAGGTGTGAGAGGATGAGCAGCTGCGGGTAATGTGTCAGCTGTAAGAGGATGAGCAGGATAGTTTGGAACGGAGGCAGAAATGACGGTTTACAGATGTGACGATTCACTGGAGAGTATCTTTACGGCTATTTATCTTTCATATGAAGAGAACCGGAATGAGGAGGATACCTGTCTGGCATTGGATGATGATCCGGTACTTTTTGCGGAGGATGTGCAGGTGCAGCCGGATCCGGCCAGGGCGGTAAAGGTGATGCGCACGCTGGAGCGGCGGTTTGGGGAAGAGGACTATATGACCGTCTGCAGGGCGCTTGCTTCCACAGAGCGCAGGAAAGCGCAGGCGGTCTACAGGACGGTGGTAAAGGGGCTGGATACCAGATGTGCCAGGGGGCATCTGTTTGACGATCTGACTGACCCATATGTGATGGAGGCCTTTTCCCTGGCCAGGCTGTCAAATCGGGAGATCGGGCACCTGATAGAGTTCCTGCGGTTTCAGGAGCTGGAGAACGGTATCCTGTATGCCAAGATCGGGCCGAAATGCAATGCCCTTACCTTTTTGATGCCCCATTTTGCAGACAGGCTGCCGATTGAGAACTTTGTCATACATGACAGCACAAGGAATATCTTTGGGATACATCCGGCAAGGCGGCAGTGGTATCTCTACACGGGCCGGGACGGGGAAGAGCCCACATTGCGGCTTTCCGAGGAGGAAGTGCAGTATCAGGAGCTGTTCCGCCATTTTTGCAGGACGATTGCCATCAAGGAACGGGAAAACAGAGTGCTGCAGCGGAATATGCTGCCTCTGCGGTTCCGGGAATATATGATTGAGTTCTGACTGCCAAAGTTACGGCAGGGAATTTGGCGCGGAAGCATAATTTTTTATTTTCCGGTCAGAACCGGGGAAGGAAATAATAGACAAAATATACAAAAACGGGTAAAAAGAGGGGAGAACTCTGGGGAAAATTGATGAAAACAAGCAAAAACAGTAAGGGGCAACGGGAAAAAGATGATTACGGAAAACGCTTTACATCCTGATTTTTTTTGCATATAATAGGGAATCATAAAAGGTATGAGTAACTGTTGTTATGGCGGAAAGGATGGTTAGAGATGGTTAAGACGATTCGTATGACGCAGAATGATGTTCAACATTTTGTGGACGTGACCTCCAGATGTGATTTTGACATCGACATTTCCTACAACAGATATGTAGTGGATGCCAAATCATTTTTAGGAGTGTACGGATTGGATTTCCGGGTGCCTCTGACAGTGTCTTATGAAGGCTATAATGCCGCACTGGAAGAGCTTCTCGAGAAATATGCAATCGCTTGTTGATACATCGGAACAAACTGACTCCCCGTGAAAGATAGTGCCCTATCTTCATGGGGAGTTTTGTTCTCTTATAGGAAACCTGCGCCGTCAGGCGTGTGCCAAGAGCAGGAAGAGCTCCTTTTAGGGAAACGCTGATGAAAGCGTTTTGCGGCATTTATTGCTTTAATGAGGAAGGGAGGACAGGGGTTTGCAAGAGGAGATCCATATTTCCGTCCGCAGTCTGGTGGAATTTGTGTTGCGGTATGGAGACATTGACAACCGGCATCAGGCGTCTCCCGACAATGCCATGCAGGAGGGAAGCAGAATCCACCGGATGATTCAACGGCGGATGGGGGCGGAATACCAGGCGGAAGTGCCGCTGAAGATTACCTTTGAGGAGAAGGGATATTTGCTGACCGTGGAAGGGCGGGCCGATGGGATTATTCATCATGAGGATCGGGTCATAATTGATGAAATTAAGGGAGTTTACCGGGATCCGGCAAGGTGGAAGGAACCGATGCCGCTGCATCTGGCGCAGGCTAAGTGTTATGCCTGTATCTATGGGCGCCGGGAGGAGCTGGAGACGATACAGGTGAGGATGACCTACTGTCATATTCCCACGGAGCAGCTTCGATACTTTTATATGGAGTATACACTTTCGGAGCTGGAGGAATGGTTTGACGGGCTGATGGCTTCTTATCGAAAGTGGGCAGATTACAGGTGGAGTTGGAAGCAGAAACGGCAGCAGTCCATCCAGGGGCTGAAATTTCCGTTTCCTTATCGGGAGGGTCAGAAGGAACTTGTAACGGACGTATATAAAACAATTTATCATAAGAAGAAACTCTTTTTGGAGGCCCCCACCGGCGTGGGAAAGACGGTATCCACGATTTACCCTGCAGTGCAGGCGGCCGGTCAGGGAAAAGGGGATAAGATTTTTTATCTGACGGCGAAAACCATTACCAGGACGGTGGCGGATGATACCTTCCGGCTGCTTCGGGAGAGGGGATTGTGTTTTAAAAGCGTCATACTTACGGCGAAGGAAAAGATCTGCTTTATGGAAGAGACGGAGTGCAATCCGGATTACTGCCCCTATGCCCGGGGACATTATGATCGAATCAATGCTGCCATGTATGACCTGCTGACCAATCAGGAAAGCTTCAGCCGGGAAATGATAGAGGAATATGCCGGGAAACATCAGGTCTGTCCCTTTGAAATGTGCCTGGACATGAGTCTGTTTGCGGATGCGGTTATCTGCGATTATAATTATCTCTTCGATCCCCATGTATATCTGAAACGCTTCTTCAGTGACAGTACCGGGGGCGATTACATTTTCCTGATTGACGAGGCACATAATCTGCTGGAACGGGGAAGGGAGATGTACAGTGCCGTTCTGGTGAAGGAGCAGTTCCTGGAGCTGCGCAGAGAATTGAAACAGACAATAGTGTCAGAAACTTCGACGAAATCCAGGAAATCAGCGGTATCCGGTCAGATGACACTGTTGATGACAGAGAATATGACGGAAGATATGACAGATGAATCAGGAGGGGTGCCGGAGGTTTGTGAAGAGATCATGGCCGAGGAGGAAACCATGACTGGCGAGGAGGCCATGGCTGGTGAGGAGGCCATGGCCGAGGAGGAGACCATGGCCGAGGAGGAGAGTATGGCGGCGGAAGCCCTGAATCATCTTTCACGGCGTCAGGGCAGGGAGAGAAGGCGGGGCGGGCGAAGCGTCCTTGTCCGACAGGGATATGCGGATAAGATGGTCTGGCATCTGGAGAAGTGCAATAAGGAGCTGCTGGCCATGAAGCGGGAGTGTGAACAATGCTCCGTGGTACAGGAGATTGAATCTTTTGTACAGCCGCTGATACGCCTGCAGGCCGTTATGGATGATTATCTGGCGGAGCAGGAGGAAGAGCAGACGGCAGTCAGGGAGCAGGTGCTGGACTTCTACTTTGAGGTCAGCCATTTCCTGGAGATTTATGAGGAACTGGATGAAAACTATGTGAAATATGTCAGATTATGCGACGACGGAAGCTTCCTGCTGAAGCTGTTTTGTATGAACCCGGCGGAGAAGCTGCGCCGGTGTATGGAGCGGGGACGCAGCAGTATCTTGTTTTCCGCCACATTTCTGCCGATACAGTATTATAAGAAGCTGTTGGGCGGGGAGGCAGAGGACTATGAAGTATATGCCCGCTCGGTATTTCAACCGGAGAAACGTGCGTTATTTATTGCCGGGGACGTGACCAGCAAATATACCAGACGCTCCGGAGAAGAGTACTTTAATATTGCCAGATATATTGAGGAGATCGTGAAGAACCGCCACGGAAATTACATGGTATTCTGCCCATCCTATTCCTTTATGTATGCTGTTTATGAGAGATACATGGAAAACTTTGCAGGGGAGGGGAGGGAGTGTATCCTCCAGGGGGAGCATATGAGTGAGGCGGACCGGGAAAGCTTCCTGGCCAGATTCAGAGGAAGGAACCGTATCGACCTGCAGGCTGAAAGCGCCATGCAGGCCGCTGTGGCCATGAAGATTGAAGAGGAGCCGGAGGATGTTATCCTGATAGGCTTTTGCGTCCTGGGGGGAATCTTCAGTGAAGGGATTGATCTGAAAAACGATGATCTGATCGGAGCCATTATCGTGGGAACCGGGCTTCCCCAGGTGTGCTTTGAGCGGGAAATTCTGAAGGATTTCTTCAACAGGGAGGGGGAGGACGGATTTGACTATTCCTATCGTTATCCCGGGATGAACAAGGTTCTGCAGGCGGCGGGACGCGTGATCAGAACCACGGAGGACGTAGGGCTTGTGGCCCTGCTGGATGAGCGATTCCTGCAGTTTGCATATCGGCGTATGTTTCCCAGGGAGTGGGAGGATTTTACCACGGTGACCGTGGACACGGTTGCAAAACGTGTGGAACGTTTTTGGAATGAGTGGTTATAGGTTTGCATGAAACGACGTCTTTTTTATGGGGAATGACATCGAAAAAAGTCGAAATGACACATGTGTATATGTGGATAACTCTGTGGATTTAGCCGACTTTTGATAAAATAACGCGAAAAAGGTGACAGGATGTTTATGATTCTTTCCTGCAGGATTTTTGCAAGAAAGGTGATTTAGTACCAAAACAGTCAACGAAGAAAAGGAGAAAAAATTATGTGGGCGTATGAAAGTGTTTTTTACCAGATTTATCCTATGGGGTTCTGCGGAGCACCCTTTGAAAATGACGGGGTGCAGCAGCATCGGATCCGGAAGGTGATTGACTGGATTCCTCATATGAGCAGGCTGGGCGTGAATGCGGTATACTTTTCGCCGCTGTTTGAATCGGACAGTCACGGCTATAACACCAGGGATTACCGGAAGGTGGATGTCCGTCTGGGTACCAATGAGGATTTTAAGGAGGTGTGTGACGCACTGCATCAAAACGGAATCCGGGTAGTGCTGGACGGTGTGTTTAATCATGTGGGCCGGGGGTTCGGCCCCTTCCAGGATGTTCTGCGGAACAGAGAGAGCTCACCCTATGTAAACTGGTTCTACCGCATTGCCTTTGACGGTAATTCCAATTACAACGACGGCCTGTGGTATGAGGGATGGGAGGGGCATTATGATCTGGTAAAGCTGAACCTGCAGAACGGGGACTTAGTGAACTATCTGCTGGAAAGCGTGAAATTCTGGGTAGAGGAATTCGGAATAGACGGCCTGCGGCTGGATGTTGCCTACAGCCTGGATGAAAATTTTGTGCGCAGGCTGCGCTCCTGCTGCGACGGCCTCAGGGAAGATTTCTTTCTGGTAGGCGAGATGCTGCACGGAGATTACAACAGACTGATGAATGACCAGATGCTGCACTCCGCAACGAATTATGAGTGTTATAAAGGGCTTTTCAGCAGCTTTAACAGTATGAATATGTTTGAGGTCAACCACTCTCTGATCCGTCAGTTCGGACCGGAAAACTGGACCTTATATAAAGGGAAACATCTGTTATCCTTTGTGGATAATCATGATGTGACCCGGGTGGCAAGTATTTTGACAAACAAGAACCATCTGCCCCTGATCTATGCCCTGGCCTTTGGAATGCCGGGCATCCCCTGTGTTTATTACGGAAGCGAATGGGGGGAGCAGGCCGAGAAATCTCAGGGGGATCCTGCCCTGCGTCCATCCTTTGAAGCACCTGTATGGAATGATTTGACCGATTGGGTCAGCAGGCTGTGCGAGGCGAAGAAGCATTCGCAGGCGCTGAATTACGGCAGTTTCCGCTCTGTGCTGCTGACGAACCATCAGTGTATTTTCGAACGGAAATCGGAGCAGGAAAGAGTGCTGGTGGCAATCAACGCAGGCGAGAATGATTTCACGGCACATTTTGATGCCGGCTGCGGAAGGGCAGTGGACCTGCTCACCGGGGAGGAGCATGATTTCGGAGGCGGTTCTGTATTAAAGGGCTATAGTGCGTATTTCTGGAAATGCGAAGTATGAAGGGAATGAAGATTTTCTAAGCGTGACCTATGCGCTTTGCGTGACCTGTGCGCTTTGGTTTCACCGATTGTTTGTGCCGCCAACAGCGGCACTGCCGCCGGGGAGGCGGGCTTTGCTCCTTCCTGGCGGCATATTCGGAGGTATGATATGATTGCGATAGATTTTGGAAATCTTTGTTTCAATGCTGCTGCTTCAGAACAGAGTATTTCAGCTGTTGCGGCCCCCAAAAGTGTTTATTCGTCCTTAGATGATTTTATAACGGCGGCTTTGCTTTTTTTGGATTCAGACGAGAGGTTCTGCGGTGACTGGACTGAAC
>CAJTKW010000005.1:71286-90126 GCA_910577035.1 uncultured Acetatifactor sp.
TGCCGGCTTCTGAGGAAGATTTAGCGTGGATGGAATCACGCCTGGAAGAAATGAACCAGCGGGTTGCTGTTTTGCATGAGCCGGTAATCAGAGCAGTAAACCTTATTCCCCCTAAATGGAATGATTTATCTTTAGGATTAGAAACCGATAGTGAATATATTTTATATTTATGGGGTACATCGGCATGAATTTCAATTTTCAGGACAGTGAGCAGGACACCGCCTGCAGATGAATCATGCAGACAATCTGCATCTGTATTTCTTCCACATCTGCATTTGCATCTCTTCATCAGTTTCCACTCGTACTCTGCTGACAGCATTTTTAACATTTTTGCTTCTTTTACACTTGACATATAATATTATATGGTATATAGTATGAACAGAACGGATGCTATATGGGATATAATATTATATGAGTGATGATTTGGGTGGGAGAACCACAAAGGAGCGATAATATGATTTTTAACGCAGGGGCGGCCCTGCTGGACGCCATAGTGCTTGCCGTCGTGTCCAAGGATCCGGAGGGGACATACGGTTATAAGATCACCCAGGATGTCCGGCAGGTGATTGATCTTTCGGAATCTACCCTGTATCCGGTTCTGCGCAGACTGCAGAAGGATGACTGTCTGGAAGTCTATGATATGGAATGCGGGGGAAGGAACAGACGTTATTATAAGGTTACCAGCAGAGGATGGGCCCAGCTTCAGCTATATGAGAGCGAATGGCGGGAATATTCAGACAAGATCACGGGCTTGTTTGAGGGGAGGATCAGAATATGAACAGAACAGAATTTATGAGTCAGCTGGGGTTTCTGCTGCGAAATATTTCCGACGGGGAAAAGGAAGAGGCCCTGCAGTATTATAATGATTACTTCGACGATGCCGGAGAGGAGAATGAACAGGCAGTTATCGAGGCCCTGGGCAATCCGGCAAGGGTAGCGGAGAATATCCGGCGTGAGCTTCTGGAAAATCAGGGAGGGAAAACCTCTATTCCGGCAGACAGGGCCATCGTGGAATACGGAAAAGCAGAGGCAGACGGATCCGCCGGTGATGCTCCGGCAGTGAGATCGGAAGCCCGGGAGGATTCCGGCGTTGTCGGAGAAAGCACCAGGACAGGATATTTTGATGTGGTGAAAGCCGGAGGAGACGGATCAGGGAGCGGCGGCAGGACCGACGTGTGGTCTTCGCTTCCGGAGGGCGGCGAGGCAGGGAGCGGCGGCAGGACCGACGTCTGGTCTTCGCTTCCGGAGGGCAGCGGGGCAGGGAGCGGCGGCAGGACCGACGTCCGTTCCGCCTCCTCCGGGGACGCGGGAGGCAGCCATGGTAAGGCAGTCTGGTCATCGTCTTCCGGCGGCAGCGGCGGAAGCGGAGCGCCGGGGCGGTCCGGTATGTCCGGGTGGATGGTGGTGCTGCTGACGATTCTGCTTATATTTGCTTCCCCTCTGATTCTGGGACTGCTTGGGATGGCGTTCGGACTTCTGATGACATGGTTCGGCCTGATTTTGGGATTTGGAGTTGCTGCATTGTGCCTGTTTATACTGCTTTTCCTGCTGCTGGTGGTGGGCGGGATGTGCGTTCCGGTGGATCCGCTGGTGGGCCTTGGCGTCATGGGCGGAGGGCTGATCTGCGGCGGACTGGGGATGCTTTTCCTGATGCTGACGGTAGCGATAGCGGCAGTGGTTCCTGCAATCTTCCGGGGAATAGGCCGGCTGTACCGGTGGATGTCCGGCATCGGCAGGAAGAAAACAGAAGCGTTTCAACGAGGTGCAAGCTATTAGAAAATGCGGCATGCTAAAGCATGCAGAGGAGAATATATATGAAAAAGTTTATGAAGGTCTGTGGTATTATGGCATTGATTTTTCTTATGCTGGGAATAGTGTTTGCCGTTGCGGCGGGAACCGCAAAAGGGAGGATGAAGATCAACCAGGTGCTGGAGACGGTCACGGGCGGCAGGGTGACAGCGGATTTTGACAGTTTTATGAACTGGGGCCTGCGATTTCGAGACAATGTGTCAGACAGCCTGCCTGAGCTGGACTATGATATTGATGAGGCCGGCAGTATGAATCCCGATTATTCCATTATGAGGGGAGATATAGATAAATTCCGTCTTGGTGAAGACGTGAAGAGGCTGGAGGTCGAAGCGGGAGGATGCCGGTTTAGCATCCGGGCATCCGGTGACGGCTCTTTTTACGCGGAAGCCTCGGCGGTGGGGAAA
Source organism: uncultured Acetatifactor sp. (assembly GCA_910577035.1). Classification (GTDB taxonomy): domain Bacteria; phylum Bacillota; class Clostridia; order Lachnospirales; family Lachnospiraceae; genus Acetatifactor. Next base: position 73,500 of record CAJTKW010000005.1, read on the forward strand.
TTCCAGGCTTATCTGGAAAACGGTACCCTTTATGTCAGATCTACCACCAGCTCCAGACAGTGGAACAGCTGGAATAATGTGAAAGTGACGCTCTATGTGCCGGAGGAGTATCACTATGAAGACGTGAACATCGATCTGGGAGCCGGCTCCATGGAGTTTGAAGGGATGGACGCGGATCGGATTTCCCTGGGAGTAGGTGCGGGGCAGATTACGGCCACGGGTCTGAAAACGGCGGATTTGAAGACCGGTGTGGGTGCAGGCCGGATCGAACTGAGGGATGTGGATGCGGGTAATCTGAAGGTCGAAGTCGGCATGGGGGAAATCTCGGCGGAGGGGAATATCAGCGGCAGTGCGGAAGTCAGTTGTGCCATGGGCAACGTGGAGCTGATGCTTGCAGGCAGCCAGAATGATTTTAATTATCAGATTGTGGGAGCGCTGGGAAATATTGACCTGGGGCAGGAGCACTACAGCGGTCTTGCAATGTCCAAAGAGATTGACAACGGATCTGCCAGAGACATGAAGGTGGAATGTGAGGCAGGGAATATTACCATAAGATTTACAGAATAATTATAAAAAATCACCTGTGTCCGGGCACAGGTGATTTTTGGGTTATGCGCGCCCTGGGGCGTCTCCTTTTCGTTTACTTTACAGGAAACTGCGGCACCTTTTTATCTGGTTTCGGCAGTCGTGGTGACCGGCAGGAACAGCCCGGCTTTCCGAAGGGCGGGGCGAAGGGCCAGGTAGAGTACGGAAGCGGCAATGACCGCCACCACAGCGTTGACCGTAGTGGTCAGGGCTGCAATTTTTACCAGAGCCTTGGTAATATCCTGAGGTACGCCCAGCAGATAAGTTTTATAAAAATATCCCACCAGGGGGTCGGCGACTACGTTAAATGCCATGCCGCAGGCACAGGATAAAACAGTAACACCTGTTACATATTTGGCAGAATGCTCCTGGTCCAGCTTGAAGACCCTGTGGGCCACAAATCCTGCGATCAGCCCGATACACAGCTTTAACAGGAAAGTTTTTGGGGCACTGGTTACATAGGAGGTGGTAAAGTCACCGATGGTCATGCCTACCGCACCGGCCAGGCCGCCCCAGTAGCCGCCCAGTAGCAGGGCTCCCAGCACACAGAATACATTTCCGAAGTGAAAGGAGGCCTTCTCGGGTCCTACGGTAAGGTCGATTTTAAAGAAAGCAAAGCCGATGTAACAGAGCGCCGCCATCAGGCCAGCCATTGCCAGTCGTTTCACGTCGGATCTTCCGGTACGGTATACACCGCGGATTCCGTTGAAGATGCCCTTGATTGTCAGGGGTACAGCCAGAAATACCACGGTCAGCGAATAGGAATAGGGCCGCTGGAGGCGAAGCTTTTCTTCGGCGTCGGCAGCTGTCAGCGCCTCCTGGTAGCTGGTGTTATATGTGTACACCGCAAAAATAATTCCTGCAATCAGCAGGATGGCTCCTGTAATCAGTAGTCCGTAGCTCTTTTGTTTTGCCGCACTTGTTTTATGAGACTTTTCCATAATACCATTGTTCCTCCCATGATTGGTTTCTATGTATGCGTATTGCCTTTACATGTATCATCCGGATTTGTACATGTCTGCCTTATATAAGGGATGTTGCAAGTGTACAGCAAAACTGGCTCGATAAAAAGTGCCAGAGTGCAACTTTTTTACCGAGCCAGTTTGGGCGGATCCGGGAGACGGAGCAGGTATGAGCCCGTAATCAGTTCTTAAAAGATTTCAAATTGTCTCCCCGGGCCTGCAGGGAAGCTGTAAATTCTTCTTCCGTCATCTGGGGATCCCTGGTAGCCAGCCAGATGTCGCAGGGCTGCTTTTCGCAGGAGGCACAGGAGGCAAATTTGTTTTGGTTTACGCTGCACCGGTAAATCGGGCAGGCCCTGCCTTCCCCGGCATGAAATACTTTTCCCTCCGATTCATTACAGCCTTTACACAGGCTGCCGTAGCAACCGCACTCAGTACAGTCTGTCCCGCAGCAGCTCAATCCCAGGATTTCCCGCTGCTTTCGCCTGCTGAAGGAACCCAGTACCAGGTGATAGGACTTGTCCAGCAGGTCTTTCAACAGTTCGTCCGGTACTTCACCGTCCGGCTTTACGGAATTCCAGTGCTCCTTGTTGGAGTAATAGCCGGGGATTATATCCGGGTACTGGCCCCGCAGAAACTCGCCCTCTGCAGGTTGCAGTTTCAGATTGATGTAATAGGGTTTGTTTTCTTCCCGGTCCAGAAGGACTGCCGCGAACATTTTTCCCCCCACATGGTAGCGGATCCAGTTCCAGCCCTCCTGAAGATCCTTTGTCACTGCCCGCTTGTTCATCAGATAATCATTTATCCATTCGTATCTCATATTTCCTTCCCTTCCGCCGGTCAACCGGCATAAACTGGATTTTTTATTTCTTTTTGCACCAGTATACCACAGGAATCAGGACAGGTGTATGTCGTGTTTGCAGGTAACAGTCCTGACACCCCTGCCGCGGAGTCAAAATTGTGTTCCTATGCAGTTTTGCGGGACTTTGCGGATCAGGATGCTGTAAGACTTTATAAAATGTAACTTGACAAACCGGGCGGAATGGATTATATTTTCAGATAAATCATAATGGCTATGACGAAGAGGAGTACACACTGCCCCTTAACAGAGAGAGCGGCCGTCCGTGATGTGAAGGCGTTCCGGGAGGACTTGATTGTTCCGGGATGGATAATTCGGACGCTGAAAGGCTGCCTGGAGGAAGGCGTGTGGAAGGTAGCTTCCGAGCCGGAGGACTGAACCCTGCCGGAGTCCTGAACAGGCTGATACAAAGTAGGTTCTCACGGGTTATCCCCGTTACCGGATAAGGCTTTTCTGGAAGTCGCTGAGGCAATGGCTGTGAGGCCGTTGCGAACAAAGGTGGTACCGCGCCCATGCGCCCTTTGCTGACGAGAGTCGGCAGAGGGCTTATTTTCGCGCATAATGCGAAGCATCTTATGGCGGCGGAAGCAGACGGGAAGCGTTACGAAGCATCTTATGGCGGCGGAAGCAGACGGGAAGCGTTACGAGCCTGCTTATGGTGGCGGAAACAGACGGGAAGCGTTACGAGCCTGCTTATGCAGGGCGGAAACATGAAAGGAGGAGAAATATGGGCAGAGAGCTTGCAAAAACCTACGATCCCAAGGGAATCGAGGACAGACTGTATCAGAAATGGCTGGAGAAGAAATATTTTCACGCGGAGGTGGATCATGGCAGGACACCCTTTACCATTGTGATCCCGCCGCCAAACATTACGGGACAGCTCCATATGGGCCATGCCCTGGATAATACCATGCAGGACATTCTGATCCGTTTCAAGAGAATGCAGGGCTTTAATGCCCTCTGGCAGCCGGGTACGGACCATGCGTCCATCGCTACGGAGGTGAAGATTACCGAGAAGCTGAAGGAAGAGGGGATCGACAAGCGCGAGCTGGGCCGGGAGAAATTCTTAGAGCGGGCCTGGGCCTGGAAGAAGGAGTACGGCGGGCGCATCATTTCTCAATTGAAGAAGATGGGTTCCTCCTGCGACTGGGACCGGGAGCGCTTTACCATGGACGAAGGCTGCAACAGGGCCGTTACGGAAGTCTTTGTGAAGATGCACGAGAAGGGCTATATTTATAAAGGCGCCCGGATCATCAACTGGTGTCCGGTGTGCAATACCTCCATCTCCGACGCGGAGGTGGTATATGAGGAACAGGCGGGGCATCTGTGGCATATCAAGTACCCTGTGATCGGCGAGGACGGAAAGCCCAGCGACACGGAATATCTGACCTTTGCCACCACCCGTCCCGAAACCATGCTGGGAGATACCGCCGTAGCCATTCATCCCGAGGACGAGCGCTATGCCCATCTGATCGGTAAGAGCGTGCTGCTGCCCATTGTCAACCGGGTGATTCCCGTGGTTACCGACACCTATGTGGACAGGGAATTCGGCACCGGCGTGGTGAAGATTACGCCCGCGCATGACCCTAATGACTTTGAGGTGGGCAAGCGTCATGACCTGCCCATTATCAATATCATGAACGATGACGCCACCATCAATGCAAACGGCGGCAGGTTTGAGGGCATGGACCGTTATGAGGCCAGAAAGGCCATTGTGGAGGAGTTGGAAAAACAGGGCCTGCTGGTGAAGATTGAAGATTATTCTCATAATGTAGGCACCCACGACCGCTGTAAGACCACCGTGGAGCCGCTGGTAAAGGAACAGTGGTTCGTGAAGATGGAGGAGCTGGTTAAGCCCGCGGTGGATGCGGTGAAAAAGGGCGAGATCAAATTGATTCCCCAGCGAATGGAGAAGACTTATTTCAATTGGACGGACAATATCCGTGACTGGTGTATCAGCAGGCAGCTCTGGTGGGGGCACAGAATCCCCGCCTACTACTGCGACAAGTGCGGAGAGACCGTGGTGGCCATGGAAATGCCGGAGAAATGCCCCAAATGCGGTCATGAGCACCTGACCCAGGACCCGGACACTCTGGACACCTGGTTTTCCTCCGCGCTGTGGCCTTTTGAAACCTTAGGCTGGCCGGAGCAGACCGAGGATCTGAAATATTTTTACCCTACAGATGTGCTGGTGACGGGCTATGACATTATTTTCTTCTGGGTCATCCGCATGATCTTTTCCGGCTATGAGCATATGGGCGAAAAGCCTTTTAAGACCGTGCTGTTTCATGGACTTGTGAGGGACAGCGAGGGGCGCAAGATGTCCAAATCCCTGGGCAACGGCATTGACCCCCTGGAGGTCATTGAACAGTACGGGGCGGATGCCCTGCGGCTGACCCTGATTACCGGCAACGCTCCCGGCAATGATATGCGTTTCTATTACGAGAGGGTGGAGAACAGCCGCAACTTTGCAAACAAGGTCTGGAATGCGTCCCGCTTCATTATGATGAATATGGACGGCAAGCAGGTGACGGAGCCGGCGCCGAAGGAACTGCAGCCGGTGGATCAGTGGATTCTTTCCAGACTCAATACCCTGATCCGGGAAGTGACAGATAATATGGAGAGCTTTGAGCTGGGGATTGCCGTACAGAAGGTGTATGACTTTATCTGGGACGAATTCTGTGACTGGTATATCGAAATGGTAAAGCCCAGGCTGTACGATACCGACGATACCGTGAGCCAGAATGCGGCGCTGTGGACCTTGAAGACAGTACTGATTGACGCCCTGAAGCTTCTGCATCCCTACATGCCCTTTATCACCGAAGAAATATACTGCACCCTGCGCGCCATGGAGGGCGCTGCCATGGAGGTTGCTGCCAAGGAGGGCGCTGCCAAGGAGGTTGCTGCCAAGGACGGTGTTTCCAGGGAGGCTGCTGCCGGGGAAGAGTCCATCATGATCAGTGCCTGGCCGAAATACCGGGAGGATCGGGCCTTTGCTAAGGAAGAGAAGGACATTGAGATTATCAAGGAGGCAGTCAGGGGCATCCGCAATGTAAGAAATGAGATGAACGTGGCGCCTTCCCGCAAGGCTGCCGTATATGTGGTCAGTGAGGACGACGGGATCCTGTCTGCCTTTGGGGAAGGGAAGCTGTTCTTTGCCTCTCTGGCTTATGCCAGTGAAATTATGATACAGCGGGATAAGGCTGGGATTGCCCAGGACGCGGTGAGCGTGGTGATTCCCGGGGCAACTCTGTATATTCCCTTTGCGGAGCTGGTGGACATTGCCCAGGAGATTGAACGGCTGAAAAAGGAGCAGAAGCGCCTGGAAGGGGAGCTTGCCCGGGTAAACGGGATGCTTTCCAATGAGAGGTTTATCTCCAAGGCCCCGGAATCCAAGATTGCGGAAGAGAAGGAAAAGCTGAGCAAATACACCCGCATGATGGAGCAGGTGGAGACCAGGCTGGCCCAGCTGGGATGAAGGAGCGGTTTGTGCCTGTGAGGCATTCCCAGGCCGGATATGCTGAAAAAGCGCAGAAATGAGGATAATAATCATGCAGAAGCAGTCCGTCACCACCTTTGAAGAGGCGGAAAAATATATTAACAGCATTCCACGTTTTACCTCCAAGAATACCATGGAGGACACCAAAGCCTTCCTGCACAGGCTGGGGGATCCGGACAGACGGATGCGGATCCTCCATGTGGCGGGCACCAACGGCAAGGGCTCGGTCTGCGCCTATATGAGCGCCATCCTGCAGGCCGCGGGGTATCGGGTGGCCCTGTTTACCTCGCCCCACCTGGTGGACATACGGGAGCGTTTTACGGTGGACGGGGAGATGATTTCCCGGGAAGAATTCCTGGGGGCATTTCTGCAGGTGTATCATCTGTTGGAATTCCCGGAAACCGGGGATGGGAGGGCGGAGCCTGCTCCTGATGCGCAGCCCTGCCTGCCCTTTTATCATCCCACTTATTTCGAATATCTTTTCTTTATGGCGATGGTACTTTTCCCGGAGAAGCATCCGGACTTCTGTATCCTGGAGACCGGGCTGGGAGGAAGGTTGGACGCCACCAATGCCGTGTCCGGGAAGGAACTGGCCGTGATGACCCATATCAGTCTGGACCATGTGGAATATTTAGGGGACACCGTGGAGAAAATTGCAGGGGAAAAGGCCTGTATCATGCACCCCGGTTCTCCTGCGGTTTACTGGGATACCTGCCCATCGGTCAGGGAGGTATTTGAGCGGAAAGCGGCGGAACTTGGCGTAACGGCGTATTCCGTGTCGAAAAATGACTATCGTTTTCATGGATTTGTAAATAAAAGCATTGATTTTTCCGTGCGCACTGAGTATTATAATTATATTAGCCTTACTTTGCACACCATTGCCCCGTATCAAATGGAAAATGCCGCTCTGGCAGTACGGGCGCTGGAGATACTGGATGGCGGCAGAACCATTCGGGAACCGCAGATCCGGCAGGGGATTGCCGGCTGCTTCTGGGCAGGACGTATGGAAGAGGTACTGCCTGAGGTTTATGTGGACGGCGCTCATAATGAGGACGGGATCCGGGCTTTCCTGGAGGCCGTGGCGGGGGACGGACATGCCGGCCCCAGGGCGCTGCTGTTCAGTGTGGTGAAGGATAAGGATTATGAAAGCATGGCGGAGGAGCTGGTGGGCTCAGGGCTGTTTGACCGTGTGGCCGCAGCCCGTATGCAGACGGGAAGGGCGCTTTCACCTGAGGCACTGAAGCGGCTTTTTGAGCAATATCCGGTATACGGATGTCAGGTATATGACAGTGTATCCGAAGCCTTTCATGAGCTTGTACATAGCCGGAGACAGAATGAGCGCGTGTATATCGCGGGCAGCCTGTATCTGGCGGGCGAGATAAAGGAGCTTTTAAAATATGATAAATTTTGAGGAAGAGCTGAAGAAGTTTCATCCCAGTCTTGAAGTGGAAGATGCAGAGGACGCCATCTATAATCAGGATCTGACGGATATGGCGGATTTACTTGTAAAAATGATAAAGGAATCCGAGGAAGAATCGGAAGAGGTGTGACATGTTTTGCTATAACTGCGGATGTCAGCTGTCGGAGCATGATTTTTGCACTGCCTGCGGAACGGATGTGTATTTATATAAGAAGATCATGTTCGGATCCAATATGTATTATAATGACGGCCTGGAGAAGGCTGAGATCAGAGATTTGACCGGTGCGGTCACCAGCTTGCGGCAGAGCTTGAAACTGAATAAAAATAATATAGAAGCCAGGAATTTACTGGGATTGGTGTATTTTGAAATGGGCGAGGTGGTGGCAGCCTTAAGCGAATGGGTGATCAGCAAGAATCTTCGTCCGGATAAGAATATTGCGGATGATTATATCGACCGGCTGCAATCCAATTCCGGCAGGCTGGATTCCATTAATCAGACTATCAAGAAATACAATCAGGCGCTGGTTTACTGCCAGCAGGACAGCAAAGATCTCGCTGTGATACAGCTTAAGAAGGTACTCTCCCTGAATCCGCGCTTTATTCGCGCCCACCAGCTGCTGGCCCTGTTGTACATGGACAGCGAGCAGTGGGAGCGGGCGGAGCGCGAGCTTCGCAAGTGCATTGACATCGACAGGAACAATACCAAGACCCTCCGCTATCTGAAGGAGGTAGAGGTGATGCTGGTGCCGGACGAAACGGTGAAGCAGTCCGGCGGAAAGCGCAGGAAGGACGAGACCGTGCGCTATGTCAGCGACAATGAGATGATTATCCAGCCGCTGAATGTCAGGGAGCCGAAGCGAAGCGGCGTATCTACCCTGATAAACCTGGGGATCGGCCTGGTGATCGGGCTTGCGGTCACTTATTTCCTGCTGGTGCCTGCGGCGCAGTCCAACACGAAGCAGCTGATGCAGGAGGAGACCAGAAAGATCAGCAACGAGTCCGACGCCAGGGCTGTGCGCATCCAGGAGCTGGAGAGCGAGGCCGGCAAGCTGAACGGCCGGATCGAGGAACTGGAGGCCAGGGTAGACGGCTTTGTGGGAGCAGGCGGCACGCTGGAAACTTATGACAGCCTGTTGACCGCGGTTGCCGATTATCTGGTGAACCAGGACAACATGGCGACTGCCGCGGATCTGGAGAGTATTGCCCAGGTTACGGATGTGAATGAGGCATCGGATGGATTTCGGAAGCTGTACCAGGCCTTGCTGAGCGTGATCGGGCCGGAGCTGGCGCAGAGCTATTACAGTGAGGCATCCGAATATTTCCGTCATGAGGAATATCCGGCAGCCATCGAGTCTTTTGAAAAGGCTGTGTATTATGATGAAACGCATACGGACGCCCTTTATTTCCTGGCCCGTGCTTATCATGCAAACGGCAATCAGGAGGAGGCCATAGAGACTTATCAGAAGGTGCTGGAGCTTTTCCCGAACAGCAATCGGGTCAGCGATACCAGGGCCAGGCTTAGGGATCTTGGAGCTGCGGTGGAATAAGGAGAGAAGGCGTAAAATACGAAAGAAAAGAACCTGTGGGACACTGCGGGTTCTTTTCTTTTGCCAAAAAAGCAGAAGGGAGAGGGATATGGAGCAGATTACAACGGAAGATTTTCAGGTGATTGATAACTGCCTGATGATAAGGCTGCCGGAGGAGGTGGACCACCACAGGGCGGGCTTTATCTGCGAAAATGCGGACAGGCTGCTGTGCAGGGAAAATGTCTGCAATGTGGTCTTTGATTTTGAGAATACAAGGTTTATGGATTCTTCCGGTATTGGGATCATCATGGGAAGACAGCGGAAAATAGCCTGCTTCGGCGGGCGGGTTTATGTCATTCATGCAGACCGGCAGATCAGGAGAATCTTAAGCATATCCGGATTAGAAAAAATTGTGGAGGTACTTGAATCATGAAAAACGAGATGGAGCTTTTATTTGATGCGGTTTCCGACAACGAGGGATTTGCCAGGGTGGCGGTCTCTGCGTTTGTGGCAGGTGCAAACCCTACGTTGGAGGAGCTGGCGGATATAAAGACCGCAGTTTCCGAGGCAGTGACAAATTCCATTATTCACGGCTACGAGAATTTGTACGGCTACGGGGGTGCCAAAGGGCAGCCCGCAGACAGATCCCGAATCAATCCGGGCAAGGTGCGGGTGCACTGCCTTCTGGAAGGGGACATGCTACATATCCTGGTCAGGGACGACGGTAAGGGCATTGAAGACCTGGAGCGGGCCATGGAGCCGTTGTATACCACCAAGCCGGAGCTGGAGCGGTCCGGCATGGGTTTTGCCTTTATGGAGGCGTTCATGGATGATCTGGAGGTGGAGAGTGAGCCGGGGAAAGGAACCACGGTGCGGATGAAGAAAAAAATAGGGGTCGGCGACTGGATAGACAGAGAGGACTGATACATGGAAGAGACATCAGTACTGATTGCAAGGTCACAGGCAGGAGAAAAGGACGCGAGAGAAGTACTGATAGAAAAAAATCTGGGGCTGGTTCACCACATTGTGAGGCGCTTTACAGGAAGGGGATATGATGCCGAGGATTTGTTCCAGATCGGCACCATCGGCCTGATGAAGGCCATTGATAAGTTTGACCTGGGGCTGGGCCTGCAGTTTTCCACCTATGCGGTGCCCATGATCACCGGGGAGATCAAGAGATTCTTAAGGGATGACGGGCCGGTAAAGGTATCCAGGACCATTAAGGAGAACGGCCTGAAGGTGAAGCTGGCAAGGCAGAAGCTGCAGGCTGCGGAAGGCAGGGAGCCTACATTGAAAGAGATTACGGAAGCCACCGGGCTCTCCAGGGAGGATGTGGTGGTGGCCATGGAAGCCTCCATTGAGGTGGAGTCCATTTACAATGCGGTCTACCAGGACGACGGCAGCGAGGTTTACCTGGTGGACAAGGTGGTCCGGGGCAGCAGCGGCAGCGTGGGCAGCAGTATGGCAGGCAGCTTCGGGAACGAGGATACGGAAAAGGAGGAACTGTTGAACCACATGCTGCTGAACCAGCTGCTGGATACCCTGGAGCCCTCGGAAAGGAAGCTGATCTCCATGCGGTATTTTCAGGACAAGACTCAGATGGAGGTGGCTGCGGCGCTGGGGATCAGCCAGGTACAGGTCAGCAGGCTGGAAAAGAAAATATTGCTGCGGCTGCGGGAGCGGGCGGGAGGATGATTACTTAATTTTTTGTTAAATGTAAATTTTTCCGCTTTTCCTGCTGCGGATATTCGTGTAATATAAAGGATGAACGGAATGAAGACTTTGCGCTTTGATTTCAACGATTGTTTGTGCCGTCTCCGACGGCACTGCCGCCGGAGGCGGCAAGTCGGGAAGTGTGAAGCAATTCGTGCATCAGGGGCAACATATAATAGTGACAAGAGACAAAACGTGACGGAGGTACTTATGGATATAGACGAAATGCTGGATCGGGAAGACAGGGAAGAAAGAGAAGAAAAGCTGAGGAGGGCGCGGCGGAACAGGCGCAGGAATTCCACCGTCAAATGCGTCCTGGGGATGTTGGGCTGCATGGTGCTGCTGTCGGGGGCCATGTACGGCGGCCTGGCACTGTACGAGAAGCTTTCGGCCGGAAAGGATGCCGTCGGTCCGGCTCAATCCCCGGACGGGGAGGAGGGAGAAGGACCGGAGGCAGACCCGGATGCCGTTGGCGTGATGTCAGGCGCTGTGGTCTATTCTCAGGCAGACCTGGACCGGGAGGTGGCGGAAGCGGTGGCCAGGGCCCAGGACGAAGAGGCGGTCAGAGTACTGAACGGTATCAAGGAGTCCCTTTCCGCAGGCACGACTACGGTGGAGACCCTGCGTCCCTATTACCCTGACGATATTGTGGTGGTCAGTGACGGCAGGTTCCATTTTGTACCCGTTAATAAAAGCCTGAAGCTGAATCAGCTGGATGTAGCCAATCTGCGGATTCTGGAGACCGGGGAGTACCAGTACCTTACCGACGGCCAGGTGACCTCCCACAAGGGGATCGACGTGTCCAGCCATCAGGGGGACATTGACTGGAACCTGGTGGCTCAGGATGGGGTGGAATTTGCCATTATCCGTCTGGGATACCGGGGATACGGCAAAGAGGGCAATCTCATGGAGGACACGAAATTCGACGTCAATATCCAGGGAGCCAGGGCAGCGGGAATCAAGGTGGGAGTCTACATCTTCAGCCAGGCCATCAATGATGAGGAGGTTTTGGCGGAGGCCAGCCTGGTGCTGAATAAGATCGCTCCCTATCAGCTGGACTGCCCGGTGGTGTATGATGTGGAGCGGACCAGTGCAGACGGCCGCATGAACAATATATCCGTGGAGGAGAGGACCCATCTGACCCGGCTTTTCTGCCAGACCATAGAGAATGCCGGATATACCCCCATGATTTATCACAATACCCAGATGGGGGCGCTGATGATTGACGTGGCGGCACTGGAGGATTATGACAAGTGGTATGCCTCCTACAGCGACCAGATGTTTTATCCCTATGAGTACAAGATCTGGCAGTATTCCGACAAAGGAAGGATACAGGGCATCAATACCGATGTGGACCTGAATATCTGCTTTGAGCCCATCTGGAATTGACGGGCGGAAGGAACGTTTTCTTTTCATAAAGATTTTAGAAATCATCTCTTGACAAAAATTTTTTTCGGTGATAATGTTAGTGTGCTAACAATAAAAGTTAGTGCACTAACATTTTTTGCGTAGTGTGCCTGGCAGCGCAGTGTGCCGCCAGGGGCACGGGAAACTGTACTTTGACGCGGAAAAGAGGTGAGAGACAGATATGGAACAGAATCACAAAAGGCTTGGATTTACACTGCGGGTCATTCAGAACAAGGTCAAGGCCATTATCTGCAGCAGTATCCCTCCCTCCTCAAAGGGACCCCAGTCCCAGCTTCAGGGGGGAATTTTAGGCTTCCTGTATCACCATCAGGAGCAGCCGGTGTATCAGCGGGATATTGAAAAGGAATTCCGCATTTCCGGGGCCACGGCCACCAACACGCTGCAGGGCATGGAGCGCAACGGGCTGATCGTCAGGAAGGCTCTGGATAAGGACGCCAGGCTGAAACGGATCCTGATGACGGAGGAAGCCCTGCAGAACCATCGCCGGGTAGAAGAGCGGATGGACAGGATGGAGCAGTGCATGACACAGGGATTAGATGCCGGGGAGGTCGCGGAGCTGCATCGTATGCTGGATATTGTGCTGGGAAATCTGGAGGAATGGCAGCAGGAGGCGGGAGCCGGAGAGCCGGAGGAAAAGCCCGACGGCTGAAAGTGCGGTCCCAGGGTCAATCACTGTGTAGTATGAAATTCGGGAAAAGTATAGGAAATAAAGAAAGGATGTGGAAACATGCTGAAAACACTTGGAGCGCAGATAAAGGAGTTTAAGAAAGCTTCCATAGCAACGCCGCTGTTTATGATCGGCGAGGTTGTCATGGAAATGATTATCCCGCTGCTGATGGCATCCATCATTGATAAAGGCATCAACGTGGTCAATGGGGACGGGAGCCAGGGGAACATGCAGCATATTTACCTGATTGGAGGCCTGATGGTGCTGACCGCGGTTTTAAGCCTGCTCTTCGGTATTGGCGGAGGTGTATTCGGAGCCAGGGCTTCCACGGGCTTTGCCAGGAATCTCAGGAAGGCCATGTACGAGAACATACAGACCTTCAGTTTTTCCAATATTGACAAGTTCAGTACCTCGGGGCTGGTGACCAGGCTGACCACGGATGTAACCAATATGCAGAATGCTTATCAGATGATGCTGAGAATGGCCATGAGAGCGCCTTTCAGCCTGATTATTGCCATGATTATGTCCTTCAGGATCAGTCCCAGGCTGGCCAGTATTTATCTGATTGCGGTGCTTTTCCTGGCCTGCATTCTGGGGGTGATCGTGACCAGCGCCACAAAGCATTTTACCCAGGCGTTTCCCAAATATGACGATCTGAACGAGAGCGTCCAGGAGAATGTATCCGCCATCCGGGTAGTTAAGGCTTATGTCCGGGAAGAACATGAAAACAGGAAATTCAGAAAAGCCAGCGAGAATATCTATAAGATCTTCTGCAAGGCGGAAGGGATTGTGGCCTGGAACGGCCCGGTCATGAATCTGACGGTATACAGCTGTATTATTCTCATCAGCTGGCTGGGAGCCCACATGGTAGTTCAGGACCAGCTTACCACCGGCAAGCTGATGAGCCTGCTGACCTATTGCATGACGATCCTGATGAACCTGATGATGCTGTCCATGATCTTTGTGATGGTGACTATGTCCGTTGCCAGCGCCAGACGAATCTGCGAGGTGCTGACAGAGAAGCCCGACCTGGGCAATCCTCCGGAGCCTGTGCATGAGGTGAAGGACGGCAGTATCTGCTTTGAGCATGTCTCCTTCAGCTACAGGAAGGATGCGGAGACGCCGGTGCTGAAAAATATTAATCTGGATATTCATTCAGGGGAGACCATCGGCATCATCGGCGGCACGGGCAGCGCGAAATCCAGCCTGGTGAACCTGATCAGCCGTCTGTATGACGTTACGGACGGGCGGCTTACGGTAGGCGGCGTGGATGTCAGAAGCTATGACATGGAAGCCTTGAGAAACCAGGTGGCGGTGGTGCTGCAGAATAATGTTCTGTTCTCGGGAACGATTCTGGAGAACCTGCGCTGGGGCGACAGGGAGGCCTCGGAGGAGGAGTGCAGGCGGGCCTGCGTGCTGGCCTGTGCCGACGAATTTATCCAGAAGATGCCGGACGGCTACAATACATACATTGAGCAGGGCGGCACCAATGTGTCCGGGGGGCAGAAGCAGAGGCTCTGCATTGCCAGGGCGCTTTTAAAGAAGCCGAAGATTCTGATTCTGGACGATTCCACCAGCGCGGTGGATACCGCTACCGATGCCAAGATCAGGAAGGCCTTTGCCGAGGAGATACCCGGGACCACGAAGCTGATTATTGCCCAGCGTGTGTCCAGCGTGGAGCATGCTGACAGGATCATAGTATTAAATGAAGGCCAGATTGATGGCTTTGGAACGCATGAGCAGCTGATGGAGACCAACGAGATTTACCGGGATGTTTATGAGTCACAGACCGGCGGCAGCGGCGACTTTGACGAGAAGGGAGGCATGTAATCATGGCAGAAGAGAGAAAGCCCAAGGTAAACAACGGACCCGGCCCCAGGGGACCCAGAGGCCCCAGGCCGAAGATCGAGAATCCCGGCAGGCTGTTAAAAAGGGTGCTGGGCTATACCTTTCAGGATTATGGGATACAATGGGTCATTGTGATTGTCTGCATTTTTGCCACAGTGTTTGCGTCCCTGCAGGGTACCCTGTTTATGCGGACCCTGATTGACGATTATATCCTGCCGCTGATCGGCCGTCAGAACCCTGATTTCAGCGAGCTGGCCGGAGCCATCGGCAGGGTGGCGTGTTTTTACGGAATCGGTGTGGCGGCGTCCTTTATTCAGTCCAGACTGATGATTTATGTGACCCAGGGAACCCAGAGAAACTTAAGGAATGACCTGTTTGAAAAGATGGAGAAGCTCCCCATCAAGTATTTTGACACCCATGCCCATGGGGACATTATGTCCATATATACCAACGATATTGATACCATGCGCCAGCTGATCAGCCAGAGCATTCCCCAGCTGGTCAACAGCCTGATTATGGTGGTGGGTACCCTGGTTTCCATGCTGGTGCTGGATATTCCCCTGACCCTGGTCACCCTTTTGATGGTGGGGATCATGCTGGCGGCGGCGAAAAAGATCGGCTCCCTGAGCAGCCGGTTCTTTCTGGCGCAGCAGCGGGATCTGGGCAGCTTAAACGGCTGTATCGAAGAGACCATGACGGGACAGAAGGTGGTGAAGGTCTTCTGCCACGAAGAGGAGAGCCTGAAGCAGTTCAACGAGCTGAATGACCGGCTCTGCGAGAGCGCCTATTCGGCAAATAAATTTGCAAACATTATGGGGCCGGTCAATGCCCAGCTGGGTAACTTAAGCTATGTGGTCTGCTCCGTGGTGGGAGGACTGCTGGCGGTCACGGGAGTATCCGGCCTGACTCTGGGAGCTTTGGCCAGCTTCCTGAATCTGAACAGGTCCTTTACTATGCCCATCAACCAGATCAGCATGCAGTTTAACAGTATTATCATGGCCCTTGCCGGAGCGGACAGAATCTTCAAGCTGATGGACGAGACGCCGGAGACGGATCAGGGGTATGTAGAGCTGGTGAACGCCGTGAAAAACGAACGGGGCGAGCTGGCGGAGAGCAGCGTGAGAACCGGTCTCTGGGCCTGGAAGCATTACCATAAGGACAGTGATACTACCACTTACCAGCAGCTGGAGGGGGATGTGGTATTTGACCATGTGGACTTTGGCTATAATGATGAAAAGATGATCCTGCATGACATTGAGCTTTTTGCAAAGCCGGGTCAGAAGATCGCCTTTGTGGGTGCAACCGGTGCGGGAAAAACTACCATTACCAACCTCATCAACCGTTTTTACTCTATCCAGGACGGAAAGATCCGCTACGACGGCATCAACGTCAACAAGATCAAGCTGGACGATCTGCGAAGATCATTGGGGATCGTGCTGCAGGATACCCATCTGTTTACGGGAACCGTTATGGAAAATATCCGTTACGGCAAGCTGGATGCCACCGATGAGGAAGTAATGAGGGCAGCGAAGCTGGCTAACGCGGACGGTTTTATCCGCAGGCTGCCGGAGGGCTACAACACTATGCTTCACGGGGACGGCGCAAATTTAAGCCAGGGGCAGAGACAGCTTTTGGCTATTGCCAGGGCGGCAATTGCCGATCCGCCGGTATTGATTCTGGACGAAGCGACCAGCTCCATTGATACCAGGACGGAGAAGCTGGTACAGCAGGGCATGGATGCGCTGATGAAGGGGCGTACTAACTTTGTCATTGCCCACAGGCTGTCTACGGTGAAAAACAGCGACTGTATCATTGTGCTGGAGCAGGGGCGTATTATCGAGCGCGGCACCCATGACCAGCTGATTGAGCAGAAGGGCAAGTATTATCAGCTCTATACGGGGAATGCCATGGCACAGTGATTCCCCGGGAGGCGGCAGACTCCCTGCAGGCGGCGGGGCTGCTGCCTGTGTCCAATGGAATCTTTGGCAAAAAAAGTACTTGATTTCCGGGCAGAAGAGCACTATAATACTTTCTGTAAAAAGAAACCGCAGAGCGGTTTCATAAGAAAATTCTTCGGGGTCGGGTGAAATTCCCTACTTTGAAAGTGCGCTGAATTGGGC
>CAJTKW010000005.1:90185-90819 GCA_910577035.1 uncultured Acetatifactor sp.
AGCCTTAATATGACAGAATAAAATATTGGACATCTAAACAAGTTCATTATCAGATATAGAAATTATTTGATAGTGGGCTTGTTTTAGTGCGCCAAAAAATGTAACAACAAAAGTATACGGAGGTAATAGGATGAATGTAATTAATTTTGAAGAGGCAAAAGCAAAGTGTTTAAAAGTAAAAAGAGTAAAATCTGTGCCGGCAAAAGGCGGTGGCAAGGAGAAAACACGAAAGAAATATCGAAATGATGCAGAATTTTATAACCAATGGTATTACGATCATGTAGTCGGACAGGATGAAAATGGAAATTGGATTTATAAAGATTTGTAAAATTCAATCGGATATGATTCGTGTGTGTTTATGAAATACAAGCGCATAAGGCTTGTGGAGACATTTAGAAGTAAAAACCTATGCGCTTAGTCAAAGCGTCTCTATGAGCCTCACAGAGCGTCAGGAGGGTATCTAAAACACACATAACAGAACAAATTGAAAAGCATGTTTCATTGACAAACGAAATAATCAAAATTAAAGGAGGTACATAATTAATGCCAGGAGTAAAAGGAACCAGCGCATTGACAGCCAGTAAAATAGCAAAACGTATCTGTGACAGAAAGGACAATATTTACGATAAGAGGA
>CAJTKW010000006.1:0-11736 GCA_910577035.1 uncultured Acetatifactor sp.
AAATAAAGGCTCTGGCGATATTCTTTATCCTGTGATATCCTTACAACATCTGATAGCCGCCCATCCTCATTTAATAACATTATTAGTTTGGCCATCAGTTCTTCACCATATTCTTTACCCTTTTCCACATTTTCCTGATCTCTCATCAACAATGTCATATACTCATGCCTCCATTCCCTGTTTTTCTTGGCTTCCTGCACAGCTTCTTCCAGTTTCTCAACATAGGAATCCTCTGGCTTCTGCCCTGCCACATAGTCCAGAAATGCCTTTAACTCCTTGCTGACATCATCCATCTTCCCATCTGTGTTCAGAAATATCTTTACGGCTTCGTCCCCCATGGATATACTGTTGTCTTCTTTACAGATATTTTCAAAGGTATAGATATGCCTCCCCTTCCCATATAAATCAAAGAGACAGATAAAAATGATATAGCTTTTGTTCAGCTTTTTGTAATGCTGTCCTGCATCCACAAGCTGCAGGTCTATCATTCCCTGATAATATCTGCTTCTCTTCGGCAGTTCCTTTGTATCGCTGACCTGCATTTCTATGTCGTAAACCGTCTCCCTGTCGTCCTTTACATACACATCCAGTCTGACGCTATGGGCGTCCTTATCTACATTAATGCTCTTCTGCAGTTCCGGATATTCAATACGGTCAATCTTTAAATCCGGGAGAATCCTCTGCAATAACTCTTTGCACAGTTCCGGATTCTGCATGACCTTGCCAAACAGGAAATCATTGGATATACCCAAATCTTCCCATTGAGTCGGTTTTGTATCTATGTTTTCCATTCCTCAACCTGCTTTCTTCCAAAAATACTGCCGGAAAACGCTGTGTGTTTCAAACCTCTGTCATCTCTTACTCCTATTATACACAGCATCCCGGCAAATTACAATAAGCGGAGAGCCTGCCTCCTTATTTTATCTTTTTAATCTTTCAGGAGAACAAGCTTATCCTGATAGCACTCCACAGAAACATTACAGCCGATTTCAAAGCCCCGCTGCTCCACCAATTTCTCCTGACCTTGCTCAAGATAATATCATCTGCTATCTGTTACTCTTTTAAAGTAGATATTGTAACTATTGTCTCTTCTCAATCCCTTTCTCCTCTACGCCCTTACTCAAATTACACATAAGCGACATCTCACTTTCCAATGCCTGAGTCATTCTAATATGAAAATCTTCCTCTAATATCTGGCACTTATCCTCTGTTCCTGTCTCCGTGGACAGAAGCACATTAAATCTGTGCCTGAATCTTTCTCTTTCCCAAGGCAAATCATAACAGCCGCCACCAGATCATACTCCGCTTTTCGTTCCTTTACACTGCCTGCCAGATTCTCTTCTGCAATGTAATAACGTGTAATACTGTTTTCACGGTTCTTTGGAGGGTTTATGCAAATCCATATGCTGTATACCTTTTTGATATTCTCATAGTGGCAATTCGCAGACTCTGTTCCATATTGGGCAGAAATCATCCGGCTGCAGTAATAGATTCCCCTCTTTATCAGCGAATAACCCGGATAGAAGTCATTTTGTGTTTCAAGATCAGATTGATAATCAAGCGAATCAATTCCCCGGATACAGGGGCTGTTACAAAGAATCGAATAGCATCAGTTAAAAACTTATATCTGCATTTTTGCAATCATACAAATCAGTTCTGGCAAAACCCGGCATCTGGAATGTTCATACTTCGCTTGTATTTCACTGTTTCTCCCCACAAGCGGGACTCCTGCTGCCGAATTGTCTGAAACCACCAATAAAGCTATTGCAGGAATATCCATAATATTTGCTATTGCATAAAAGGCCGAGGTCTCCATTTCAATCAAATCAGTCCCAAAGGATTTGATTTCATCCAAATGAGTATATTCCATAGCAATAGAGTCTGTGCAGAAGACACTGGCTTCTTTGATAAAATAACCGTTTTCTGCCGCCAGTTCAATTACTTTTGCTACATAATTTCTTTCGGGATAAATACGCTCAAAGGGAACATAATCCTTAATACTTTCTTTTAGATAAGTATTAGCCAGCGTTCCCGCCACAGAAAAGCGGGGCGTACACACATCTCCTATGTCAAATTCCTCTTTCAGCGCTCCCACTGCCCCCATAAATATGAGTTTACGGAATCGAAGCTCCCCACAGATCAACAGATAATCCAACATATTGCAGCCACCTGCCGCCGTTTTGATCCATGCGAACTTCAGTCCGTCTTTTTCCACCAAAAATCCCTGACAATAGCTTTGCGAACCCAATTCCGTAATCTGAAAGCTGCCATCCCTGATTATCTTATGTGGACTATAAGCCGGGGCAACCACCAAAACATCATAGACCACATCATTCGTCAAGCCAAAATTTATCTTAGCCAAACCATCCACATTATACTTATGCAGATTATCTAAAATCATTTTTAACCTGTCTGTCATTTTCGGGCCTCTCTTTCCCACAATTTCCCCAAAGCCATTTACAGTGTTTGTGAAAAGCACACCGATAATTTTGCACAAATATATACTTCCTGAACTTCTTTACAAACTCGCCTTCACTTATGATACGGTTCCCCGTGAATAATCCTGAAAGCCCGGTAGATCTGTTCCGACAGGATGACCCGCATCAGCTGGTGGGGAAAAGTCATGTCAGAAAAGCTTAAAGCAAAATCTGCACGGCGGCTCACAGCCTCATGAAGTCCAAGTGAACCGCCAATCACAAACATGATATGGCTGATTCCGTTGACTGTCAGCTTTTCCATCCAACGGGCAAGCTCTTCCGAAGATAGCTTCCTGCCGCAGATTTCCAGTGTACAAATAAACGCATCCTCCTGAAGCTTTTCCAGGATCCTGCGTCCTTCCTTTTCCCGAATCTGTTCTTCCATCTGAGGGCTTGCACCGTCCGGCGTTTTTTCATCCGCTACTTCAATGATTTCCGGCTTACAATACCGAGAAAGCCGTTTCGCGTACTCCGCAACGGCTTCCCGGTAAAAACTTTCTTTTATTTTTCCTACACAGACTATTGAAATCTTCATTCCGCCCTCTTTCCGAAGATCTCGTCATAAATGTAATCATCAACAAACTGATCCAGAAATCCCTGATTAAGGTTTACAAATTGATGGTTCAGCTTCTCCTTAATGCAAAAAGATCTCCTGAAATACGCAACCTCCTCTGACACTCCCTCTCCGCACACCTCTGCGTCAATGTCCGCCGCATTCAAATTGTCCCTGCACCAGTCCAGAAGTGTCTGCCTGAGAGAATTTTCCGACTCCGCTTTCTTTTCAAAAAATCTTGCGTTTTTCATGGATACAATGCCCGCTACCACAAACAGAATAAAGATTGCTCCCATGACACCGTAAAACAGGTAGGGGTTGCCAAACTGAAACGGCAGAATTCCGGCCACACCCAGGACAACGGCAATCAGTCCCACTGTCCCAAGACCCAGCAGCACCCAGGCCGACGAACGGTTATCGCTGGCCTTCTCGGAGCTGTCCTGGTAAAGCCCGCCTGTTCGCTCCCGGCGAACGTCTCCCCCGGTTGCCGTCCTCTCCTCTACTTCGCCCTCTTCCTGATCCGCCTGCCCCATGTCACCCCAGGATTCCTCCTCAAAGGAATCCCCCATTTTCAAATCCAAAGGCTCCCCGGATTCTTCTGCCGCTTCCTCCGCCAGTTTATTCACCAGCTCGCTGCCACAATCTGCACAGACGCTGAACCCTTCCCTGTACTCTGTCTTGCATTTAGGACACCATGGCATAGTTTTTACCTTCTTTCCCCGTTTTTCATTTGTGGAGATCCAGAAACTATATGAAACATTTATTCTTCAGGTATTCGTCTATTCCCTTCGCCGCCACCTTACCCTGCCCTCGGAACGAGGGTTTTCCCATAGCCGGCTATGGGTGCAGCCTACTTATTCCTCAGGTATTCGTCTATTCCCTTCGCTGCCGCCTTACCCTGCCCTCGGAACGAGGGTTTGCCCATAGCCGGCTATGGGTGCGGCCTACTTATTCCTCAGGTATTCGTCTATTCCCTTCGCTGCCGCCTTACCTGCACCCATAGCCAAAATAACCGTGGCCGCGCCCGTAACTGCGTCGCCGCCGGCGTACACCCCTTCCTTGCTGGTCTGTCCGTTTTCTTCCTCCGCCACAATACATTTCCACTTATTGGTCTCAAGCCCTTCCGTGGTAGAAGAAATCAAGGGATTGGGCGATGTTCCAAGAGACATAATCACCGTGTCCAGCTCCATGGTAAACTCGGAGCCCGGAATCTCCACAGGACGGCGGCGGCCCGACGCGTCCGGCTCACCCAGCTCCATCCTGATACATTTCATGCCGGTGACCCAGCCCTTTTCATCTGCCAGAATCTCCGTGGGATTGGTCAGCAGATCGAAAATAATGCCCTCTTCCTTTGCATGATGCACTTCTTCCACTCTGGCCGGAAGCTCTTCTTCGCTCCTGCGGTATACGATATGCACCTCCGCTCCAAGGCGAAGTGCCGTCCTGGCCGCATCCATGGCCACGTTTCCGCCGCCTACCACCGCCACCTTTTTGCTCTCCATAATGGGCGTATTGGACTCTTTGTCAAATGCTTTCATCAGATTGCTTCTGGTCAGATATTCGTTGGCGGAAAACACGCCGTTTGCATTTTCGCCGGGAATTCCCATAAATTTAGGCAGGCCGGCACCGGAACCGATAAACACGGCGTCAAAGCCCTCTTCTCCGATCAGCTCGTCGATGGTAACGGATTTTCCCACCACCACATTGGTTTCAATTTTCACGCCCAGGGCTTTCACATTGTCAATTTCCTTAGCCACCACGTCCTGCTTAGGGAGACGGAATTCCGGAATTCCGTAGACCAGCACGCCGCCGGGCTCATGCAGGGCCTCAAATATGGTCACCTCATAGCCCATTTTTGCCAGATCTCCCGCACAGGTTAAGCCCGCAGGGCCGGAACCAATAACGGCCACCTTTTTACCGTTTTTCTCCTTTGCTCCTTCCGGCTTGATCCCGTTCTCTCTGGCCCAGTCCGCCACAAAACGCTCCAGCTTGCCGATGGAGATGGGATCTCCCTTAATACCGCGGATACATTTCCCCTCGCACTGGCTCTCCTGGGGACATACCCTGCCGCAGACTGCCGGCAGCGCACTGGAGCGGCTGATAATCTGATAAGCCTCTTCAACGTTTCCTTCCTTCACCTGTTCGATAAAGGCAGGAATGTCAATGGCCACGGGACAGCCCTTAATACACTGTGCATTTTTACAGTTAATACATCTGGAGGCCTCGTTCATTGCCTCTTCTTTATTATATCCCAGGCACACCTCGTCAAAATTAGCGGCCCGCTCCTTTGCATCCTGCTCTCTCACAGGAACTTTTGTCAACACATCCATCTATTTTCTTCCTCCATTTTCTATTAGTCTCCATCATTGCTGTTTCTCATCACTGATTTCCGATATACCTTGCCTCCAGACGAAAACCGACCGGGCCATCAGCGCAGTTAAAGCTGATCTCATAATCCTGATCGGAACCTCTTGCGTGAAAGCTCCCGCCACACCTGATAATCTCACAAAGTGTATACAAAACCGGCATAGTCTTTGGACAAAATCCCGCAGGCACTTCATACCCACAGATAAACGAATCCCCCTGCTCAAACCCCAGCCTGCACTGTTCCGCCTCTCCACTTACCACTGTTACGGTAAACTCCCACTCTTCTTCTATCCATTTTTTCATTTGAGATCCCTCCGCTATCCTGCCTCAGCCTTGCCTGCATCTGTCCCGGCTATTCAGCAATTTCCGCAGCCGCCGTGGTGGGTATCGCCCTCTTCCAGCTTCAGCATGGCTCTGCCCTCCGCCGTCTTATACATCTGCTGACGTCTCATAGCCTCGTCAAAATTCACTGCATGGCCGTCAAACTCAGGGCCGTCCACACAGGCAAATTTCACCTTGCCGTCCACCGTCACACGGCAGGCGCCGCACATGCCCGTTCCGTCCACCATGATGGGATTCAAACTGACCACGGTGGGAAGATTCAGCTCTTTGGTGAGCAGACAGACAAATTTCATCATAATCATGGGGCCGATGGCAATGCACACATCATACCGCTTTCCTTCCGCCACCAGGTCTTTGATGGTCTGGGTCACCATGCCGCTCCTGCCATAGGAACCGTCGTCCGTGGTCACATAGAGATTTCCGGCCACCGCCTCCATCTCCTTTTCCAGAATCAGCAGGTCCTTCGTCTTGCTGCCCACAATCACGTCTGCCGCCACACCGTTTTCATGAAGCCATTTGACCTGGGGATATACCGGCGCCGCTCCCACACCCCCGGCCACAAACAGAATCTTCTTTTTCTTCAGCTCCTCCGGCGTCTCGTTTACCAGCTCGGATGCACAGCCCAGAGGGCCTACAAAATCATGAAAGAAATCCCCCTCCTGCAGATCCGCCATCATCTTCGTCGCCGCGCCCACACACTGAAAGACGATGGTGACCGTTCCCCGCTCCCTGTCATAATCACAGACTGTCAAAGGAATCCGTTCCCCCTCTTCGTCCGTCCTGACAATCACAAACTGCCCGGGCAGACAGGCCTTTGCCACCCTTTTCGCCTCCACCTCCATCAGATAAATATTTGTGGTCAGCTCTTCTCTTTTTACAATCTTATACATAATCCACCTCTTTTTATAATGTTTCAACCCGCTCTGTCCGGGCTGCCAACTACCTGAAGCCTCTGTTATATCCTGAACCATCCTCGGCTTTGGCTTATCCTTTACTTCACATAAGCACAAAGTCCTATAGCCCTCCGCCGCCCGCGCAGGCAGACCCGTTCCAGCAGGCGAAACCAATTCCGACAGGCAGACCGATTCTGCCTTGCACAGGGCCGCTTCTGCATTTGCCTCACCGACTCTTCGTCAACCGCCTTAAAACAAACCCGTAATCACCCCGTCTTCCGTCACGTCAATTCCGTAGGCCGCCGGCTGCTTTGACAGCCCCGGCATGGTCACCACATCTCCGGTCAGCGCTACCACAAATCCCGCGCCTGCCGCCACATACACCTCCCGCACCGAAAGCTCGAAGCCCTCCGGTCTGCCCAGACGCTTGGGATCATCCGAGAGAGAATACTGGTTTTTGGCCATACACACCGGCAGATTGCCAAATCCCATTTCCGTGATTTTCTGCAGTTCCCTCCTGGCCGCCGGTGAAAAACTGACGCTGCCTGCACCGTAAATCTCAGTAGCTACCCGGCAGATCTTCTCCTCCAGGGCAAGGGCATCCTCATAAAGCACATGGAAATTACTTTTCTTCCTCTCCAGCGTCTGCAGCACCTTTTCCGCCAGTGCAATTCCACCCTCTCCGCCCTTTTCCCATACCTCCGAGAGGGCAAATTCACAGCCTCTCGCCTCACAGAAATGTTTGACAAACTCGGTTTCCCCAGGCGTATCCGACACGAAGGAATTCAAGGTCACCACCACCGGTATCCCGTACTTCTGCAGATTTTCAATATGCTTTTCCAGATTCACAATTCCCTTTTCCAGCGCTTCCAGGTTTTCCGTATTCAAATCGCCCTTCGCGACACCGCCGTTATATTTCAGCGCCCGCACCGTAGCCACCAGCACCGCCGCATCCGGCTTCAAATCCGCAATCCGGCATTTAATATCAAAAAACTTTTCTGCCCCCAGATCGGCGCCGAATCCTGCTTCCGTAATGCAATAATCCGCCATTCTCATTGCGGCCCTGGTGGCCCTCACGGAATTGCAGCCATGGGCTATATTGGCGAAGGGGCCGCCGTGCACCAGCGCCGGGGTACCCTCCAGGGTCTGGATCAGATTAGGCTTCATGGCGTCTTTGAGCAGCGCCGCCATGGCGCCTACCGCCTTCAGATCCCCGGCCGTCACCGGCTCTCCCGACATATTATAGGCCACGATAATCCTTGCCAGCCTTTCCTTTAAATCCTTCATATCTTCGGCAAGGCAGAGGATCGCCATGATTTCACTGGCCACGGTTATGACAAAATGATCCTCCCTCACCACACCGTCCGCCTTTTTCCCCAAGCCTACAACAATATTCCGCAGTACCCTGTCGTTCATGTCCATGCACCGCTTCCACACAACCTGACGGGTATCGATCTGCAGCTCGTTCCCCTGCTGGATGTGATTGTCCAGCAATGCCGCCAGCAGATTGTTGGCTGAGGTAATGGCATGAAAATCTCCCGTAAAATGCAGGTTCAAGTCCTCCATAGGCACCACCTGGGCATAGCCGCCTCCTGCGGCACCGCCCTTAATGCCGAAGCAGGGCCCCAGTGAAGGCTCACGAAGGGCAATCACAGCCTTTTTTCCCAGCTTCCCGAAGGCCTGCCCCAGGCCTACGCTGGTAGTGGTCTTTCCCTCCCCTGCGGGAGTAGGGTTGATAGCCGTCACCAAAACCAGCTTTCCGTATGGTCTGTCCTCAATACTGTCCAGATATTCCTCCGTAAGCTTCGCCTTGTACTTTCCGTAAAATTCCAGATCCGACTGCCTGATTTCAAGCCCTGCCGCCACCTTCTCAATGGGCTCCATGACGGCTTCCTGTGCAATTTCAATATCTGTCTTCATGTTCCCTCTCATTCCGCCGCCTATGCGACACTGCTTCTGCCAGGCTGCCCCAAACTGCCTGTTCCTCTCATTGTTTCTGTCCCGGCCGGCTTATCGTCTCCCGCCGTTCCTGTCTGTCCCGCCCGGCTTATCGTCTCCTGCCGCTCCTGTCTCGCCTCTACAGAACTTCCTCAATCAGCTGCTCAAACTGCTCGGGACTCATCAAGATCTTCCTGGGCTTCGTGCCTTCGCCCTTATCCACAACTCCGTATTCGCAAAGCTGGTCCATAATCCTGGCGGCACGGTTGAAGCCGATCTTTAAAAGCCTCTGCAGGGCACCGATGGATGCCTTGTCCTGCTCGATAATAAACTTCCCTGCCTTTTCAAAAAATTCATCCAGATCCGAACCGCCCTCCAAAGAGCCGCCACCGCCGCTCCCGATATTCAGGATCTTCTCTTCCACTTCTTCCGCATAAACATTGCCCAGGGCCTGGTTTTTCAGGTAATCCACCACGTCCGAGACCTCCTTGTCCGACACAAAGGCTCCCTGGATCCGGGCCGGCTTGGAATAGCCCTGGGGATAAAAGAGCATATCTCCCTTTCCCAGCAGCTTTTCCGCCCCGTTCATGTCAAGTATGGTACGGGAATCCACGCCGCTGGAAACCGCAAAGGCCACCCTGCTGGGCATATTGGCCTTAATCAGTCCGGTAATAACATCCACGCTGGGACGCTGGGTAGCTATAATCAGGTGAATACCTGCCGCTCTTGCCAGCTGGGCCAGCCGGCAGATGGATTCCTCCACTTCCCCCGGACAAACCATCATCAGGTCGGCAAGCTCATCCACAATAATGACAATCTGGGGCATTTTCGCGGGCGCTTCTTCGTTCCCGCCCTCCCGCAGAGATTCCACCTTTTTGTTATAGCCCTTTAAATCCCGCACATTATAATCCGCAAACCTGCGGTAACGATCCTCCATTTCCGACACGCCCCAATGCAGCGCCGCGGATGCCTTCTTCGGATCGGTGACCACCGGTATCAACAGATGGGGAATACCGTTATATACACTCAGCTCCACCACCTTGGGATCCACCATAATCAGCTTGACATCATCCGGATGGGCTTTGTACAGGATACTCATAATCAGTGTATTGATACACACGGACTTCCCGGAGCCAGTAGAACCGGCTATCAGCATATGGGGCATCTTGGCAATATCCGACACCACCGTCTGTCCGGCAATATCCTTTCCCACCGCAAAAGCAAGATTGGAGGAAAACTCCTTAAATTCTTTGCCTTCCAGTAAATCCCGCAGTGCAACGGTCATATTCTCCTTATTGGGCACCTCGATACCGATGGCAGCCTTTCCCGGAATCGGCGCTTCGATTCGGATGTCGGTAGCCGCCAGGTTCAGCTTAATATCATCCGTAAGGCCTACGATCTTCGACACCTTGACTCCCTGTTCGGGCTGCAGCTCATATCGTGTAACGCTGGGACCCTGGCTGATGTCCGTAATGGTAACTCTCACGCCAAAGGTGTTCAGCGTCTGCTGCAGGTGCATGGCAGTCTCCTTCAGCTCCTTCGTGGAATCTCCCGCAGCCTTCGCTCCCTTCTGCAACAATGACAGGGGCGGGAACATGTACTTTTCCGGAGCCTTTTTCTTTGGCACTTCCGTCACTGTGGGACGCTCCTGCACACCGGGACGCCCGGATACCGCTTCCGGGGTTCCGGAAGACCGGGGCGGCTCCCCGGGGATTCCTTCCTTATGGATCCGTATAGGCTGCAACGGGTTCTCCTGCACGGCAGGTTCCCGCACTACCGGCTCCGGCGCTTCCTGGAAAGACGCCGCCGGCTCCTCATACGCCCCGTCCGTCACTGCCTGCTCCTCCGGTTCTTCCGGCTCCTCCGGAATCACCTCGTTTATGGACACCTGGTGCATACTTCTGATATGTACCTTTTCGAAATCAAATCCCACCGAAGCCGGCTGTTCCTGCTCCCATTGCTGGTACTGCTCCTGTCCTGCCTGCTCCTGCCCGTATTCCCCCGCATCCTCCGAGAACACAATCTCATGAATATCGTCCCGATGGCCCTGCTCCTCAGGCCTCGCCAACGTAGTATCCAGCATAACGCCGGAGACCCTTTTCTCCATACGGAGAATCTTTTCGTTCTCCCTTACTTCAGCTTTCAGCCTCCGCTGCTCTTCCTGCTCCAGCCGTTTCAGCCGGGCACCTTCCCTGCGGCGTTCTGCATCCTCCTTACGGCGCTCCGCGTCTTCCCTGCGCTGCTCCGCCAGCTCCCTGCGGCGCTCCGCGTCTTCTCTGGACAGCTCGCGGACACGGCTTCCGCCCTCCCTGACACTTTTTAACAGGGACCTCTCTGTCAGCAGGATCAGACTCACCACCGAAAAGAGCAGGATCATCAGCACTGTACCGATTGTCCCCAGAAAATGCTTCAGCAGGAAACTGACGCTGCCTCCCAGCACGCCGCCGCCGCTTCTTGCATCCCGGCAGCTTTCATATATTTCCTGTATACTGTACTGATCCATTTCACTGCCGCCCTGTACAATCAGGTCGCATACGGCTCCCAGCATGATAAACAGCACAAAACCTGCTATCATCTTTCTCAACGCATTGGGATTTCCCTCATTGGCAAACCGAAACGCCACTGCAAGAAACAGAAGCGCCGGCGCCACATACGCCGTAAAGCCGAATACACCAAAAAGGAAGCCGCTGACCGCGTCTCCCACAGGTCCGATGATTCCAAAGTTGCAGCAGAACAAAATAACCATGAAAACAAAAAGCACGATCAACCCAATTTCGTGGAAAAGCGCTCCGTCTCCCGCCTCCCGCTGCAGGGTATCCGCCTTTTTCCCAGATTTACCGTTTCTGCCGCCCGTCTTTGTACTTGTGGAATTCCTTCCGCCTTTTGAAGATGATGTCCTTCTGCCGGTCGAAGCTGCCATGTGTCATCATACCTCTCTTACTCATTTCGTCTTCGCTTAATACACATTCTTCATTATATCATTATTGAAGCGACTTGTCACCACTCTTTCTGTTTTTCGAACACATGTTTTTTATCCCCCGCAGCATTTTTTTCATTCCGGCCATAATTTTTGACAGAAAGGGCCGAAAAGGGCGGAGGAAAAGCCACACGGCCGCAGGCACCCGGTAGAACGGATTTTTTACGGAAAAGCTCTTGCCTCTGCGTA
>CAJTKW010000006.1:11746-21925 GCA_910577035.1 uncultured Acetatifactor sp.
CTGCACCAAAATCCCCTTAATCTGTTCTTCTTTCAGAGGCCCTTCTACCTCACTTTGATTATCCCCCACCATATAAAAACTGTTTTCCCTGCGTTTCCAGATGCGGTGCAGTACTAAAATACTTCCTTCCCTGCGGTAAAGGACTACATCCCCCCGCCTTAACCTGCGCTTACCTGCGGGGGCAATCACCGCCTCGTCCCTGCCGGGCACAAACAGGGGATACATACTGTAGCCCTGGGGATGAATCCGTATGCTCTTCCCATCCGCCAGCAGCGCCTCAATATCAATTCCTTTGTTATCCATCGTCACCCTCCGAATCCTTCCTCCGCTAGAAATCCCGCACCATCTCCTCAATCTCCTCCCGGCTCAGGCAGACGCATTGCCTGTTGCGTATGGCATAGACCCTGGTACAGGCCTCAAGCACCGTGGGACGATGCGTGGTCACTATACAGGTGCGTGGATAGGAGTCCTGCATAATATTCCGTAACACCTTCCGCTCCGTAGCCACATCCAGCGCGGAGGTAGCCTCATCCAACAGTAAAATGGGGGATTTACGGATCAGTGAACGGGCAATGGCAAACCGCTGGGCCTGTCCCTCGGAAAAGCCTCCTCCCCGCTCCCTGATTTCGCTGTTGATCCCGCCGGGCAGCTTCTCCACAAAGTCCCAGGCACAAGCCAGCTTCAATGCCTCTATGATCTCTTCCTCCGTAGCGTCCTCCTTCACGTTACGCATATTTTCCGCAATGGTTCCGGAAAACATGGTATTCCCCTGGGGTACATAGGAAAAGAGCTTTCTGGCAGACGGCGTCAGCTCCATCCTGTCCTCCCCGGAATATACGCAGATGCTTCCGCCGCCGGGTGCGATCAATGCCAGAAGCAGCCTGAGGAGAGTGGTCTTTCCCTCTCCGGAAGGCCCCACCAGCGCAACTATTTCATGAGGATTGGCTTCAATGGACGCTCCCGCAAACACCGGCTCTCCGCCCTGGTAAGCATACTTCACGTCAGTCAGCCGGACAGACACCCCGTCCGCCCTGTGCCTGTCTCTGAATTCTGCCGCCGCCTCATCCTGGGTATAATCCTCCTGAGGCATTTCCACAATATCCATCAGGCGCCCCGCCGAAGTAGTCAGGCTGATCACCGAGGGCACCAGGGAGGTGAGATTGTGCAGGGTGCCTGTCAAAGTTCCGGACAGGCTTAAAAACAGGGTCATGGTGCCATAGTCAATGGCCCCGCTCCATACCCGGTAAATCCCCCAGCCGTAAGCACCGTAGGAAACCAGCATGGAAACCACGGATAACAACAGGGAGGTTCCCATGGACATCCTCTGGAATTCCAGGCGCATGCTGATATAGTCCGCCTGCAGGCGTTTTAATTTGCTCGTATAAAAGGGGATCAGGTCAAAAGCCTTGATGGTCTGAATATTGGAAAAGGTTTCCTGGTTAAAGCCGGACATCTTTGCCCCCATGGCCGCACTGCGCTTGTTATTGTTCACCATGCGCTTCATAAGGGTTCTGGACAGCAGCAGGCTCACAGGCATCCCCAGAAATGCAAATACGGCAAAGGATACGTCATTGACTACCACAACCACGAAAGCGCTGATAAATCGGAACAGATAAATGATCAGATTGGGAACAAAATTCAAAACCCCGTTGGAAATATTGGAAGCATCACTGCTCCAGCGTGTCAGCAGGTCTCCCGTATGATACCTGGTAAGGGATTCCCAGTCCGTCACCAGTATCTTGGAAAAAATATCGGATTTTATCTCCGCATCCACCTTCATGCCGATCCAGGAAGAAGCATAACTTGAAATCTGGTTCATTACGGTACTGCAGATGCCCAGGCCGATCATAGCCGCAAAGGTCTTTACTACCGCTCCCCCCTGATGGCCTGTGATAATATTTACCAGATCCCTGGAAACAAAACCGGACAGCAGGGATACCACCGTTCCCGTCAGCCCCAGCAGCGTGTAAAGGATCATTGCCAGCCAATAGCGGCGGGCATACTCGTAGATCCATTTTGTCTGCCTCAGCATCTCCTGAAGACGCCCGGCTTTTATGCGCCCTGTATAGAATTGTACCCGTTCCTGAATGCTCATGCCGGATTCCCTCTCGAAAAAACAGCATTACCTCTCTTAAGGGGTAATGCTGTTTTCTGTTTCTGTGTCATGGTCAGCCGCCGGTGGTTCGCCGCCGCGATCAGTCGAAACCACCCTGGACATTTACCGCATGTGTACAGGTTATCGTTGCTCCGTTACAACTGATTGCTTTCGTCGTTGCCTCATCTGCAGCCTTTACCCAGACCTTATAAGTCATAGTGTCACCAGAGTTGTAAGCATTCGCATGCAGCTCCCGCGATACGCTCACCGTGCCCCCGCTAAAAGTACACGGGAATTCCGAATAAGCATCCGTTACGGAATTGCTGAATGTCAGATTTACCACTGTCTGGGATGAAATATGCACTACAGCGGTAGAATGGGTACACTTCACCTCAAAGACATGATGGCTGCCGTTCCAATCCTGGACCGACGTAACCCCTACAGACCAGCAGTCCGTAGATGTTTCCGCTCCGCTGGCCGTATACACGCCCTCAGCCACATCCTCATTTGCCAATACTACCGGCTTTTCATAATCTGTCATTTCCCCTTTTCCTCCTTACACTGCTTTCTCCCTGCCAAAGCTTATATGCCATATAAAACCCAATACCTGCCATAGCCGGATGCTTTCCGGCAGGCAATCCGATTAATGCTGGCCGCAATTATAATTGCAGGAAAGCACGGCACCGGTAACGGCCAAGCCGGCATCGGCTTCTACTATCACGTCACCCAGACCTATATTATCATAGGCATTGTTATGATACCCATAGGAAATGCTGATACTTGACGTACCATCGCCTCCTGCCAGACCTCCGTTCGACCCCTTATAGGTCACCGCCTGGTTAAAGTACAAGGTCAGCACCTGTGCTCCGCTGTGATGACCGTCTCCCGCCGCATGTACACCATCCACCTGAATCCGGAAATCCCCTCTGCCTGTCTCAGGCTGCTGATGGATGTATGCTGAAACAGTATAGCAATCTCCTCCGCCAGCCCCGCCTACTCCGCTCGCCGCATATACACCCTCGGCAATATCCTCGTTTGCCAACACGATCGGCTTTTCGTAATTTGTCATTTCTGCCCTCTCCTTCCCCTTTTTCTGTTTTGCCGCACATAATCCATGTCTTTTTCTTCATTTATGCCGATTCTTACTATGTTATGATAATCGTATCACAATGCAAAGGAAAAAACAATAATTTTTTATCCGTTTTCTTACACATTTATGAATGATTTGTAACAGTTCAGACACCCCTCCCGCGAAGTCAAAATCGCGCTTCTATGCGATTTTGCGAGACTTGCAGGCGCCAAAACGCATTTTTCAGCGTTTTGTGTGCATTCTCGTAACAGTTCAGTGACCTGTCTGAACTGTTGCGAATGATTTGTAAAATGTAATGAGGGATTTGTAAAAAGCACCCCCGGATCCGTGCCGCACATTCCGCAGAAATTCCCTGATATAAAAAAGCAAAAGCATTCCTTCCCTATAGCAAGAAATGCTTTTATCTCCTGAATCCATGTTTTACTTTTTGATTACTCAACCGTAATTGCATCACTGCTGTAGCTTACCACAACCTCCACCGCTATGGAACCGCCGGCGCCGATTGCTCCGCCGCCCCCCGGTGTTATTGTAATGGTAGTTCCGTTCAGGGACGCCGATGCCTGCCAGCCATTATAGATCTGCGCAGCAGTCGCCGTACCGGAGGTGACGGAAACGCTGACTGTCCAATCCCGCAATTCCTCATTTCCGGTGTTCCGTATCGTCACCTTATACGTGTCCACCTTATTCCAGACTGTTCCCTCTGCAATCCGCTCTACTGCTGAAACCGTTGCAGTACCTTCACCGGCATCCTCTGCCGGCCCCGGCACTACGGCACCGCTTGCCGCATATATTCCCTCTGCCGCTTCCTCATTTTCCACTACCAGTGGCTTCTCATAATTAATCATAGCTTCTCTCCTGCTTCTCCACACGATGAACCAATTGAAACACCGATTGCTCCAAATACAGTTTAATACAATACCGCAAAAATGGCAATCATTTTTTCAAACATTCTTGCTATTTTCCCCGGGGAACAGTACAATAAAATCAAATTTGGTTAAAACAAAAAAAAGGAATTCAGACGCCATGAGACAAAACAATGAATATATGCTTTATAAAATAAACGGAATCCCGTACCTCCTGCCCTTTGGGCAGGGCATTGCCGATTTTCGGCGGGGTGTCCAGCTTAATGAAACGGGCGCATATGTATGGGATCTGCTTTCTGAGGAAATATCGGAAGAAGAGATCCTTATCCGCTGTGCTTCCCACTTCCAGGCAGATGACAATGAGCTTCCAAATCTCAAAGCGGATATACTGCACTTTCTGACTCAGCTTAAGCTTCGGAGCATCCTGACGGACACGCCCTGCCGTCCCCCGTCAAATACTCCTTTTCAGTGTCTGCTCATCGGCGGGCTGACAATAAAGCTTTTCGGTCCCTCAGAATATTTTTCTGCCGGATTTTCTTCCTTTGCCGCTGACAACCCTGCATCGAATACGGCAGATCAGACCATATCGCTGCAGCCCTGCCTTCCCGGAACCCATCCTCTGGGGCTGGTCCTGCTCCGCAACAGCCGGCTGGAAGTAATGAAAAACAACGACGAATACATCCTGGTCTTTCCTTCTGCAGCCGCCCCCCTGGAAGCCCGGCTCTCTCCGGACGGTTCCAACGTCCTGATCCATGCCGCCGGAATTCCTTCAGAACCCTTTGTAAAGGACATTTTTCATGCAGTCCGCCTCTGCTACCTCTTTCTTGCCCAGCAGAGAGGCCTATTTGCCCTGCATTCCGCTTCTTTCCTGTACCGGGAACACATCTGGCTGTTCTCCGGGCATTCCGGTGCCGGAAAAAGCACCCATACCAATCTTTGGAAAGAACTCTGGCAGGTTCCTCTTATCAACGGAGACCTGAACCTGCTGGATACCGCCGGCTCCGTCCCCGGGGTACACGGCCTGCCCTGGTGCGGTACATCCGAAATCTCCACCCCGGGCGTCTGGCCTCTGGGCGGGATTATTTTCCTCAGGCAGGCTCCCTGTAATGCCGTAGAACAGCTTTCTCCCGAGGAAAAGCATCTGCTGATTGCCCAGCACCTGATCTCTCCGACCTGGACAAAGGAGCAGGCCGTCCTGGCCTTAAACGCCGCCGGAAAGCTCTATCCCCATATACTTGTCTGCCGCCTCTGCTGCACCCGGGAACCCGCCGCCGCGGAAACCATGCGCACAGCCATGGATCAGTGGCTGGATTGTAAATAAGGAAAACCTGGATTACAGCCTGTTCCTCCCTCCCTGCTTATCCACGCCGATCTGCTGCAGCAGTCTGCTGCGGTTTCCTGCATTGCGCAGAATATCTTTCACTCTGCCGCGTTTCAGCTTGCGGTTGTTCCGAAGGAACACCACCAGCGTAACCAGCCACAGCGCCGGCCACAGGATGACATACGGTGAGGTTCTGGGATGGTTCAGCTTCATCTGGTAGTGGAATTCTTTGATATACGCCCGCAGACTGTTCTCCTGCACAATAACCATGCGGTCCTTGTCCGCCTTTCCAAACTCTTCCGCCGCAAACACATCCTGCAGAAATTCCTCCGCCAGTTTTCTGTCGCGGCTGCGCCCCATGGGAAGATCCTTCCTCAGGCCCAGGTACTCCTTACAGACCATGGTAACTGCCTCGGAGAAATCCCTGACCTGGCATATGTCTGCCAGCTTCAGGAATGCGGGAACCGTTTCCTGTACCTCTTGCCTGTTCCAGAATACCACCCAGTCACAAAGCAGCTTCAGCCCGAAACCAGCACGTAAAAAATGCTGAAGCATATGAAGCAGCAGCTGCAATGCCTGATAAGGCTCCCCGGGTAAAGGCAGCCTGACCCCCAGACATTCCCGGTAACCTTTTTCGTCAAAACAACGCGAAAGCAGCTGCTCCATCCCTCTGTTGATCCTGACGTCCTGAAAAGGCTCTGCCAGCATGGTATGCAGCTCCAGGTCTATTCCCGACTTTGACCCAAATGCCAGATGATGATTGGCATGCTGGTCCTCCTTTACGGAAAAACCCGCTTTCTCCAGAAGACCCGCTGCCGCTTCCGCACAGCTGCCCGGAATCAACACATCCACGTCTCCGGACTTTCTCAGCTCCGGAACCGGATACAGCTCCGCCACTCCGCAGCCCTTCAGTACCAGAACGGGAATTCCCGCTTCTTCCAGCAGCTTTACCAGATCACGGGTCAAAAACAGCAAATGATAGCTCTGCCTTACGGTAGTCCTGGAAATATTCTCCACCCACTTCAGCTCCGCCGCATCTATCGCCTCTCCCGGCCACCTTTCACACAATACCTCATACAAAAGCGGAAGCACCTTATGCTTCTGCGCTGCCTGCAGGACTTTTTTTATGTCTGCCTGACGGCACAGCAATACCGCTTCCCTGGAAGACTCACCCGTCAGGGCCTGGCAGAGAAGCATACACAATAAACTTTGTTCCTTACTCAGTCTCGTATTCATTGCTTCTCCTTTTTATTCCGTGATTCGGTGATGCTTCCGTCCACCCCCAGCTTTCGAAGCAGCGCAATCCCCGTCACAAACAGCCCATACCCGCGAACATGAAATATCATTGCCGCGGCTCTGATGACAACACGCCATGAAAATACGGAAATCTCTTTTAAATATTTTCCTCCCGCCAGACTGGCCATAGCTTCCCGGACAAGGGGCTCTTTCCCGTATTTCCTGATTGTGCGGATACCCTCCCGGATCCCATGCTCCCTGAACTGCAGCTCCTGCTTCACCAGAAAGAAGCTGCCAAAGAAAATATGCAGGGCAGTCAGATCTCCATAATCCCCGGCAATATTACGCTGCCGTAAAAATTCCTTAAAATCTGCAGCAATCGCAATCCAGACAGGCATCAGATTTTCTTTATAACGAAAAGTGACGGATTCCTCATTGACACGGTACAGATAAATACTGTCCTCGATAAAAGCATACCGGGGATGATATACATAACATTCTATATTGTGAGCTTTGTCCTGGGTAAAGGGATACGCACAGCATTTCAGGTCATGGGCATCCAGAAAAGCCTTTTTATACAGCTGCCCCCAGTTGTGCGCCAGATGCCCGTACATATAAAAGCCCTTAAACCGAAAATCCACGGTTTCCGTATACTCGCCACCGTGGAGGTGATGACTGTTTACCTGGCAGCAGCCGGCATCATTAAACCGACGGTAACACCCCACCGTAATATCTGCCTGCTCGTCCTCCGCCTTTTCCACCAGACGTCGGATCGCACCGGCACCGTCCAGACAATCATCAGAATCTACAAAAAAGAGATACTTTCCATGGGCGGCGGACATGCCGGTATTGCGGGACAGACCCAGGCCCATATTTTTCTGATGGATGGTACTGACATTGTCATAAGCGGCAGCGTAATTGTCGCAGAGCGCCGGGCAGCCGTCAGGAGAGCCGTCGTCAATCAGCAGTATCTCCAGTGCCGGGTAATCCTGCAGCAGAATGCTGCGCATACAGTCCTCCAGATATTTCTCCGTCTTATATACCGGGACGATGATGCTTACCAACGCTTCCTTTTCCTCCGCCATTACAAATCTCCAATCTCTCGTATTAAAATTTTAAGTGCAAAACAGTATTCCTCACAGGAATTCTGTGCTATGATAAAGGTACCCGGAATCATAACAGGAGAACAAATCATGCAGCCATCGGATACTACATATACAGACAATACTATCCTTATATTTGAGAAACCGGAAAATTATTTTTTCCCTCACTACAGGGGCAGCGTATTTGCCCCCTTCGGCGTTCCCCAGCCCAGCTTGCGGTATCTGGTCTACAAGATCCTGTACCTGCTTCACCTTCCCTGCTGCAGCATGTTCTGGGGCTCCTGGAGGCATCACGTCAAAACCGCAGAACAGGTAGTCATTTTCGACTACGGATACCAGCGCGGCATGGAACGCTGCATTCATCGTTTAAATCCCCACTGCCGGGTATCCCTCTTCTTCTGGAACAAGGTCAACCGTTATAACAGGAGCCATCTGCGTTTTTCAGATGCCGGAGCCATTTACTCCACCGATCCGGAAGACTGTAAAAGATACGGCCTCAAATACAACCACATTTTCTATCCCAGGGACTATTACACTCCCTGCCCTCCTCGTACGGGTCCGGACAGGCTCTTTTTTCTGGGAGCCGATAAAGGGCGTATTCCCTACATTTCTTCTTTAAAGCAGCTTCTGGAAAAAAGCGGTATTTCCTGCGATATACGCATTCTGCAGCCTGCCGCCGGACACTCCTGCCCTGATTATCCGGAATCTTTCCGGGATATTCTTATTCCCAGGAGGCTGTCCTACGACGAATATCTGGCACAGCTTAAAGACTGTAATATCCTCCTGGACATCAATCAGGAGGGCCAAAGTGCGCTGACCATGCGGGTAATGGAATCCATCTATCTTTCCAAAAAGCTGCTTACCAGCAACCGCCACATTGTCGAATACGATTTTTACGATCCCCGGAACATTTTCATTCTGCCGGAAGAAGGACTGCCGTCAGTCAGGGAAATCCAGGATTTCCTGAAGATCCCTTTCCACCCTTACCCGGATTCCATACTGGACAGCTACAGCTATGAGCATTGGATAAAGCAGTTTGCCTCTCTATAAGCTGCAAAGCAATGTCAGCACCTTCAGGGGAACACCCAGATAAGGATTTACAAGGGCCGTTTTCCGGTTCTTCCTGATCTCTCCCCGAAGCTGCCTGCGAAGCGCCTTCGCCTGCCCGTCC
Source organism: uncultured Acetatifactor sp. (assembly GCA_910577035.1). Taxonomy (GTDB): domain Bacteria; phylum Bacillota; class Clostridia; order Lachnospirales; family Lachnospiraceae; genus Acetatifactor. Next base: position 20,626 of record CAJTKW010000006.1, read on the forward strand.
GCCTTAAGCTTTCTCAGGTTGACATAGCACCAAAGCAGTGTTTTACAGTATTTATACTCAGCGGCCGGAATCAGCTCCGGTGCCTCCCGGGTAACAAACTCCAGGTTATCCCTGCTGTTATAAACACAGTCCATCTGCCTGATGGAAAAGGCAGAGGTGGTAATGCTGTTGGACCGCTTACGGTAAAAGTACGTCTCACAGTCCAGAAATACGATTTTCCCCATACGCCGGTACATCTGCAGCACAAACGGCTCATCTTCATTAATCCGGCCCTCTGGAAATCGCAGGTCTCCCAGCATTTCCCGCCGATAAAGACGATTACACGCCGAAGAACAGGTAAGCAGCACCTGCTCCATGGCCTCGGATGCAGTCTTGCACTGATCCCCATTCTGCCTGCTGCGCCGAATCTCTCTTTTTCCCGAATCCTCTTCCGATACCGTGACACAAATGCCCGCACTGCAATCTGCACCGTATTTCTTCATTCCCTGGAGAAGTCTTTCCAGGGTATCCTCTGCCAGCCAGTCATCACTGTCCGCAAAAAAAAGATACTCTCCCGTTGCCAGCTCCATGCCCGTATTTCTTGCTGCTGCCAGGCCTCCGTTTTTCTCCCTGTGTATGACTCTGACTCGCCCGTCCTTCTCCCCGTAGCTGTCACAGATGGCTCCGCAGCCGTCAGGCGAAGCATCCTCCACCAGAATGATCTCCATGTCCCGGTAAGTCTGATTGACCACGCTGTCCAGGCATTCCGGCAGATATGCCTCCACCTTATAAACGGGAATAACCACACTGATCTTTTCGCTCATATTTCCTCTCATTCCGCCGTACAGGAAAGGTTTCTCCGTCTTAATCCCGCCGGAAAATATCCCGCGTATAGATCTTGTCCTCCACATCCTGCAAACAGCCGTCATAACGGTTTGCAATAATCAGCCTGGACCGCCTCTTAAACTCCTCCAGGTCATTCACCACCAGCGAGCCAAAGAAGGTGGTGCCGTTTTCCAGCACCGGTTCATAAATAATCACCTGAATGCCTTTGGCTTTGATACGTTTCATGATTCCCTGAATAGAAGACTGGCGGAAATTGTCCGATTTCGTCTTCATTGTCAGGCGGTACACACCCACGACAATCTCCTTTTCCTTACCTGCATCATAGCTGCTGTTGGCCTCGTAGCCCCCGACAAGCTCCAGCACCCTGTCGGCAATGAAGTCCTTCCTGGTCCTGTTGCTGTCCACGATTGCGGACATCATATTCTGCGGCACATCAAAATAATTCGCCAGCAGCTGCTTTGTATCCTTCGGCAGA
>CAJTKW010000006.1:21935-29993 GCA_910577035.1 uncultured Acetatifactor sp.
CCGCCGTAGCCAAAGCTGGGATTGTTATAATGGGAACCGATCCTGGGGTCAAGGCATACTCCCTCAATAATTGCCCGTGTATCCAGCCCTTTCATTTCGGCATAGGTATCCAGCTCATTAAAATAGGACACCCGCAGGGCAAGATAGGTATTGGCAAACAGCTTTACGGCTTCGGCTTCGGTAAAGCCCATGAACAGGGTATCGATTTTATCCTTCTCCGCCCCCTCCTGTAAAAGCCCGGCGAAGGTTCTGGCGGCGGCATCCAGCCTTTCCGATCCGTCCGTGGAGACAATGATGCGGGAAGGATACAGATTATCATACAGCGCCATGGACTCCCTGAGGAACTCCGGGCTGAACAGGATGTTGCCGCTTCCTGTCTTCTCCCTGATGGAAACGGTATAGCCTACAGGAACGGTAGACTTGATGACCATGATCGCTTCCGGATTTACATCCATGACCAGCCTGATAACGGATTCCACCGCGGAAGTATCAAAATGGTTCTTTTTACTGTCATAATTGGTGGGAGCGGCAATCACAACAAACTCCGCCTCCCTGTATGCCGCCTCGCCGTCCAGGGTAGCCGTCAGGTCCAGCTCCTTCTCCGCCAGATATTTTCCGATATACTCATCCTGGATCGGACTTCTCCTGCGGTTGATCAGATCCACCTTTTCCGGAATGACATCTACCGCCGTCACGTGATGATGCTGCGCCAAAAGAACGGCAATGGAAAGACCTACATACCCGGTTCCGGCAACCGCAATTTTACGCTTCATGTGTATCACCCCCATAAAACTCTTTGTACCATTCCGCAAATTTCCTCAGCCCGTCCCGCAGGTCCGTATCCGGCTGGAATCCAAAGTCCCTTAAAAGAGCCGATGTATCCGCATAGGTCACCTCCACGTCGCCGGGCTGCATCGGCACCAGCTCCCTGTGGGCGGCAAAGTCATAATCCTCCGGCAGCACTCCCGCGCGAACAAGCTCCTGCTGCAGAATATCCACAAATTCCAGCAGATTCTCCGGATTACTGTTGCCGATGTTGTAAATCGCATAGGGCGGAAGCGGCAGGCCATCCCCGCCCGCCTTCTTCTCAGGTGCTCCCTGCATGACGCGGACAACACCCTCCACAATATCGTCGATATAAGTAAAATCCCGCTTACAGTTGCCGTAATTGAAGATCTGGATGGTCTCACCCCGAAGCAGCTTGTCCGTAAATCCGAAATATGCCATATCCGGACGTCCTGCCGGCCCGTAAACTGTAAAGAAACGCAGTCCTGTAGACGGAATATTATAAAGCTTGCTGTAGGCATGGGCCAACAGTTCATTGGATTTCTTGGTAGCCGCATAAAGGGAAACCGGATTGTCTACCGGATCCTCCGTGGAATAGGGAACCTTCCTGTTGGAGCCGTAAACGCTGGAAGAGGACGCATATACCAGGTGCTCCACCCCCTTCGCGCCGTTGTCATAAGAATGCCGGCAGGCCTCCAGGATATGATAAAAGCCGTCAAGATTGCTCTCTATATACACATCCGGATTTGTAATACTGTAGCGCACCCCTGCCTGGGCCGCCAGGTTCACAACAATATCCGGCCGGTAGATCTGAAACAATACCTGCACCACCGCCTTATCGGCAATGGAAGCCTTCACAAACTGAAACGTTCCCGACACGGATTTCTCAAGCTCCCGTATCTGTGTCAGGCGATATTCCTTTATGGCAACATCATAATAGTCATTCAGGTTATCGATCCCGACTATCTTAATATTTTCCACGTCCCGCAATAACCTTGCCGTCAGATTGGCACCGATAAATCCGGCAGCTCCCGTAATCAGAACGTTTTTTCCCGTTAAATCAATTTTCTGCATTTTCCCCTTTTTCCTGCCCTATGTATTATGATTATGCTGTTTCTAACTGCCTCTTGATTCTGCGCAATTCCGTTTCGAGAACGCTTACACGTATAGAGAGCATTTCTTTTTCATTATCTATCTCTAACGCATTATGCAGATTATGGGACAAATCAAGATGCCCTTCCGCCACACGCTGGATATTTTCCCTGATTTCATTTTCCAGCGTCAGATTAATATCTCTCACGGCAATTTCCAGGTCTGTTACCCGCCGGTTTAACTCCTGCATTTCCGTTTTCAAACCCTGCACGCCTGATTTCACTTCCTGCATTTCCGTTCTCAGGTCCTGCACACCTGATTTCACTTCCTGCATTTCCGTAAGCAGCAAATCCAATTTTTCACTATCTGTCATTATATCACCTCCTCTCATAATTGATTCCTATTGACATGATTCTATACTCCTATCCTGCCTTTCCCCCTTTCTGATACAGGCAGAAAAGCAACGTAGTAAAACATCACTGCATTCCGGCTCTCCACCTGCTATTTTGTAAAAGTTGAATCAGCGGCGAATTGCCTGAAACGGCGCTCAGATTTGCAAATATGCAAAGCGCGATGTGATTCCTGTTCTCTCTTACAGACACACTATAACACACTGAGCCCCAACACGCAATAACTTTTTACATTTTACAATGAACCATTTCATTGCATAGTCTTTCCTTACATAGGCGTACGGCTAACGCCTTTTTCTCCTGAGCAAATCCGTACCCTTCCGCCAAAGCAGCCGAAATTCCTCCGTTCTGTGATACAGCAGCAGGTATACCAGGTTTGTGACAGCCAGACAGCAGACAAGCCGGGCCGCACACACCATAAAAAATGTCCCCGTTATCTGCCTGCACAATAAGTCCGTGCAAAACCATACCCCAAAGGTCACCCCCGCATACAGTCCATAACTGGCAAAAAACTTTACAGAAGAGCACTGCAGCCTGTATTTATATAAAATATAGGGCCCTACCCAAAGAGATGTAGTCACCGTACTGATGGTAGTACCCAGAAAAATGCCCACCGTTCCCAGGCACTTGCCCAGAATAACAGAAACCACCAGATTAATGGCCGCCTCCACCACCGCCTTGTATCTGTCATATCGGAACAATCCCATGGAATCCCGAAACACCAGGGTTGCCCGGCAGGTTCCCACCAGATAAAAATTCAGACAGAGAACCAGGGTAATATCCTTTGTAAATACAAACCGGGCTCCAAAGCTGAATTCTACAAAAAAGTCAACCAGCTCATACAGGCATATGGCTGCCAGGCCGTATACCCATTGCCCTGCAAAAAAGGTCGCCTCAAAAATCTTCTGAATTCGCCCCCTGCCCTCCTCCACACCCAGATTGCCCACACTGCCGGAGATAGCCTGAAACATCTGGTCCAATACCTGCCGCACGGAGCCGATTACAAGATAATAATTGGAATAGCGGCCCGTACTGATAATCCCCACAATGGATGACAGCAGCAGATTGTCGGTATTGTTCACCGCCACATTCCCGATCTTGTGCATCAGCATGGCACGGACATTCTTATAAATATCCCCCTTCTCCTGCCTGGAAAGAGCCTGCACTTTCTTATCTTTCAGATAGGGATACATTTTATCCGCTTTTCTGGAAATGCAGAAATTATTCGTAATCGTGCACAACGTAAAAATCAGCACATACAGGATAAAATTTCCTGTCAGGGCAAGCACCAGCATCTGCAGGAGATTCTGCAGGATCAAGAATACCGTCTGATACAAAACCCCGATATAATTCATCTGATGGGCATCCAGCAATGCCGCCTTATATACCAGCAGATAGGAAATCACGGAATTGAGGAGGTACATCAGATAAATGAAAATCAAATGTTCCACCCCGTCCTCGCCTTTGACCAGCACATCCATGAACGGTATCACCAACAGCCCGCTGAGCAGCACAATCAGCGCCACAATCCTGTAAAACTGCCGGTACAGCCTCATGAGGGATTTCTGCTTTTCGATATTTCCTTCGGCAACCGGCCGGTACAGGGCATAAGTAACCGCCGTTCCTATCCCCAGCTCCGACAGTGCCAGCACATTCAGGATATTGGTAAACAAACCGTTGATCCCTACATATTCCTCCGCCAGCGTATGGGTAAAAACCACCCTGGTCAAATATCCCATGACAATGGCCATCACCCTTGCCACCATCGCCACGGTGGTATTGCGTGCAGAATATTCGGTTCTGCTCTTTCTTGTCTCCGAATCCATTCTGTTACAGCTCCTCCAAAATACCCTTCCACCGGTTCAAAATGCCCTCCGGTTGAAAACGCTCCAGGCCCCGGGATGAATTCTCAGAAAATTTTTTCCGCAGCGCCTCATCTTCCATCAATATTTCCAGCTTCTCCGCCATTGCCCGACAGTCATAGGGTTCTATCAGGTAACCGTTTACCCCGTCGTCAATGATTTCCCCAGGCCCGGTAGCAACATCAAAGCTGACAGCCGGCAGCTTATAAGCCTTTGCCTCCAGCAGGCACATGGGCAGCCCTTCCCTTCTGGATGTCATCACATAGATTTTTGCCCTCCTTAAGTAAGATCCCACATCACTTACTCTGCCGGTCAGGCAAAGCTGCCTCTGCAGGGCGTTCTCCCGGATCAGCTCTTCCAGGTACGCCCTCTCCTCTCCTTCTCCCAGTACCATCCACTTCCAGTCCGAATGTATCTTCAGGATCTTCACGGCAACCTCCCCCAGATAATCCGGCCCTTTCACGGACACCAGGTTTCCCACCGTAATCAGCCAGTTCTCCCGTTCCGCATCTTCCCCGCAGACCGTCTCCTGCAGAGGGTTCCCTATAACGGCAATATTCTGCCTCCTGCCCAGCCTTTTCCCATAATCGGCCCGGTCCCGTTCCGTCAGCGTAATGACGTAATCCGACCGCTTTACGGAATATTTCAGAATCCACCGTCTGTACAGGGACGACATCTCATACGCACAGTTAAAATGCTCCCAGGAAACCACCTTTGTTTTCAATCCTCCCGATGCCGGCAGGGAAAGCACGTCCAGCACAATATCGATGTCCACAATCACATCTATATCCCGCTCCTTCAGAAAACGCCGCAGCCTAGGGATCACCTTCAGATACCCCGGCCCCGGATTCAGCCACCTGTCCCCCAGGGCGCAATGCTCTATATTGTCATGCAGGGGGAAAAAGAGCTCCTTTGACTGCTCCGTGAGGCTGAGCACCAGAATCCGGTACCTGTCCTCTGCCGCCAGCCCGTTTACCACGGTAACCGCAACTCGCTCCGTCCCGCCGCCCCGGGTAATGTCTCCCGAGAAAAAGCATATTGTCTTCAATCCTGCCACTCCTTTTCCCACTGTTCCCGCAGCGCTTCCGTGGATTCCAGCTTCAATGTCCCCACCCGGTAACCGGACAGCTCCGGATCCTGCTCATTGCCAAAGAGGATCCTCTCCCCGGAAGAGACATCTGTCAGGGAAAAGTACACCTCCAGCTCCCCGGACGGCATACCTCCCAACGGCAGCTCCCACCTCAGGGTCATCTGCTCCTCCTCCGCCGTTCCGCCTGCCAGATCCCGGATGTCCTGTCCGTCCTCAAGCGTATAGACATATTTCCTGCCCCGCTCCCTGTCATACAGCGTAAGCTCCGCCCCCGCCTCTCTGTAAACCGGCGCAAAGCCCACATTTTGAAGAGCCACCCTTGCAGTCAGCCGGTCCGCCTTCCAGTCGTAATCCAGCGCAGTCCCCCGGATCACCAGACGGTAACCCAGATGCCGCTCCATGTAACTCAGCCCGTCCATGCCGTCAAAGCAGCTTCCCTCATAAACCATGGTTTCCCGCCATTTCTCCGTCACGTCGGTATCATGATCCCAGTTCAGATAGGTGACGTGCATGGCCTTCATATCCTTCAGCGCGTTTTCAAAGTCGTTATATTCATTATTGATTACCGCTTCTCCGCCTATGGGCACAAGTCTGCATAAAGTATCCTGGAAGGAAAGCTCCTCCTGACGGCTCCACTGGGAAAAGGGATTTTCCGGATCTGTCTGGCCATAGGTCCCCAGATCCGTCTCGCTTCCCAGCATTCCGTCATTATACAATCCCATTCTGGACGCCAGGCTCCCGTCCCCTCTGACGATCTGCGCCGGATCCAAAAGGCCCGTTATACTGCGCCACTGCGCCGGGGTACGCACGGACAGGCAGGCCTTTTCCCCCACGGCGGCAAATAATTTCTCAGTAAGCGTTTTCATGTTCTCCGTCCCCAGATATTTGGAATTGTTCATCTCTCCGTAGTTTCCCACAAACAATCCCTGCACCACAAAGATTTTGTCGTCATATTTCTTCAGCAGATCCGACACCTGCTCCATATGTGTCAGTATTACCTCCAGACTGTCAGGCTCGTGCTGCAGGTTCTTTCCGTCCCAGTCGTAAATAAAGCGCAGGATCAGCAGCTTATCCGTATCTGCCAGCGCCGTCAGCACATTTTCCAGGCTTTGAAGCCCTGCTGCCGAAATCTCGTTTTCCCGGAATCTCTGCAGATTGAGTTGGACCAGCGTAAGCCGGCTATCCTGGTCTTCCGCATATCTGCCTGCAATATCCCTCCGGTAATCGTTGACCTTGTCAGGAATTACAAAACCGTGCATATGATAAAATCCTCTGCCGGGATTCTTTAACTCTCTGGATGACTCGGTAAAGGTGAAGCTTTCCGTGGCTCCGCTCCCATGTCCCCTGGCTTTCAGGTACTGCTCCAGAAGCTCCTCCGCCCTCCGTTCCAGCACCCCATATGCTTCCGAAAGACCGCTGTACTCCTCCGAAAGCTGCCCGCTGCTTTCCGAAATTCCCTCATATTCCTCCGACAGCCGGGACATTCTGTCCGAAAGGCAGGAAAGCTCCTCCGCTTTGCGATACAACATCCAGCCTGCGCTCCCCGCCAGCAGCAACAGACATACTATGACCAGACCGGTTATCACTCTTTTCAATCCTGTTCCTCCACTTCCCTGTACAGAAGCCCCAGCTGATACAGACTACGCGGGTTCTGCCTGATATAATAACAAACAAAGTTCTCGTCCTCATAATAGGTCTGAAGCTCCCCGGGATACAGCTTCTCAAACTCCCTGCACCACTGATAGGCCAGGGATTCCACCAGGGTGCGTACCCGTAAGACGGCATAAGTATTGGAGCTCAGGTCAAAGGCAAACTTTGTCCCGCTGATCTCCTCTGCCGGCAGCAATTCCGAAGAAGTATAATCCGGCACCTGACTGGCATAGCTGGAATTTGCCCCGCCGAGACTTTCTAAATAGCCATCCTGCGCCAGCCAGCCGGGGCCGGTGGCAAATAAGCATTGCGCATACTGAAAGGGCCTTTTCTCAATATAGATAAACAAATGCTCGGAAGGCAGCGTATACTCCTTTTCCTGTACCTGATTCACAAAACCGGACAGCTCCTCATGCCAGCCGTACTGGATCTGTTGATACAGGTCGTCGGTGGGCGAAATAATCGTAAAGCTGTAGGGCGGCATGGTCTCCGTAATGGAGTGAGTGACCAGCACCGCACTGTTTAAGCGTGTGAGATACATAAACAAAAAACCATGGAAATTACCCGACACCACTACAAGCGCATAGATTCCCACTACCACCGCCGCGGAAACCACTTTGAGAAGGCCATCCCACACGATCAGGTGCAGCACGGTAAATATGAGATCCAGGGACACTCCTGCCACGGACAGCGCCAGAATCTGATCCATCGCACACAGGCGGGAATCTTCGATTAATGCCGGCAGCCCCAGCGCCGCCCCGCAGGACAGCACCATATAGATCAGGGACGCCAGCGCAACGGAAAAATACTGGTCAAAATACTCCGGTTTGGGTTTCTTTTCTTTTTTACGCAGTATGAGCTTGATGAAACCTGCCGGAATTCTGTAGCAGATCCAGATCAGCACGGCCAGCAGGGTAACCCCCAGCACCAGCCTTGCCCTCTCCTCTCCAAATACCCGCACATAGCTTCTCTGGTACAGAATCCTCCCCTTTTCCTGCAGCACTCCTGCCAGACGTCGGGCTGCCGCCGTCAGCCGCTCCTTCACAGATACCTTTACCGGCTCCGGCAAAACGGCCGTTTCCGGCATTCCCGGCAAAGCTTCTCCTTCCGGCTGTAAGCCGGAAGGTACCCCCGTACCTCCGGATCCGTCCGGCTGGATACCGGTCTG
>CAJTKW010000006.1:30100-46373 GCA_910577035.1 uncultured Acetatifactor sp.
GGGGCGGTGTCCCCTTTTCCCGACCCCCGTATAATTGACATGGCCCAATTCATGGAGCCCTCAAAGGGAATGCCGGATGCAAGCGCCCCGCCCATGGGTATCACTGCCACCGTAAATCCCACCACCGCCGCCGTCACCAGCGGTATAAACCGTTTCCCGGAAAAGATTCTTTTCCAATGCACCGGCACTAAGGCTGCACACAGGAAAAAAGCCATAATGGTAGGATAAAAGTGAACAATGAGGGACGTAGCCAGGGCCAGGGAAAACACCAGCAGATTCTCGTCCCAATAGCCCCTGGTCAGCTTTCCCCGGAATGACCTCCTTTTGGCAGAGTGCAGATACCTTACCAGAAAGGCGGCACACAGAAAGACGGTATGCGTGGCAAATTCCTGGGGCAGAGTCCACTGCAGCCTGGCCATGCTGACAATTGCATTTACACTGCGCACGTTCAGGGTCAGAAAAGCGGCAAGCACAAACATGGGAGTGTACCTCCAGCGGAACACCTCCTTCAGAAACACATAAACCGACAACAGGAATACCGACACATGCACCGGCTGTAAAAAGAGCATACAGCTATAGATCCTGATCCCGAACAGGACGTGCATCCCGTAGACAAAGCAGTGCATCCCCTCCGGATATACCCCGGCGGAAAATATCCTGCCTTTGGTAAGGTTATAAATCCATGCGTTGTGCACATAATGGTCGCCGGAACCATAGGAATACGTCTGAAAAACCCCCCAGGAAAAGTAAATCATCCCATATAGGATAATGACGGCCAGCAGCCCGTATTCCCACCAGTGGCCGTACAGCCTGGCCCGGATCATGCGCCAGAAGCTCCTGATCCGCCTTCCGATCCCCCACAGCACATTATGGCAAAGCATTTTCAGTCCATAAGTGCCGTTTAAAAGGTGCTTCAGGTTGCGCCTTTCCTTCTTGCCCCAGCTAAGCCATCGGATCACCTCTGCCAGAAAAGGAAGGTAAAACAATCCCCGGATCACCCAGGGATTCAGCAGGTGAAACAAACCCAGCATCAGCACTACCGTATTCACCAGCACCGGCTGAAAGGTGACGCAAAACGCAAAGCAAAAGGTGGTGGAACGTCCCTTCAGGTATTTCCGCAGCATAAAAAGGGGCCAGATAAACATCAGAAAGCCGTATCCCGCCAGTACCTTACCATATTCTGCTGCCCAATACCACGTAACCAAGCCTTTTTCTCACCCTTCCCCGGGTCTTCCAGTCATTCTATCCAGCATTCTTTCCTTTAGGGAGAACCTGCCAGCTCCCCTATTTTTGTCTTTCCGTCTTTATCACAGCCGTTTGCAAACCGAATGCAGGCTCCGTCCGATTTTCGCCTTGCACTGATCCAAAGCTGCCCTTCCTCCAACGGTATTTCACAGACATAAACCCTTGTTTCCCCGCTGTACCAGACTGCTCCCGGATCCTTTCCCGCCGGCCGCATCCTCCATTGCTCAAAGACCCCGTCTTCCTCCGTCCTGTTCTCCACCCCAAGCACTGCCTCCTGGTAAAGGGACGCAAAGCCGGTATTCTCCACGGTAATCTCCAGCCTGCCGGTCTCTCTTCCCCGCCCGGCCCGGAAGCAAGCCTCCCGGATCACCAGACGGTAGCCCAGATGTGCGCCGATATAATCATACAGGCTTTTGCCGTTCCACGTCTCCCCTTCCGGATACTTCCACTGTTTCCAGAGGTCCAGTATATTGGGGTCATATACCTTGTTCAGATAAGTAACGTGCATCCTGCGCAGTATCTCTACCACCGCCCGGGGCGTCATCTGCTCCCGGAATGCCTCCCCCAGCACGGCCTCGCCCCCGTTTGGCACATTCCTGCACAGCTCCTCTTCAAAGGCCAGCTCCTCTTCCCGCTGCCACGCTTCTCCCCAGCCGTTTTCCCGGGTCAGCGTGCCAAAGGTGCCCAGATGGTCCCCGGAAGCAAACATGGCATCGTCGAAAAGTCCCATATCCGTAGCGATACCTTCCCTTCCGCCCTGCTCCTCATGAAGCTGCCTCCAGTATACGGGACGCCTTACGGCGGCATAAGTCCCCTCCGGTATAGCTACCTTTAATATCTTCCAGAGCTCGTTTCTCTTCTTCTCCGTCTGAAACCGGGTGGTGTGCATCTCTCCCCAGTTGCCTGTCAGAAGCCCCTGATAAACGAAAATTCCATCCCCGTATTCCTGCAGCAGCTCCCCCACCTGGCGCATATGTGCTTTCACCTGATCCCAGAAATAGGGCTCCCGCTCCACAGCCTTTCCCTGATGGTCATAAGCCGCCCTCAGAATCATATCATAACCGTTATCCCGAAAAAAGTCCAGAATGCGCCGTATCCTTCCCAGCGCCGTCCGGTCCAGGTCCCTGTCCCTGTATGCCCCAATATCCAGAAAAACCAGAGCCAGCGCATCCCTTCTGTCCAGGCACCATTCCAGCTCCCCGAAGTCCGGCTCCCTGTCCGCCTCAAAGGTATGGATCTGATACCAGCCCCGGCAGGGATTGCGCAGATCCTCAGGGCGCTCTGCAAGATCCGCAGGATTCAGCTTCCAGCCGGATGCCTGTCTCTTCCTTCTGTTTAAAAATATCATTTTTGTTTCCCCTCTACATGGAACAGCCTGATCCGCAGCCATACCGCTATAATGGAGTACATCATGCGGAACATATAGACCACCGGCTTCAGACCATGGTGCATGCTGACTCCCTCATGCCTGGTGAACATCAGGGCCGGCATCTCCTCCACCCTGTAGCCTAAGAGCAGCATCTGCATAATCATATTGGCATCCGGGTACTGGTCGTCAAAATTGGAATACCGGGAATAATAGGAAAATGCCCGCCTGCTGAGGCCCTGAAGCCCGGTGGTAGGATCCATAATCCATTGGCCCGTCCCGATCCGGATCAACAGCCTGAAGAAGCAGTATGCAATCTTTTTCACAAGAGAAATGGGGTAAGTCTCGCTCCCCTTCACAAAGCGGGAACCCAGCACAATATCCGGCGCATTTCCCTCCCCGTCCCGGGTGCACAGCCTGTCATAAATCTTCTTTACATTGCTCACTGCATGTTGTCCGTCCGCATCCATCTGGATCACATACTCATAGCCTTTGCGCACCGCGTACTTATATCCTACCTGCAGCCCGCTGCCATAGCCCAGATTATAAACATGGGTCACCACCGGGAAGCCCTTCTGTTTCACGATCTCCTCCGTCCGGTCCCTGGAGGCATCGTTCATGACCAGTATGTCCGCCCAATCCAGGATACCTGCTGCTGCCAGGCCGTCCAGAGTGTCGCCAATATTCTTTTCCTCGTTATAGGCCGGAATAATTATCAGCAATTCCTTCTGCCTTTTCTTTATTACCTCTGCTTCTTCCATCGTCCCCACCTCAATCTGCCAGCTCCAGCAATCCGGCCCCGCCCCCGAAGGAACGCTCCGCCGCCTTTCTGCCCAGTCTCTCCCGAAGTTCCGGATCATGTATCAATATCTGTATTCCTTCGCAAATGCTCTCCGGCGTCACCTCGCAGAACAACCCGTCCTCTCCCTGCCTCACCTGATCCCTGTTACCGCTGCAGTCGGAGACCAGCAAGGCCTTTCCCAGAATCTGAGCCTCCTGGATGGCGATACTTTTCCCCTCAAAGCGGGTGGCGTGGACGTAAATATCCGCCTGGGCAAAACAGGGATAAGGATTTTTCACGGCCCCGGGCATCAGGAAATCCTCTTCCAGGCCGAGCCTCCGCCGCTTCTCTTCCAGAAAGCCGCGCTGATCCCCCTCTCCCAGCACATACCACCGTACCTTCTCCCCCCGCTGCTTTAAGAGGCTCATCGCCTCCATGGCCACATCAAACGCCTTTTGGGTCACAAGCCGGCCCACCGTCAGGATCCGAATCCCCTGAAACCCGTCGTCAAAGCCCCCGGGCAGGGCCGCTTTCCTGCGAATGTCCTCCACATCCAGCAGATTCGGGAAATAACTGCATCTTTCCCTGCACTCCGGATATATTTTCCCAAAGGCACTCCCTGCCTCCTCGGATACCGCAAATATATGGTCAAACTGCAGGTAACAATCCCGGTCCAGCGCCCGGGTATAGCCTGCCAGCTCATAATCAATATGCAGGAAGGCGGCCTTGCGCGCTGCTTTCACATGATCTGCCACATAATAGGCGGAACCGCCCTCCAGATAGGCTACCGCAAGATCGTATTCCTCCCGGAAACGCTGCCCGCCGTCAGACAAAAGACGCCACAACAGCTTATCCGTCTGGATCCGCCTCTTGGCTGCCATGGAAAAGAAATTCCCCAGCAAATACGGAAGCAGCTTAATCACCGTCCCCCTGCGGAGCGCCGCCCCCAGAACCCGGCGGGCCATCAGCCTCCTGCCCTCTGCGCTCAGCACCGGCCTGTCACAGAAGGAATTGTTTAAAAGCCTGACGTACTCCGGCACCTCACCCACCATCTCCCCCTGCCCCATAAGCACATAGAGGGAAATCCGGTACCGCTTCGGATCTATCTGCCGCAGTAAATTAAGCAATGCCGTCTCTGCCCCCGCCTGGCCAAGGGTATTGATGACAAACAAAAGCTTCTTCATTGGTCATTTTCCTCCTGTCCTGGCAGCCTGCCGGACTTTTCCCACAGCTCCTCCAGCTTCCTCCACAGTTCGTCCTTCTCCTGGTTCAAAAGAGACATCTGCATGGCAAGCTCCTGGTTCTTGCGCATCAGCTCCGACACCTTGGCGCTGACGAAATAAGCAATGTAAATCACGGCAAAGCCCAGCAGCAGCAAAAGCAGCATTCCCGTAATGCTGATATACCGGTTCCACATGGTAGGCCGCAGCAGAATCCCTGCCAGGATCAGCGCCACACTGATGATGCCCCAGGCCAGGCAAAACGGCTCCGTCATCCTCCGCCTTGCCAGGGAGGACAGGGTAATCCCCAGAAGCATCACACCCCCGCAGCATATAATTATTCGCAATAAATCTCCGGTTTCCATCCTTATCCCCCTTGCATGATTCCGTCCGCCTGACAAGCAGTATTTAATGCTTCCTCTCAGGCTTTGTATCCACCGTTCCACCCTTTGCATACACCAGGTTGGAAGGCTTCCTCCCCTTCCCTCTCTTTAAAATACTGCCGTTGCAGAAGATGTGCACATCCAGGGTTTTCTCCATCCTGCGCAGGCGGTGGTACGCCACGATCCATCCTGTGAAGGCCCCCGCCACCACCCCGATCCCATACCACAGCGGACTCAGGCGGGTAGCGTAGATGCTTACCCCAAGGGTCACCCCGCAGAAGGTAACCGACGTCATTACCGCCCCGGTCATATCGTTAAAGTAATACTGGAAAATAATGGCGGCATACATGATAAACAGGATGAAATAGCCAGCCGCCAGACAGGGATACATCCTCATAATCTGCCCTCCGAACCCTATTTTGGGAAGCAGGATATAAAAGATAAAGAAAATCACTACCGAGACAATGAACTGCAGCCGTGTCAAATTCATCAGCTCTTCCGCCAGCTGCCCGAACATCATTTTCTTGGCGTCCTCAATATCAGCGCCCCGGCCGCCGATCACCGCCTCGGAATAGGCCTTATACCGCTCATGGAAGTGCATTTCCACCCGGGAAATAAAGATCATGCTCGCCGTAATATTGGTAAACATGGCAAGGCAGGTAGCCATGTCATAGGTGGGCATACAGACGAAGCCTCCCTTTACTTCCATGCGCATGTCCGTGGACCAGAAGACAAAGTTGTGAATGTACATTCCCATGGTGTAAAGCGTGTTGGTAATCGTCAGCTGCCAGTGGCTTTTAAAGTATCGCAGCACATCCCTGTACTTGCCGCTGTTCTCCCTGAAATAGCTCTTAATCAGGGCCAGCTCCAGACAGCCTACCACCAGAAAGCCCACCGTCAGGGAAATCAGAATCCCATAGATCACATCCATGTGAAACAGCTTTACCAGCACCAGGGACAAAAGAATCGCCGACACCATGCCGCTCAGGAAAAACACGGAAATCTTCTTATAATCCTTGCAGATGGACAGGTACAGCATGGAATAGAACACCAGCACGAGGCTCATGTACCCGCAATAGCTGATAAAAACAAAAAACAGCTCCACCCCCAGCAGATACTCCCGGATACAGAAGGGAAGACCCAGCAGAGAGCTTAACAAAATGTTCAGCATCAGCCCCACATAATAACAGGGCAGGATGTCCTCAAAGGTCTCATTGTAAATCACGTCCGAAAGATACCTTGACAGCACCGCGTTAAAGGGGGCTGCCGTGGTCAGGGAAAATATGAAAATATACAAAATAGTACAGGAACAAAGCTCCCGGGAGGCATAGTCAACCTTTGCATACCCCAGCAGCTGCTGCATAATAATCAACGCACCGATCACCAGAAACATAGGCGCTATGGTAATAACCATACTGTAACCAAAGCCGATCAGGTTGGTGGTAATTGTATTTTTACTGAATATCCGGTTTAGCCTTACGCCAATGCCTGCCATGTCACACCCCCCCCATATCAAAATTATCCGCATCCGAAACTTCTATATCGTAATCATCCTCCCGGCTGTCCCGGCCATATCCGCCGCCTGCAGGGACAGCCCCGTCAGCATCCTTCCCGCCGCCGTCCGCCGCAATGCCCGGGGCCGCACCGGTCTCCCGGGCATCCTTCCCGCCGCCGTCCGCCGCAATGCCCGGGGCTGCACCGGTCTCCGGAGCTTTCCTTTCGTAACCGTATGTCACTATACCCGGAGCTGCACCGGCTTCCGGAACTTCCCTCCCGTAGTCGTACACCCCGCTTCCGTCCTCCGGGATCTCCTTCCCATAGCCGTCCGTCTCCGAATGCCCGCTCCCGGCCCCATCATAGCCGTCATCCGCCTCGTCCGGCCACAGCTTGCCGTACTCCCAGCCAATACTGATATAAAGATCCCTGTAAGTCTCTATCATCTGCTCCAGCTGGTAGCGCTTTTTCAGCCGGGCATAGCCGCATTCCCCCATGGTCTTACGCAGTCTTGAAGACTGGGCCAGCTCCCTGATGGCGGCCGTAATCTCCTCCACATTCATGATATGGGTCAGTATGCCCGCAGGCCCCAGATCGTCTCCCTCACCGTAAATCAGGCCCCGGCAGTTCCCCACGTCCGTGGCAATCACCGGCTTCTTCGCAGCATAGCCCTCCAGAATGGTCAGCGGCTGCCCCTCGCTGACACTGGTCAGAATCGTAAAGTCCATTCTGCCCAGATAGTCTGACACATTGATCCGCCCGGTAAAGATCACGTCCTTGACGTGCATGGCTTCCACCAGCTGAAAGCATTCCTCCGCATATTCCTTCTCCTCGTCTACAGGCCCCATGATCCACAGCTTCAGTGCAGGATTCTGCTCCTTGGCAAAGGCAAAGGCCCGGATCATGGTCTTAACGTCCTTAATAGGTGCCACCCGGAGCACCGCGCCCACGTTTATATATCCCTCATCCTCCGGCTGCCTGCCCGGAATATCGGCAAACCGCTTCATATCAATGCCGTTTGGCGTAACCCGGGTCTTCTCTTCGTCACACCCCAGGCCCAGCTGCAGCTGCCTGGCATGCTCATAAAGGCTTGTAACCTTATCCGCCCTTTCGTAAGCCAGACGGGACATCTTCCGGAACTGGTCGATCCAGACATTTTTATAGATGCCCTCCACCCAGTTTGCCTTCAGCAGCTCCTCCTCCCGTTCCCTGGTATAGATACCGTGCTCGGATACCAGCAGGCCGCTGCGGTAAAAATGCTTTGCCATGCTTCCCAGTACGCCTGCATAACCCGTAGCCACACAGTGGTAAATGTCCGCCCTGGGAAGGGGCGTCTGCAGGATCAGGAAAAGCGGCATATATATGGAGCGCATGGTCCAGAGGAAATCGGAAAAGACAATGAGCGGATACCGTCTCTGATAACATTCTTTCACAATATTCAGGAAATCCGCCCCCATCAGCAGGTCATCCACGGAAAAACGCTTTTTCTGGAACATGGTAAATATGGTGTCCCAATCCACGTCCTCGTCCAGCAGAATGCTTCTCAGTGCCCGGTATTCCTCCTTATTCAGCTGGGTCCGCTTGCCGCTCTTACGCTTATGCCCCCAGTCAAGATCCTCCAGATATGCTTCGTATACCTCCGTAAGATTATCCGGCAGCTCATAAGCAAACTTCCCGCTTTGAGAACGCCTGGAAACAATGGCCAACACCACGAACTCCACCTGCGGAAAAGACTTTATGATACTGTGGATCCAGCTGGACACCCCTCCCACCACATAGGGATAGCAGCCTTCGGCTATCATACATATTCTCAAAACGATCCTTCTCCCTTTGTAAAATCAGTTATGAAAAATAAAACCCGGTCTGCCCGGTCTCTCCTTCCAGCTGTATCCTGACAACAGGATCCGTGGCATGGATCAGGTACGCGTTTTCTTCCAGCAGGCTGTATTCCCCGCCCTGAACACCCTTGATTGTCTCTCTGTGGGTCCTTAGAACAAACCACGCCTCCCCGGCGCCTTCCACCCTCACGGTAACGGTATCCCCCTGCCTGTCCCGGGCATAACTCAGATTGAGGAAATTCCGGATTCTGCCGTCGCTTTCCGTCAGCGTGGTGCTGTCAAAGCCGCTTTCTCCGCTCCACCAGGTACTGATATTGCTGGATACCACATCAAAATAGTGTTCCCACTGATCTTCCTTTGATCCCGGCCAGAGCGCCGGCTGCAGATCCATCTGCAGATTATAGTACCCCAGCGCCGTCTCCAGGCTCCGTCTTTGCAGGTCCTGGCTGTAGCTGTAGACTTCCGCATGTCCGGTAATGCCCTGCATCGTGATTCCACTGTTGTAATAGGATACCAGAGGCTCCCCCGGTTGATGTTCCGCCGCCACCGTCCTCAGATCCGGCAGCACTCCCCCGTCTATGGCCTCCCGCTCTTCCTCGTCCAGGCCCTCCCCCGCATAATAAGCCAGGAAACGGTAGCCTCCGCCGTTCTCCTCCCAGAATGCCCGATCCGCTTCCAGCTTGTCCGCCAGGGTGACATTCCCCTGATATTCCAGATTCTGCCCCCCCTCGGCACCGATCTCCTTCATCTGCTGCAGGAAAAAAACCACCCGATCCCCATAAGGCTCGCAGTCATCCCCGTAATCATACTGCGTTGTAAAACAGAAGGTAAGCTTCCGGCGGTTTTTCTCTGAAAGGGCATATATTCCAGGCCACATGACATCCTGCTGCACGGTGGACGGGCTGCGGCTGTACAGCTCCATGATCCTGCCGGCATTCTCCTCCGCAAAGTTCGGAAAGCCGGTCACCGTGACATTTTCCGCATTGATCACGGGATACAGGGAATACTCCTGACATTCATAACAAAATGCGTTCAGGAAGCCCATCCCCCCAAGATCCTGCATATACTCCCCGTTTACCGCAAACACCAGCTTCCCTTTGTAGCTGTTGCGCCAGATCACGGGAGGAAAAAGCTCCCTCTCCACCTCATCCTCATCAAATAATCCCGTCATGAATATTTTGGTCCCCGTACCCAGCTGGTACCACGGCATCTCCAGCTCCATATCCTGAAGCTTCTTCTGTTTCTCATCCATGTCATCGGTGGTCTTGTACACGGCCTCCCCGCCCAGCAGAAATCCCGGAAATATCTGCAGTCCTTCCGTCTTCACGGACGGCTTTCGCAGCTTCTCGATTCCCAGGATATTTTTCAGGCCGGCACTCTCCTCCACTCTTTTCGCCTCAGGCAGACGGACAAATACCGCCGTCACATTCTCCTCCAGCAGTGCCGTCAGCGCTTCCTCCTGCTCCGGGAGCTTAAGTGCGGCCCCGTCGATGAGGAGCAGTTCCGCAGAAGTCTTTTCCAGCATTTCCGCCGCCTGCACAGGCGTCTCCGCAATGGTAAGGCCGTGCTTGGTATAGAGACACCACTGGCTTATGACATTGGCAATTCCGCCGCTGTCTTCCCCCAGGAAAACCACACCGGGCACATCGGCCCTGCCGGCCGCCTCCCACCGCTTCTCTCCGGATAAAGGAGGCTCTGCGGCATATTCATTTGTATCATACGCATTTCCGCTCTCCTTAAAGAGCTGAAAGAACTGGAACATAAAAAACAGCACCGCCATCGTGGTACATATGCTGAATAAGTTCCGATAAGATACCATTCCCGTTCCCTTTTTCGTATTCATTGAAACACCCTTATCAGCTCAAGCATCTCGTGATCCAGCACCACCGGGGAATGTTTGAGTTCGTCAATCACCTCAAAGAATTTGCGCTTCTGCCCGCTGTTGAAATACAGCTTCAGCAGGCAGGAAAAGGTTGCCAGCGTATTGGGATAATGATATTCCGCCCGCTCGCACCATTTTTCGCTGTTCTCATAGTCCTCCAGCTCCAGGAACCTTAAGCTCACCGCCTCGTACCGCGTGCTGGTCATACGGCTTCTGTCTTTATTGTACATAAGCTCACAGACCTCGCCCATAATCCCCACATATCTTTTCTGCTCCAGATCCGTAAACACATGCTGCACCAGCACCTGATCCATATAATCAACCAGTGCCTCCGCCAGCTCCATCTGCTCCGGCTTCTCCTCCATAATGAGATTATACTGCTTCTGCACATTGGCCCGGAAATCGTTTAAGGCATCCTGCAGCACGCTGGCTGCATAATGGGCGGTCTCCGTATCCTCGCTGTTTAAGGCCAGCATAATGGAAGCCAGGGATTTCTGGATGTCCCCCCGCACCACATTCATCATCAGGCCCCGGAGACTGTCCGTATCCGTGATCTCGATTGCCTCCTCCAGAGGCACCAGATTGCGCTCCCTGTCCTCCTCCGCGTGGATGAAGGTACGCTTCCTCTCCTTGCTGAACACCACGTCCTCCAGATCCACCGGTGCCGAGAAAAACATGCGAAAAAAAAGATGGGCAATGGAAAAAAACAGCGGCCCCGCCAGGGGACAAAGAAACATCACCAGGGCACATATCATACAGCTCCGGCTCTTTTTCCTTTTCCGCAGCAGCTTCCAGATAAGGTAAATCAGGACAATCACTGTATTTACGGCCAGCAAAAGGCATAAAACATGCTCCTTTTTCACCTTTATGCCTCCTCCCTATCCGTTTTCCACAATACGGCTGGCATAGCCAAGCTCTGCGAAACGGTTGATAACATATTCCGCATCCTTGCCGTTGGTATTGGCAAGCAGCGTATACAGCCCGCCGTCCGACAGGGTGCCTATATAGTCCGACTGACGCAGCTTCCCGGCCAGAAGCTTTGCCGCCGCCATGTGGTCCTTCTCTTCCACCGCTACCGCCAGCAGGGTACATTCCGTCAGGCCCCTGGTCCTTGCTGTCAGATACGCCTTCACCAGCGTCTGGAAGGCCTCCGTCTTCAGCGTCTGGGTCCCCGCCACATAACGCTGTTCCTCCAGCGCCGCAAGGTAACGATTTGCCCGCAGTACGGCATTCTGGATCAGGGCGCTGATGACTACCAGCTGGTTAGCCTGTCCCAGTGTCATTCTCTCCCAGGGAATTCCCCATACCATAATAATCATCTGCATATCATCATTATCATAAATGGCGTTTGCCATCAGCGGATACGCTTCTTCCATCCTGCGGTTAATAAAGACCTTCCTCTGGCAAAGTGTCTCGTACATCTCTCCCATATTGGTATATTGAATGGAACCGCCCAACTGGCGGGCCTTTGCGGAAGTAGAGGAAAACAGTCTCGCGTATGCACGGTTGGAGACGGTATATATAGCCACGTCCCGGCTCCTTAAAAGCTTGCCCAGCATTTCCGCGGCGTAAAACAATACCTCCTCCGAGCTGTACTGGTCCAGGGCCGAGGTAATGCTGTAAATCTTACCCACGCTGTCGTTCTGGTTGACAATCTGGGTCTCCAGGGCCGCCTTTACCCGCACGTTACTGCTGTTAATATCCTGAATATCCACAAGCTGCATGTCCAGGAATTCCCGCTCGCTCTCCTTTTCCAGCTTCAGCTTTGTGATCTGGTCCCGCATGTATCCCACCACCAGCCCCAGGATAAACAGCTGGGCAATCCACACATATGTATTGGCGTCCATCATGACCTCGAACGCCGACCGGTCATACATCTGCCGGAAACAATAGCCCGCCACCGAAAGCACTGCGGAAAGCGTGGCCTGGTGCTGGCCGTATACAATGGCAAACAGCAGCACATACAGCAGGTAAAAATCCAGATTGGCAAAGAACTCACTGCCCACCGCCCGGTTGTGCAGCATAAAGAACGGGATAAACAAAACCACGTTCTCCACAAAGGGGAGCAGTGTTTTCAGCAGCCAGGCTGCCTTGTCCCGCAGCCTGTCCCCCATGGGCCTGTCTTCCTCCCCGCCGTTCAAAAACAGATGGGACTTCCTTTTCATCTGGGTTATGATCTTCTTGACGGTATCCTGTACCTCGCAGAAAAACGGATTCCCGAATTCACTTTCATATAAGAGATCCGAAAGGATCACCCGCTCCTCCGCCCCCCCTGCGGAAACCAGCTCCAGGGGCTCGCCCCAGGCCTGGCAGATCAGATCCGCCAGTGCCGCCTCCGTCTGTTCTTTCATGGAGGACAGGTTGTAAATCGAGCTTTTATGCTCCCTGCACATGGCAAGGCGGTTGATAAACTCTACCGCATCCGTCACATACAGGAGGGAAAACGTATGATTCTCCCCCACGGTAATCTTTTTCTTTTCCAGTGCCTCCAGACACATACGGCTGCAGATGTCCCTGACGTCCCTGCGGCTCTCCGGTATTCCGTATACATGGTCCAGGCGCAGGACAATAATGTCCTTATTGCAGCTCTTTCTGTAATTTTCACACATTTCCTCCGCCTGGGACCAGACCATTCCGGGAATCCCTTCCGGCGCCGCAGGCTCCGTTTCCCCGATGTCCTCAGCGTAATATTGCCCGTATACGTCCTGGGTGGAGAGATACAGGAATCTTCCTTCCGTATACCGGGAGTAGGACATGAGGATATTCATCAGGCTGCCGGAAAAGCGCACGGCTTCCCGCTCCACCCCTTCCCCGGTCCAGTTAAAATTCGTGTCGTAAGCCCCCATGAATATCGTCAGCTCCGGCTGGACGCTTTCGAAGATTTCTTTCAGGCTGTCACTCTCATACGGGAAGTTATACTTTTCAAACGCATGCTGGTAGGATGCCTTTCCATAACGGTCTCCCGTCAGCAGGGATATTCTGTGTCCCTCTTTATTCAGTTTGATAATCAGGTTATTAATCAGGCTCCCTGCTCCGCCAATCAGCAATATGTTCATACCTAAAGCCTCACTCGATCACGATCCCCTGCTTCTGAAGCGCCGCCAGAAATTCTCCCACATCCTCCTGTGCGCTTTCCCTGTCGATCTGATACAGACGGCACAGCATATCTGCCGCCTCCCCACTCTCAGCACCCTTCCGGAAAAGCCTCCACAGCTCCGCGCCCGCCTGATTCAGCGAAAGCGGAGGCCTCTGGCCCGCATGCTCCTGTTCCATATCCAACAGCCAGTAAGAACCTGCCGCATGCCGCAGCTGCCACCGCTCCCCATCCTTTATCCTGTTCTCAGCCACACTTATTCTCCGTCATCTTATTCTTCACAGTACAATAAAGAAAGTATTTTGTTCATTATGATTAAATTATAACACAGTTTGGATGCAAAGTCTATTCAATTCTACTCATAATCAGCTCATGCAGCTTTTTCATGGCCTTATCAATTCCTCCGACTTCGTCTATAATCCCCTGCTTTACCGCTTCCTCTCCCACCAGGATGGTGCCCATGTCCTTGGTCAGCACCCCGGTCTCCATCATCAGCTCTTCCAGCTTATGCTGGTCCGCCCTGCAATGGCTGCAGATAAAGCCTGTAATCCTGTCCTGGATCAGCTTGAAATAATCGAAGGTCTGGGGCACCCCGATGACCATGCCGCTCATGCGCACGGGATGAATGACCATAGTCCCCGTAGGCACAATAAAGGAGTAATCTGTACTCACCGCTATAGGCACCCCGATAGAATGGCTGCCCCCCAGCACCAGAGAAACCGTGGGTTTGCTTAAGGACGCTATCATTTCCGCAATGGCCAGTCCTGCCTCCACATCTCCCCCCATAGTGTTTAACAGCACCAGTACGCCCTGAATCTCACTGCTGTCCTCAATAGCCGCCAGACTCGGCAGAATGTGCTCGTACTTGGTGGTTTTGGAATTACTGTTCAGATTGTCATGGCCTTCTATTTCACCGATGATCGAAATCAGGTGAATATTTTCCAGGCGGTTGTTTTCATCCAGTGTGGCCTGCCCGGTTTTCTCGATTCTCTCGTCCCGTTTCTGCTCCTTATCCATCCGTGTGTCTTTCTTTTCTTCCGCCATATTCTCCTCCATGCGTTTTTTACAATGCTGTAAGGGAGCGCTGCGCCATTCGCGCATTACGCTCCCTTCTCATCATTTCCATATTCGCGGGAAAAAATTCACGAGATGTCAAAGTCGTCCCTCTCGTCCACCTGTAAATCAAAATCATCCTTGCCTGCCGGCACCTCCACGCCGTACTCCAGCTTTCTTTTCACGTGCTTCCTGGGCAGGGGCAAAGGATTTTCTATGTATTTGACAGGCTTCGGTACCGGTTCTTCCTGCTCCCCGGAAGGCTTCTGAAGTCCTGCCCCCTCCGGCGCTTTCTCTGCCCCTGACGCATCCGCCGGGGCAGCCTGCATCGTTTTCGCACCTGCCTGCGCAGCCTGCACCGGTTTCACATCTGACTGCGCAGCCTGCGGCGGTTTCATACCTGCCCGGGCAGGCTGCTCCCCTTTCGTGCCTGCCGTCACAGACACGGCAGCCTCAGGCACGGCCTCCGTCTTTCGCACACATTCCTCCACCACAATCCCCGCCAGCATGGTGAGCAGCAGATACATATAAAGTCCCATGGGCATTTCCTCCGTAAAAACTCCGAAACAGCCTGCCAGGGCCAGGACTGCGGTCAGCAGGATCCACGGCTTCGCAGGATCACGGCGCCGGTTCCTCCAAAAAGAAAACAGCCCCAGTGTCAGGACACAAAACAAAGCGGCATATTCCCCTGCCGTTCCGGCAGCATCCGCCGAAACGGGAAGACAAAAGCCTCCCGGCCGATACCGTGAAATCCATGCCCCCAGCACTCCGGCAAAGCTTCTCCCCTCAGTCAGGGAAGCTATCAGCACGCAGCCGATAAAGCCCGCCCCTGCTCCCGCAAGGAAGGATAAAAGACATTTCGGCCTGCCGCCTGCCTCCGGCTTCTCCCCGGATACAATAACCGCCACGGCAATAAAAAGCAGAAGGCAGCCCGCAACATCCAGAAAAACCAGGAAAGCTGTCATCCCCCCCACAGCCGTAAGACTCCACAGGTTCCTTCTCCCTCCCGCCGCCGCGGCAATCACCAGCAATGCCGCCGTCCAGAGGAAAAGATACATTGTAACCGGTGACAGAACCGATACCTCTCTGATGAGATAAGAAGATACTGTGTGAAACGCCAGCGCCACAATTGCCGCAATATTGCCCATAAGCTTACTAACCGCAAAATACGTCAGCAATATTGCGCCCATCTGCAGCAGAAGCTGCACCCACATTGCGGCCGCAGGTTTGTTGCCCAGAAAGAAGAACAGACCCCGGAGCAGCCCCGCATAAAGACCTGCCGCATAAGAAGGATCCGGCATTGCGGCGGACATCGCCCCTTCCCCGCCTATGACCGCCATCTGATAATACACGCTCTCCCCTCCGTCCCCGTGGAGTGCCGGTATTCTCAGTGCGGTCCCTGCTGCCAGAAGGATCACGATAACCGCCCCCCGGACCGCAATCCCTGCAGCATGCTTCTTTCCGTCCCCGGGGGAATATTTGGGTGCAAAACGATGTATCAGGAAGACTCCCGTCCCGGCCGCCCCAATATACAGGACACAGGAAACAGCCCCCACCCGGATTCCCATTCCCAGGGAAGCGCATACTGCGTTCGCCAGACAGACCAGCCCCACCTCTGTCGCCACCGCATAAAGGATCCACAGCAGGTAGCTGAATACATTTTTCTTCCAACTCATATCCGTATTCCTACTTTTCCCCGCAGGTCAATATTTCTTCAATATTATAACGAGGCCTCTGCTTTACCTCGATATATATTTTCCCGATGTACTGCCCCACCATACCAATTGCCAGCAGCTGCAGCCCTCCCAGGAACCAGATGGACAGGATCAGCGAAGTCCAGCCCGGCACCACGTGCCCGGTGCAGTATGAAATCAGGGCGTATACCAGCGCCAAAAACGATACAAATACGATAAACAG